>JAKQQT010000044.1 GCA_029564025.1 Armatimonadota bacterium | reverse complement strand
AGGCGCGGGATCGGGCGCGGATGACGGCCTGCGGCTCCAACATGAACCAGATCGGCAAGGCGCTGATGATGTACACCGACGACAACGAGGGCGTCTATCCGCCGGACCGGTTCCTGCTGAACGGAACCCTCGTGCATCCCTACACCTGGAAACGGGCGCTGTCCAAATACACGTCCAGCAACGACGTGTGGGTATGCCCGGCCAATCCCGCGGTGATGGCCGCCGGAAGCGTGCGGTACGCCACGGCGCGCATCGGCGATGAAAGCAACATTCAAACAGAATACAAACTCGACAAGAGCAAGTGGCTCGCCTCGTGCTACGGCTACAACGGCGGCTACTTCCCGACCGAATCCATTTACCCGCTTCGCACGGTCACAAAGGTCAGAGACCCCGCCGGCCTGATGGTTATCATCGAATGCCGTACGGCGAATCCCGACCTGGGACCCTGGACCTACGCGTGGACGCAGGACAAGAAGGGAACGCTGACCGCCGGCTACTCGTCCGGCCCGGTCGGTGTCTTCTTCACGCACAACAAACGCATGAACATCGCGTTTGCCGACGGACACTCCGGTTCCCTGACGCTTCCTGAAGTGTACGGGCGGCCGGGCGACGGCAAAAACTACTGGGGCGTTGCCAATCCGGACACCGACGGTCACGTGGTTGCCGGACGCAACAAGGCGAATTGGGGCTCGCAGGTCGTAGCCGCCAATGAATACTGGTAGTTCTCTATTCCCACTGAGCGCCTCGGGTTCACGTGGCTTGGACCCGCGGCGCGGTCTGACATCGCGGTCTCTTCCACCCCCCGCGAGGAAGGCCCATTCCATCAACCATCCTTACTGAGGAACAAACGATGAATCTGAAGAAAGCCATCGGCGCCGCCGCGACTCTCGCGTTGGCGTGGTGGGGAGTGTCCGCATCGGCCTCCACCATCACGCACACCGAAGTAGCAGATTTCGCGGGCGGCGTCTCGGACGGTATCGTCCAACCCATGGCGGAAGCCTGGTTGGGTGGCGCCGTGGGCCTGATGCCCTCGCTCGGCGCCTCCGTCATCAATGACGAGTTCGACTACACCGACACCGCCGCCGCGTCCGCGAACTACCTGTTCCTGACGCCGAACCTCGGCGAACACGGCGAATTGGCGGTCAATCCCTCGCAGTTCCTGTTCTCCGGCGACGTTCCCGCGGTCCCCGAGGCGGTCGCTCCACCCACCGGCATCCTGCGCCTGCACTGCTCGCGCGGCCAGGACTTCTACAACACCGGCGTCGGCGGACAGAGATCCCCGATGATGGCCGTCAACAAGACGATCCTCACCGGCGACTTTGTGGTCGAAACCAAGTTCACCATCCAGGGCGACCGCAACATCAACAACCGGCGCTTCGACGGCCTGTTCATCGGGCGGGCGGCTTCCGGAGATGAGAGCGTGGCAACCGACGTTCCGCTGGATAACGATTCGGTCTACATCGCCGTCGGCGTGAGCCGCGACGGTGTGAACCGCGCCGCCAGCCGCGCCAGGATATACCCGGCCATCGACGGCTGGCCCTACAACTTCGGCTCGGAGAACTTCCCGGGCAACACCTGGTTTATGCGCATCGTGAAGCGCGGCGCATACTTCTACACCTACCTGAAAGACGAGGAAAGCGCGCCCTGGGTGTTCCACATGTGGTACAAGAACCCGCTGTTGGCCGAAGCGCCCGGCGTGGTTGTGGGAGTCCTCGGCGTATCCTGGGGCGGCACCGATCCCGCCGCCCTGCAGTATCAGGACGACGACTTCGAGTACCTGAAGGTCAACCGCATCGGAAGCCTCTCCGGATCCTACACCAATGTCTTTGACGCGGGTACACCCGCGGACTGGCAGACGGTCAGCCTGAACACGGCTTCCATACAAGGCACCAAATACCAGCTCCGGGCCGGCAACACGCTGGCCGGTGGAACCCTGACAGACGGCGGCTCTTTCGCGGGACCGGACGGCACCTCCGCCACCTGGTTCACCGATGATGCCGCCCAGGTCGTTCCCAACGCCGCCGGAAAGCGGTATCTTGAGTACAAACTGGCGATGGACGCCGGTTCGGCGCCTTCCGCCAACGACACCATCATTCCCGTCAACCTGCCGGCCTTCCTGCGCAGTATCAGCGCTTCCTGGTTCCCGGCCGGACTCTCCGCCAGGATCCTGTCCGATACGGCGGACTACGGCGCGGATGCGGGCGGCGTGCAAACCCAGACCGGCGGCGGCGACCTGTCGCTCGCGCGAACCCAGGTTCTGCGTGACGACTTCAGTGCCGCGGATCTGGATCCGGCCTACACGTTCGATCCCGGCTACACCATCCTGGATCCCGGCGTGGTGGGTGATTATTCGCTGACCGAGCGACCGGGCTACCTGCGCCTCAAAGTGGGATATCCGCAGGACTTCTACGGCGACACCATCAAACTTGGCGGCGTAAAGGCGATCCGCGAGATCCCGCAGGGCACCAACCTCGACAACTTCGAAATCGAAACCGAGGTCAACATGGAAGTCCAGCAGGCCCGCTTTGCCGCGCTATTGATGTGGATGGGCCCGAACGATTACTTCGGTATCGGCATCGCCCGCCGCTTCCCGGACTTCTACGACCTCAGCGTGATTGAGGATTCCGTAATCAACAACATAACCGGCGATCCTCTTGTCTACAACTACGGCTCCAACTCGATGCAGTTGCGCGTCACCAAGCAGGGCACGGTAATGACGCTGTCGTTCCGGGACCCCAACTCCGCCTCGCCTTCCTGGCGCGTGTTGTTAACCCGCGACATCAAGGGACAGGCAACCGGCGGAGCCGACTTCACACCGATCGGTGTCGGCTTCCTCGGCAAGTCCTACCAACTCGCCGACCAGGCTACCGTTGATTACGACTTCAACTACCTGCTGGTCAGCAACCTGGCCACGACCGGTCAGAAGGACATTCCCGTCACCCTGCCCGCAGAAAGCCATCCGGACTCCCTGCTGGCTTTCGGTGACGCCTTGACGGCTTCGACCGTGAAGGGGCAGGTCCGCAACGCCGAGGGCACGTTTATCGGCCCGGACGGGACGTCGAACACCTACTTCACTCTCAACGAACCGAAATTGCCGGCCACCCTGGACGGAATCACCGACACAGCTGTCCGGCTGTTCTTCAGCCAGGCTCCCGGCGCCGGTGTTCCCTACCTGCACGCCACGGGCATCCAGTACGCCTCTTCAGCGAATCGTATCGCCCGCGACAGCAACAAGGCGGACTTCACGGCCGGTTCCGTGAAGATCGGAATCGACACCGACACCCTGCCGGGCGCTATGATGCCGAAGCTCGCCTACGGCGCGTCCGTGACCGAGAACTTCACCGCTACACCCTCGAACTGGGCATTCAGCAACAATCCCCCCGGAACGAGCACGTTCTCGTACACGGACAATCCGGGCTTCGCCCGGGTCAACTGCACGCACCCGACGGATACGTGGGGCGGCGGAACGGCGCTGGAAAAACCGCGCTGTATCCTCTACAACACGACTCCCGTGACGGGCGACTTTGAACTGGAAACGTATGTCGAGTTCCCGTACGGGCGCGACACCGACCGCAACCAGGGTCTCACCGTTATCCAGGCCATGACCGGCACCCCGCCGGACGGCGTTCTGGACATGACCAACATCATCGCGTTCGGACCGTACCGCCAGGACGCCATCCGCATGCTCCGCGGAGACAATAACGGATTCGCGGACTTCGGACCGGGCGGCTACACCGACAACGCCTACTTCCTGCGCCTGCGCAAGATCGGCAACCGCTTCACCGGTTACGTCAGCACGGATGGGACGAACTGGACGGAGGCGACATCCTACACAATGGCGCACACGATGACCAGCATGTACATCGGTTACTTCGCCAAAACATGGGGCGGAGCAACCGGTTCGCAGGCCATTGATTACGACTACTTCAAGTACTCGCCGATTACCATGACCGGCACGTTCGAAAGCCGGATCATGGACCTGGGCGTCTCCGGACTGACCTTGTTCGCCAACACTCTCGGCGGCAACTCGGCCAACGCGACGCTCCAGTTCCGCGCGGCGGATACCACGGGCGCTATTGTCACCGCTCCCTGGCTGGGACCGGACGGCACCTCCGCCACGACCTACCCGGCAACCGCCTCCACCATGCTGACCGGCGTTTCCGGACGCTACGTTCAGTACAAGGCGATCCTTCCGCCAAACACGACCATCAACGACGTCGGAATCTTCGCCAGTTCGACGGCGGTGGCTCCGTTGACAGCGATGGACGCGCTGAACGCCCTGCAGATCGCGGGCGGCCTGAAGACAGCCGGAGCGGCTGACCAGGCCCGCCTCGACGTGGAAGCAGGCGCTTCCGCCGGAAAGATCGGCATCGAGGATGCCGTGTCCATTATGCGTGAGGTGAACGGCCTGTAACACCCGCGCTCGACCATGCCTCCCGGCGTCGCCTGGCGCCGGGAGGCTCTTTATTGCGGAAAACGCACGCGCTTTGGAGATCCCGAATGATGAAACAAATCCACCACCTCGTTCTGTTTCTGGCGTTCGGCGCCCTGACAGCCGCGCCGGCGCCGGCCGATATCCCCGCCGGACTGCCGTTGCAGGGCA
>JAKQQT010000026.1 GCA_029564025.1 Armatimonadota bacterium | reverse complement strand
GATTGAGATCCTCGTTCGAGTAAGGGCAAAGTTCGAACTGAGTGAAAACTAGGCCGAACAAACCAGATGCAGTGAACCCCGCGATTTTGTCCCGCGTGCATTCCGAATGCCACTGGCGCGGGGTCACTGATCTGGGGCGTTGGCCTGCATCGGGTCGGGCCCATGTCCAGCCCGTCTTGACCCCTTGGCGCCTGGCTCGTAGGGTCTTGGCATGAGACAGGTTCTGATCCATCCGGGTGAAGACGGCTACTGGGTGGCCGAGTGTCCGAGTCTGCCGGGGTGCGTATCGCAAGGGACGACTCGGGAGGAAGCGATCCGCAACGTTAAAGAGGCGATTGAGGGATACATCATTTCGCTGCAGGAGGATGGGATCCCCGTTCCGGAGGACAAGTTGGATGCGCTGCTGCTGGCAGTATGAACAAGCTGCCGAGGGTGTCTGGAGAGCAGGCCGCTGCTGCCCTTCAGCGGATCGGTTTTCGGGTGCGGCGTCAGCACGGGAGCCACATTATTCTGAGGCGAGAGGAGCCGTTTGCGCAGACGGTGGTTCCAGCTCATCGGGAACTGGATCGAGGAACATTGAGAGCGATCCTTCGACAGAGCAATGTGAGCGTGGAGGAATTCCTCCGGCTACTCTGAGGCAGGCCAACAAGACGCTGGAGGCAACGGCCACCAGCCACTCCGTTTGCGCATGTTCCGCTGAAGTGTGGTGGCGCGGTTCGCGCCGTAGGTTCTCAGTCGGTGGCCGTGCCTCAGCTTTGCGTTCGGCAAGAGCATGAACACGATCGCTGCAATAAGCCGGAAGAGCGACTTTTGCGACGGACCCCACCTCGATATCGCCATTGATGGAAGGCCCCTCAGCGATGTTCTGGCGGATGTTCAGGATGTTCTTTCTGCCGCTGACTGCCGAGGCTTGATTCCGTGCCTTCTCCCCTGGCATGAAGGGTCGAAGGGCCAAGAGGAGTTGCGGATCAGCTTGGAGCGTTTTCTACCTGAGGCTGGAGCCACGACCCGAGCACCCGTTCTGATGTGTCCAGACGATTGTGATTTTTGGTGCACTGTGGTGATTGCCGAGGTTGAGCACAATGAGAACGTCGTTCGATGGAGCCGGATCGGTTTGGATCGCAGCGAGAGCTCTACGCTACCGAATGGCATTGGAAGCGTTGTTCAATGGGCGAGTTCTTTTGCCGGATGGGAGTTCGATCCAGTTCAATATCGAGCTGTCTTCCAGGCGTTCTTTTCCTTGAGCAGGCCGGAAGCCGAACCCGGCGCTTCACCGAATGGCGGCCCCGGCACGCGGCTTGGCAATTCGGGAGTCGCGGAGGGGCCGCCATCGGTGAGCTGAATCGTTCGGCAACTATGAACACCCATCTGATTGTTCTGGCGCTAAGCGTAATGGCGACAGCGTTGCTCCCCGCCCTTTCAACTGGTGCGGTGATCCCTGTCGATGAACCCCAGCCCCTGGAATTGACGTTGGGAGTTCCCGTTAGTGTGGACATGAACCAAGACGGCGCGACTGACCTGACAGTGAGATACTACGGAGCGCCCGTGTGCCTTGGTACTCCGGAGGGCACGACCTACCTCTGCTCGTTGGGAGTGACTTTGGAGTTCGGTTCCGCCCTGCAGTTGCTTGGTTCGCCCAGTTCGCTTGACCCCATTGCCTTGCTTCCGGGATCGTGGGTTGGACCTGCGCCTAGGGAGGGAATGTGGTTGCAGACGTTCACAGCCCCAATTTCACTCATCTGCCAGTTCGGCACCGTTTACTACGCCCGCCAAGGTTACCCGGATTACACAGCAGGTCTGGATCGTTTGGCGATTGGCTTTCGTCTCGCCGAGCAGGAGACTTTCCGCTACGGCTATATGGATATATCGCTGGCCACATGGATGCCTCACGTTGAAGGCATTGTCTTGGCCGACCAGCCGAACGTTGGCCTTACCGTGGTTCAGGTTCCTGAGGCAAGCACTGTTGCATTGACGGCCATCGGCGGAGCTCTGCTTTGGTCCGCAGGCAGGAGGCGTGGAAGATGAGACGGTTGCAGAGAGTGCCGAACAAGCCGGCTGCAGGCAACGCCGGGATCGCGTCTCGGTTGACAATCGAACACCATCGGCCCGGCGTGCCTGAGCCGGAGCGTTGGCCATGAAACTCGCCCTCGTCATTCTCGCCTGCCTGAGCTTGGTTGCGCTGATGGCGTGCCGGTCGTCGCGCGAAGAGTCTCGCTTGCAGGGCTCGTGGCGCTCAAACAAGGATGAGACGGTTTCTGCATGGCGACGCGATGGAGTGATTCCAGGCAAGGTCATTGACCGGTTTGAGAGCGACGTCCTCGGCAAGATGAGCGTCACCTATTCCGGGCGGCGCGTCACCTCCACTACCGGGAGTGATTGGACAGAGATTTCCGAGTATCGCGTTGTTGAGTCCGGTGGCGATTTCGTGGTCTTTGACCAGTTCAGTGATGTTTACAAGCGGACGTTGAGATGGAGAGTTCGGTTTGTGAAGGATGGATACTGGATTTCCAATGACGAGATTCTGAAGGGATACACCGAGAAGTTTGATTTGGTGAGCAGATGAAGACAAAGGCCAACCAGCCGGCTGCAGGCAACGCCGGGATCGCGTCTCGGTTGACAATTGAATATCATTGGCCCGGCGTGCCTGAGCCGGGACGTTAGCCCGTAACGTCGCGGGCGAATCGAACACGCACAGCAAACCGGAGCGCACCAAATGAAAACAAAAACCAGAACAAGGAGAGGAATCGCAGTCGCAATCACGGCGCTGGCGCTGGCCAGCACGTGCTTCGCCCAACAAGCAGCCAAACCACCCCTCCCCGGCACGTATTACTCGGCCAAGGATTTTGAGTGGAGTCCTCCCTGGCCGTTCAACCCGCACCCCGAGCTCGATGTCGTCGAGATTGCGCCCGGCATTTTCCTCTTCGACGACACGGCCATTGCCGACACGCCGGAGCAGGCCGCCGCCAGAAAGCGGCACGAGGAAGCTGCCCCGCTAGCCAGGGCCATAGCTGCCGACCCGCTGTTGGCCAAGGCGGCACAGGAAGCGGCGGCCAAGGCCCAAGCGGAAGTTTGGGAACACAACCGGCAGCGATTCCTCCCCACGCTGCATGAGCCGTTGACGTTTCGAGACGGCTCGCCGGCCACTGCATGGGCCTTGGTGGAGGGACACCGCTTGCTGGTCGCCGAGACGCTGCCGCAGAAGCAGGAGGAGGCGGCCGCGCGGCGCAAAGTCGCCGAGGAGTGGGCAAAAGAAACGGGCAATCCAGAGGTCGTTCCGCTGGGTGATGGACGCAATGCCTATCTGGAGGCGGTGCTGGATGGGCTGCCGGTTTACAAGGGCGCGTTCAACCTGAACGCGGCGCGCACGATTTCCACAGACCGGGTGCGGCCCGGCGGGGACACCGGGCTGAACCTCACTGGCACGAACATGTTCTTTGGGATGTGGGATGAGGGCGCGGTGCGCACGACGCACTTGGAGTTCGGCGGCCGGGTGACACGGATGGATGGGGATACAAACATCCATTTCCACGCCACCGGCGTGGCGGGCACACTGGCGGCGTCAGGACTGTTCATCGTGCCGATTCAGCTGGGAACCAACATTGTTCTCATCACCAATGCCATGCGGGGCATGGCCTATCAGGCGCCTGTCGGGTCGTGGGGGTTCTTCAGTGACGATGTCGAGATGCGCGGAGCCGTCGCCACGAACGCCATCGAACTATCAAACCATTCCTACGGATTGCGTAGTGGCTGGGAGCTACAGACCAACAACGTTTGGCGCTGGTGGGGTTTCCCCTTCATTGACCCGAACCAAGACCCGAAGTTTGGGCAATACAACGCCATCACCCGGGAGTTTGACAGCATCACATTCGACAACCCCTACTACCTAACCGTGTGGGCGGCTGGCAACGACCAGAGCGAGGGACCGACCAACCAGCCCGTGCCCCACATCACTTGGGGAATTGTCAGCAATCAGGTTGTCGAGGTGTTGGTCACCAACGTCGTGCGGGCCCTGGACGGCGACGCAGGCGGCTTTGACACGATGTCGCCGCAAGCATCGGCCAAAAACATTCTGACCGTGGGCGCGGTGTTTCCCATCCCCGGAGGCTACACTATCGCCTCGCAGGTTGTGCTCGGCCAGGACGCCACGGGCCGCACGTTCAGTTCGTGCGGTCCAACCGACGACGGGCGTATCAAGCCCGACCTGGTGGCCGACGGTGTGCAGTTGATCACGACGGATTCGGACGCCGACAACGACGTCAACATCCGCTCTGGCACCAGCTTCGCGGCGCCCAGTGTGACCGGCTCGATCAATCTGCTCCGGCAACGATACGCCCAGTTGCATCCCGACGCGCCACCGCTCCGCGCCTCGACATGGAAGGCGCTGGTGATCCACACCGCCGACGAGGCCGGGCCGCATCCGGGGCCGGACTATCGGTTCGGCTGGGGTCTGATGAACACGCGCCGGGCCGCTCTGGTGCTCGGCGAAAACGCGACCAACGGGTGGAAGGCCTTCATCAAGGAGGTGCGACTGGAGCCGGGCGGCGTGATTGAGTTTCCGGTCGTGGCCACCGGCGGCACGAATGAACTGCGCGTTACCCACGCCTGGACGGACGCGCCCGGCGTGGCCGAGAACGTGTTCACGGTGGATTCCCCGAATCTGAAACTGGTCAACGATCTGGACCTTCGCGTCATTAGTCCGTCGGGCGCAACGAACTTCCCCTATGTCCTCGACCCGGGGGCGCGCACCAACGCGGCCACGCGAGCGGACAACTTCCGCGACAACGTCGAGCAGGTGGTCATCACCAACGCGGTGGCCAACGGCGTTTACACCGTCCGCATTACGCACAAGGGCACGAACTTGTGGAACGGGCTGCCCCAGTGGGATTCGATTGTGTTGAGCGGCATTGTGCCGCAGCCGAAGCCGACGCTGCGGATCACGGACTTTGCCGTGACGGGCACGAACACACTGATGATGACTTGGAACGCGGTGGTGGGGCAGAACTACCAGGTGCAGTATCGGAACAATGTGGAGGGGCCGGGCTGGACCGACATTGGCGGGGTGGTGAACGCGGCGCGGACGAACGTGAGCGTGACGCTGCCGTATGACGCGCAGCAGCCGCACCGGTTCTCCCGCGTGATCGAAATGCCATGAGGAACAGGCAACGAACAGTCTGGTGCCTTTACGTGCTTGGGGCGGCAGTGGCATTTGCCAGCGCCGCCCACGGCCAGGGCAGCATCGCTTACTGGCAGCCCCAAACACCGTTGGGTTACGGAGCAGTGCATCCGAGCACAATCTACCGAGAGCTGGACTTGAACGGGGACGGGTTTATTGATTTCGCAATAGATTCCACCTTCATCTCATTCGCTGCGATTGTCCCAGCAGGATCGAATCGAGTGCTGGCCTGGGTTGCGCCGCCCCCCGACTTGGACAGACTAGTGTATCCTGTGCCGGAAGGTTCCATGATTGGGTCTCATTCTGCGCAAGATAGCCTGACGTGGGTGGATTCTGCTGCTCCTACTCGAGGAGCCGGCATCCTGGCCTGCACTACCCTGGGCTGCATTGGGTTTTGGTCGGGATTAACGGGTTATGCGGGCGTCGAGTTCAGGATAGGGGGTGTTACGCATTACGGCTGGGTCCGCCTTCAGACTTTTACCGATGCACCATACGGTAATGTTCTTGACTGGGCCTACGAGACACAGCCCGGCGTGCCGATTCTGGCGGGCGCAATTCCGGAGCCGTCCACATGGGCATTGCTGCTTGGTGGAGGCGTTTTGTTGGTGTGGTTCAGACGAAAGAGAAATGACGGAAGGGGCTAACCAGATCACTGGAGCGAACAGCCGCCCCGCTTTGCAGTTCGAGAGTCGCGGGCTTCGGCGACGCGCTCGGTTGGTCGAGCGTCGCGGGCGTCATCACGGCGGGGCGGCTGTCGCTCAGTTCTGTCGTTCGGCAACAAGCGATGCGTGATGCCTCTCCAGAGTTCGTTCGGTTGCGGAGGCGTTGGTTCGCCATTCTCCTCGGTCTCACCTTCCTCGTTGGTCTGTTCGTTGTCAGCCGCCGTTACGACTCCGCTGTGGAGATCGT
>JAKQQT010000020.1 GCA_029564025.1 Armatimonadota bacterium | reverse complement strand
AAGTCGCGCTGTCCCACAGCGGCCTGCACCTGCTGCCATTGGCTGGCGAAGTCGCCCCCGTCGGCCCCTAGCAGGCGCGCGACAGAACAGACCGACAAAACGACTACAATGACCTTGACAATAACTTGCGAGTTGAGCGTTAAAAGTTGAGCGTTGATAGTTATGCCACCATTTGTCCCCGGCTCCGCCGGGCGGCGGGCTAAACGATTACTCATCTGCATACCTGAAGGGTACCAAGATACTCTTTCTGCGGCAATCCTTGAAAGGTAATCGGCTAGTGGCAGGGATGCGAGAAAATCGCACGTTACTAACGAAGCGATAAGCAAGACTGGGGGCGCGGACGACCTCGTCCGCGAGAAAAGCTGCCAGGGGAGCACCCTCCGCTTACCTCAAACAGACATTCCGGCATCGCACGGTCACGCGCCCGTTCGGATACGGTTGCGTCTGAAAGCCAATCCGTCCGGCCGTTGCCCCCGTCACTCGACACCTGTTCACAACCGAACCATTCCACTTGACCGTCACCCCCCCGCCGTATGCAGCAATTTCGAGCCGATTCCACGCGCCCGCTTCGGCACCCACAGCCGCCAACCGCGGCACGCGCAAGTAACCGTCCGGACGCGCGGCAGTGTCCCGTGCGACTGCGTACCCCGGCCATCCCCACACGTCGCCGATGTCCGTGGTCTTGCCCTGCACCTCAAGCCCCGTGTACCCACAGTAACCTTGCGAATCGGAACGCAAACCAATCACGAATCCCGCGTCGCCAAATGCGTCCGTCGCGTAGCTCACCTCCATCGTCAGCGTGAAGTCCGCCTCCGTCAGAGCCTTCGTCATCAACACAGCCGCATGCGTCCCGTTCATCGTCAGAACGCCGTCCTTGATTTCGAACGTGTCGCCGATCACTCGCGGTCCCGCCTCCGGACCGATGGCGTCAAAATCAGCGAGCGTTTTTCCCGCGAGCAGATCCACCTCCTTACGCACGCCCGGCACATCCTCCTTGCAACTCTCGCCGCCCACCGCCGGCTGTGGTGTCTTCACCACGGGCAGCGGGGCCATCGGCTCCGGTTCGTTCGCCGTAGCGATGTCCACACGCCCCGGCTTGTACCAGAGCGATTCGAAGTAGCATCGGTCCGTTTCGAATGCATTCACGTCCTCTGCCTTTGCGTCCGACGGCAATACGCCCCATGTCTTCATCCACCGCACGTAGTGAGGGTTCGGCACGAAGCCAGGCAGATCGGGACGCAGCGACTTGTTCGCGAGCTGCCGCGCGGATGCCGCCTTGATCGCACCGAGGATTGCCTGATAGTCCCTGTCATCTTTGCTGAAGAAGACAACTTCACGTCCGTATGCCTCCTTGCACCACCCCCAACCACCTGCGGCCGAGCAAAGCGGCGCGTTGAGGATCATCGACTTCTCCGGATACGACAGATCGTACAGGTTCCAGCAGTGCTTCGGTTCGTTCATACGCACGCGGTTCCGCACACGCCGCCCCATCATCGCCTCGCTGTCATGGCACACAAGACAGCGGTTGTACACAATTCCCTCAAGAGGCGCGCCGATCTTCACGGTGTTGACATTCTGTTGCGCACCCGCCACCGCGCTCTCGGGCGTGTTCCACACGGCGTACGTTCCGGGGAACGTGCAGCTCGACTCGATCCACAAACGGATAACGTCCCGGTCCCGCGCACTCATCTGCACGCCGTGGTGGTGCCCGTCGATCTTCTTCATGATCGCACTCGCGCCAGACCCGAACCCGTACGGTTCGTGTTCCCGATGCTCGTAGTTGTAGCGCCCCTGCATGTAGCTCACCTGCTCATACGCACAGAGCGAATAGTAGCTTTGGCTGAACCACTCCGTGCGGTCTCCCGTCAGCAGGACGCGCCCGGCCGGACCACCCTTCCGGTCTGGATTGTGGCACGACACACAGTTCCGGTCCAGCACCGGTTGCACGTCGCGCGGATAGCAGATGATGTCCGGCACGTCCGCGCACGGTTCCAACGATTGCACCTCGCCCGCGAGCGCTTGAAGGCGCCCCCGCGTGCTATCAGGCAGCTTCGCGACCGTGCGGTTCTCATGGCATCCTACGCACCCCTGGTGCTCGCCCGGCATCACCATCGTGTAGCTCTGCATGCGTTTAACTGCCAGCCCGTCCTTGTCGAGTGCGACGAAGTAGAGTCCGCGCAGAGCGGGTGCCTTGAACGCGCACGACCCGTCCTCGTACACTTTCGCCGTGCCGACGATTCGCCTCAGGGTGTGGGACCCGTCGCAGCTCAGGAGCCCCGGCAGCGAAAAATAGCTCACGGGTTTCGGCAGATCTTCCATCACGAGCAGCGTCTTGATCGTGCCGCGCGCGACACCTGTCATTTCCGCATTACGTCCCTTGTAGATGTCACTCACCACGAAGGTGCCATAGTCAAGCGCACGGTTGATCTTCGACGCGAGCACAGATTCACGCGGACGCGCCATCACGGGACGAGGATCATGCGCCATGATCGGCGCCTCGTACAGTTTCTCAAGGTTTCCGTGGTCGTCCATCGCGTAGATCGTGCGGTTTTCCACCACAAAAAAACAGTCGGACGCCAGTGCGCATGGCGAGTGGAAGGCGTCTTCGCCGCCTAGCCACCCCTGCTCGGGCCAGCGCTCGTCAAAAGCGGGACGCGGCGGCGAGATGATCATATAGTTGTCGAAGGCGTCCGGGCCGCCACTCAGATCCGCCACCGCGACGTGTCCCGTGTTCTCGCGCAAACCGCTCCACGGCTGTAACGTGAAGACGACCTTTCCCGGCGCTCCGGGAATCGCCATCGGCGACCCCTTCACGCGGATACGTTGACGACGTGCGATCCACGCGGCCGCGTTGCCGCCGAAGGCGACCATCTGCGCCGTGCCGTCCGGATTCATTGTCCAGATATCGCGGTAGTGCGCAATCGATGCGTCTACATACTCCCAGCGGTCGTAGACGATCTGACCGTTGTGGAGCACTGCGGGATGGTCGTCGCGAACGTTGTTCGCTGAGAGCATGAGCATGCTCTTGCCGTCGCCGTCCATCCGGAAGAGCTGTGCGCCCGGCGAGTGGTTGCACGGAATGAAGCGACGTCCGCGCGAGGAGCAGAAGACGATGCCGCCGTCCGGCAGATACTCCGCCCCGAAGTCGTCCCACCGCCAGCCGAACGTGAGCTGTTTCACGTTGCCGCCGTCGACGTCGCTCTCATAGAGATTGTAGTTGTGCGCGCCCGCACGTCGCCAGGCGAAGAGCAGCCGCGTGCCTTCGTAGTTCACGCGCACATCGCGGAAATTGCCGCTTGCGTCTTCGAGCACGGTTTCGACGCGACCGCTCTTCAGATTGAGCGCGCGGATCGCGCTGCCGTCAGGAGCGTGATACCAGTCGTTCGGATTGACGGCATCACCGCCGAAATTACGATAGTAGTGCCCGTCCTTGTAAAGCCGACGCTCAATGAAAACGATTTTCTCCGCGCCGCCCATTAACTGCAGCGCACGTTCCTTAAGTGCACCCGCCAGAACAGGCAACGACAGAAGGCAGATAATACAAATGAAGCGCATGTGTCTATTCCAGCGTAAAGAAGATACGGAAGCCCAGACGTCCATTCTGCGCAGTCTGTGTCAAAGCGGTGCCGCGGAAAGTGCTCCTGCAGTTTCCCGCCGCATCGAAAGCGCCGCCACCACGGTAGATGCGGTACACCGACGTCGTGCCGCCGACCGGATCAGTTTGCCAGTCGTACGTGTAACCCGCGTTACGGTCGAGCGTCATCTCGCTCACGTTACCGTAGAGATCGTAGAGGCCCCAAGCGTTCGGCACGTAACTGCCGACCTTCGTCGTGCCGCCTGACGTCAAATCGGAATTCGCGTCTGTTCCACCATTATTGGTCTTGTAGCGAGCGAGGAGATTCAAGGCCGCGTTGCTTTCGAGATTCGTCGTGGGGTTCGACCCATCATACCACGTCGAGACCGTCCCCGCCCGGCAAGCGTATTCCCACTGCGCCTCGGTCGGCAGATTGAACGCGAGCTCCGTCCGCGCCCGCAATTTCCCCATGAACGACGTCTCGCCCGGCACACGTACGAACGGCCACGTCTCACTACGCATGTTTCCGTCCGCACCTTCATGTACACGCGCCCATGTGATGTTTTCCACGGGGCGGACCTCCCAGCAGCTTGGATTGGTGTAGAAAGACGGCTTTAAGCCAGTCACTTCGTAATACTGGCGCTGCGTGCATTCGAAGATGCCCGCGTAAATATCCCGCGTGAGCGTCACACCTTGCGTGCCCGTTGATTGCCAATCGTACCAGCCGTCGCCGTCAGTGCCGTCGCCGCGCCCCATCTGGAACGAACCCGCGGGAATGTGACGGAACCAGACGTTCGTTGTGCGGCAGGCATCGTTTGTGAGATCCGGGCCCGTCATCGAAAAGGTGACGGGATACGTCGCCGCATCTTTACCGGCCGACAGGTCGAGCATCGCCCACTTCGCGATCTGCGCAGGCGGCTCGCCGTCCACAGCCCACTCCGAGACCTCCGCCGTCACTGTTGCCCCTTCGAGATCCGCACAGTCCGCCGCCGCGAACCAGCGGATCTTCTTCACCATTCCTGGCTCGACCGTTTTCGGGTCGCGGAACGTCGAGACGTCTCCGGCAACCGTCAACGTGCGTGCAACCGCCGCGCCGTTCGTCTTCACCGCGACCGTCACGTACGCCGCCGTCTCACCGACAAAGTCGTATGTGACCTCGACAACCTTTGTCACCGCATGTTGTGTCACAGCGACGTTTGAAACGGTCGCATCCGCAAACAGGGCCGTACAACCCAAAAGCAAAAGTAACTCCCTCTTCATGATCAGCCCCCTTCTCACCAGACCATTATCAAGGTGCCAAAATGGAGCGTGTCCACCTTCGCCGCGCCATTGCTCTCGCCAGCATCCGACTTACGCACCGTCGTCACCGTGCCATTCGCCGTGCCCGTCGAAACGGGCGTGGGCGACGCATTGGCGACGAGGGACAACAGACCAAGCGCAATCAGAATTCTCATGACAGTCTCTCCTTACTGATTGTTGCGCAACATGACACGGAACCCAAAGCGCGCATGCGACTGCGCGGTAGCGAGGCGGTTACGCGCCCCCGAGCGGCATCCCGGCATATTGTCCCAGTTGCCGCCGCCCTTTGAAACGGCACCGGCCGTATACGGCAGCCCACGCGGATCGACAACGTGATCGCTGCCCAGATCATCACCGATGGGCCGACCTGTTTCGTCGTTAGCAGTGCTGATGCCGTCCACACACCATTCCCACACGTTGCCGATCATGTCGTAGAGACCCCAGGCGTTCGGCACATAGGATCCCACACGCGCGCTTCCCTTGGTCACGGGCAACGTGGTACTCGTGTCACCTCGACTTCCACAATTCCCCTCCCATCGCGCAATCAGATTGAGATTATCCGATGTAAGCGCCCCGTTGTAGAGCGGGGTCGTTGTCCCCGCCCGGCAGGCATACTCCCACTGCGCCTCGGTCGGCAGGTCAAACTCAAGCCCCGTCGCAGCCTGCAACCGCCAGAAAAACGACTGTGCTCCCACGGTATTGCCCCCCTTCATCCAGTTCGTATTCGAACGCAGACGATTGTACCCCTCGGGAGATTCGCGACCCGAGAGGTAGTTGACCATCTCGACGGGACGCGTCGCCCAGTATTCGGGATGCGCGTTGTGCGAAGGCTTCGTACCCATCACCTGATACCACTGATACTGAGTGAGCTCGAAGACGCCGATGTAGTAGGACTTCGTCAGTGTCACCTGGTGCTGCGTCTCGCGCACGAAGCTGTTATGGTTCGGCTCGTCCGCCGGCGTCCCCATCATGAAGGTGCCGGGGGTGATCAGTTTGAGCCAGAGCTCATCCTTACGGCAGGAGTCGCTTGCCCAATCCGGCGGCGTGGACGTAAAGCGCACCGGCCACTTCACAGCCTGCGGCGCACTGAGGTCGACGATGGCATACTGAGCGATACCCTGAGGCAGTTCGGCGTAGGCGCGTACAATGGCCTTGGCCGTGTGCGTCACATTACTGCGCCAATCACTGCAGGCACTCCATACGATCCGCTTGCCGGTGCCCGGCGCAATCTGCTTCGGGTCGGCGATCGTCGAGACGTCGCCCGAGAACGTACGCGCTTCGGCGAGACGCACGCCGTTCGTCTGAATTTCAACCGTCACGTACGCATCGCTAGCGGCGACGAGATCGTACCCCACCACCACGTCACGTCCCTGTTGCGCAATCGTGACGTTCTGCACGTCGACGCCCGCCAGCGCGGCCGCGCAGCCTAGCGTTAACACACAAGCAATCCATGTTCCCTTAGCTTTCACACGCCGCCCCCTTCCTTCTGAGCAATAACCATTCCAAAGCACACAGTTATTATGGCAAAGTCCGCCAGAGATTTATTGTAATATTTGACCAGATAACTGTAAAATCCTGCCACATCATTACCCGATACAAAACGCCGCGCATGTTGCTATAATGATGGCTATGAACGCAAAAACCAAACGCAGGCTGCAGACCGACTTCTTGACAAAGTCCGGGCCGAATGCACGCCTGCTCAAGGATGCGATGGACTGTCTACCCCACGTCTTCTTCAACATGAAGGACGCCCAGGGCCGCATCATGGCCATCAATCCCGCCAACTGCGAACTCTGTAACATTCGCAGCGAATTGGACGTGATCGGGAAGACCTCCATCGAACTCTTTCCCCGTGTCCTTGCCGAAAGCTACCGCGCCGCCGACCAGATCGTTCTCAATACCGGGATACCCCTTCTCGACACGCTTGAGGATCATCCCGCCGACCGTTCGACCACCGAGCATGTCTCAAACCGCTTTCCCGTGCGCAACGCCGAGGGTGTGGTCATCGGCACCTGCTGCATTTACTACCGGCGCCCCGAGCGGAAAGGTCCGACCAACTGGCAGCGCAACATGCAGACCGTCACCGCCTACGTCGATGCGCACTACGCCGAGAAACTAGACACCCCCAGTCTCGCCAAACTCGTTCACGCCGCCACGACGAGCTTCCACCGTCAGTTCGCTCAGATTCTCGGCATCACACCGAACGAATACCTCACCACCGTACGGCTCAACGCCGCGCGCAGACTGCTGGAAGAGACCGACCGCCTCGTCGCCGATATCGCCGCCGACGTCGGCTTTCACGACCAGAGCCACTTCACGAAAGCCTTCAAGAAGGCTCGCGGAATCACCCCCGGTGCCTACCGCCGCCAACATCGTCGCTCATGAATTTTTTGCCAGCGAGTTTCGGAGTTTAGGAGACATCGGCACCATGCGAACTGCCATGCGCCCGCGCTCATTTTCCGCTTTAAGCCGGAAGCGAACTTGAGTATGATGACAGGCAGGATTATAAGTTTTCTGTTGTCATCAAAGGAGTGAACCATGGAACGGACGATACAGCGCTTCACATGTGCGGTTATTCTGTGTACATCTGTGCTCGGCACCGTCTCGCCATGCTTTTCGCATGCAGGCGTGTATGACGATGC
>JAKQQT010000018.1 GCA_029564025.1 Armatimonadota bacterium | reverse complement strand
CCTTCGGTGATAAGGCCCAGTTTCTCTTGTGCGACGGTGGCACACTCGGTAAGCCGTGTCGCTGTACGGAATACAAACCTGTCGCCTCAGAGGGGTAGGCGGCAATCCGCCGTCGCACTTCGTGCTATGGCGGGTAAACGGGGCGGGTGGTGGCCTTATCCTTTCGACACTGCCCGCCCTGCTTCAAAGGGACTTTGAATTATGAAACCATATTACGACCATGCGGGAATCACGATATACCACGGCGATTGCCGTGAGGTGTTGCCAACGCTGACCGAGAAGGTGGACCTGGCGCTCACTGACCCTCCTTACCCAATGGAATACGATTGGTGTTGGCAAGCATTGGCCGAGGGTGTTGAGCCATTGATGATAGACGGTTCCCTGCTGATGACGTATTGTGGGCACTATCAGTTACCGAAGGTTCTAGCGGAGATAGGAAAAGTTCTGACGTGGTGGTGGTTATTCATCGCAAGGAACGATAGCTGTCCTGCTATATGGGGGTACAACCTAAAGGCTACCTACAAGCCTGTGCCTGCTTTTTACAAAGGACACCAACCAAAACACCACCTTCCCGGCTTGTTTCCCGACGATTTACACATTGCGGGTTCGGTACGTGAAGCGAAGGCATTACATGTCTGGGGGCAGTCTGTCATCCCTGAGCCAATAATGCGATTCTGCCCAGACGGGGGGCTTGTGATTGACCCGTTCATGGGAAGCGGTACGACGCTTCGTGCCGCGAAGGACTTGGGAAGACGCGCCATAGGCATAGAAATCGAGGAGCGGTATTGCGAGATAGCGGCCAAGCGTCTGGCACAGGAGGTATTGCCGCTATGAATGAACTCTTAACAACAAAAGAGGCGGCGGCGGTGATTGGCGTACAGCAGGATACCGTCAACGCATATTGCAAGGCGGGTATTCTGCCGTATGAATGGGCGAATGGCCGCGCTTACCGTATTCCGCGCGCGGCGGCGGTACACGCCCTGCACCTAAGACAAACGGGCGGGAGGTACTGGATGAGGCGGATCGGTAACGACTACTGGACAAAACGGGCCGCGAAACGAACGACAGCGGTGGAAGAATTGAAGGAACGCGACTGGACACCGAGCAGATCATTGTACGATCCGCCTGTCCGCGATTACTACCGTCAGCCAGCCGTCCATGAATACCACGGCGTGCGGTGTGTGGACTGCGGAGGCCGGGTGCTGGATACGCCTCGTTACTGCCGTAGTGTGCAGTGGCGGTGTACGAGGTACAGGCGTGCGTTGGAGCGGCCCTTGCCTGCGCCGTTGGAGCCTATGGCCCTGCGTGCCGGGCACAGTCCGATTGTCAATGCCGCGGTCGCGCACTTGCAGGCGTTTGGGCCGGCGTCCACCACGGACCTGGCCAATGCCACCAAGACGGAGCGGCGCGCTTTGGTGAAGTCGTTGGAAGCATCGATGCGGGTAGGGTACGAGCACAAGAGCAAGACGTGGAGACTGAGGGAGGTGAAGGCGTGAGCAAACTTCCGTGGTACAGGCTATGGGTCGTTGAGCACCAGTCCGAGGCGGCCAGGTGGACAGCGGAGGATGAGGGCTATTGTTTGCGCCTGATGAACGCGATGTGGCAAGCGGGCATGGAGGGCGACGTGCCTCCGGGCCTGCCGGACGATCCTGCCGCGATATGTGAACTCATCGGATGCACAGAGCGGCAGTGGGATCGCCTTCGTCGAAAGTTCCTTCTATCGCCTCAAACACCCTTTACCGTCTCATCCGGAACCATCAGTCACAAACGCCTAACCGATGAATGGGCGCATGCACTGGACAAAAGTGGCAAGGCGAAGGAAAGCGCCGAGAAACGATGGCGTTCAAGCACAAACCGGAATGCGAACGCAATGCGAACGCATAGCGAACGCAATGCTAGAGATGATGCGTCCGGTATGCTATCTCAGAACACAGAACTTAGAACACAGAACACAGAGGACATGGGTACTCCGAAGTTACAGGTATCTACGTTAGTTTGTAGGAACACACACATGGCCGAAAGCGCGCGCGAAAAAAACGACGATGTGACAACGGCGCTATCCGTGCCGTCGAACCTCCCGGCGCGATCCAACGGGAACGGCGGCGCCGACTTCGAGCGGTTCATCGAAGCGTACCCAAAGCACCGGGCAAGAGGCGCGGCATACGAAGCGTGGCGCACCCTGCACCGTTCCGGCAAACTCCCGCCCATCGAGGTAATCCTCGCTGACATCGAACGCCATATCCAACTAGACCCGAATTGGCGGACGGAACGGTTTACACCCAACCCCGCCCGATACCTCACTGACGAACTCTGGCTAGACCAATACAACGCTCCGCGCGAGAATGCGCTGATACAGGCGTTGGCGGAGGGACGATGATGACGGACAATGAACGTGACGGGTTCCGCGCCCTGATGGACGCGCTGTGTGAACGGTTTGGACGGCAACCGATGAGCCTCGTCACCGTGTCCCTGTCGTTCGCGGCAATACAGGACGAAATTCCAGACGTGACGCTAACCGAATTGACGACCGCTGTGCGGCGATTGTTGAAAACGTCCAAATTCATGCCGACGGATGCCGACCTGATAGACGCGGTGAACGACGA
>JAKQQT010000008.1 GCA_029564025.1 Armatimonadota bacterium | reverse complement strand
CTTTTTCAGAAAGGGGCAACGTATGAAACCAAAAGAACCCACCACACTTCCCACCACTGTTGACGGCCTCGAAAAGCTCGTCCGTCGCATCGTCGGCGAAGCCATGCAATCCACGGCGGAGTTCTGCCGGCAGATGGACGAGGTGCCGTCTACCGGCGACGAGTTCCTGGACCAAGCGATTGACGATCTTGGGCCGGTCGCGCAGAGCGCGATCGTCAGTCTATTCGCGCTGCACGGTCAAGATGATCGTGTGGCGGCGGCCGAGAGACGGCTCAAGGCCCGCGTCGCGGCGTTCAAGGACCCGGCCACCCTTCGCAGGCTGTGCATCGAAGCCGACAACTCCGAAGCCGAAGAGGCCGTTCGGTATTGGCTGGCGTTCGGCTCACACTGAGGCGTCCATGCGGGGCCGGCTGTGCGTTCTTCCGGCCGGTCCCCACTTCTGAGAGGTGGTGGCATCATGGAAAACAGATCGAAGCGACGGCGGCGGGCGGTCCTTGAGGCGCTTGAACGAGCGAGTCGTCCGAATCAAGGGTCGAACCCGACGCCAGCAAGGCCAGGAACCCCCACACTTGGGGGGCATGACGAACGAACGACCGATGTCGCGACCCACGGGCAGGGTCAAGGGAAAGATCGGGCCTTGTAGAGGCTCACAGAGAACAGAAGGGAAACGACGATGGAGTATGGACTCTTGATGTTTATGGTCGGGATTGCCACGGGTGCGGGGGCATCCGCTTGGCTATCAGCAAGGGCCGCATGGATCAGCGGCGTGCGACGATGGAAGGACCGAAAGCACGGTCGGGGTGTCTGCCAGTTGACCTATCGCATGAATGGGCCGGCGCGTATCCGGCCCGAGATCGAAACCACAAGTAGGAGTCGAGGCCATGAGAGTGTTCAAGCCGAGCTACACAGTACCGCTTCCTGAGGGGGCGAAGATTCTCCGTCGCAAGAACGGCAACGTCGCGAAGTTCACGAACGCCCGCGGGCAAGAGATCATCGCGCCGGTATCCAAGAGCGGCAAGCGGGTCACCCTGGAAACGAACTGCTACTACGTCGAGTTCCGGGACCACAACAACTACTGCCGGCGGCTGAAAGCCTTCACGGATCAAGGGGCATCGCAGCGGGTAGGGGCCACGATCGAGGACCTGTTGGTGGCCAAAGGCAGCAGTCAGGGGATCGGCGGGGATCTACGGCGGCGGATAGAGGGCCTGCCCAAGACCATGCGGACAGAGCTTGCCACGTGGGGCCTATTGGACGAACGGGCGAACACGGCGACGAAGCCACTGGCGGAGCTTGTTGCGGCGTTCATCGAAAGCATGAGGGCCAGAGAGCTTGACGCACAGCATATCCGGGCGAATCGGTCGGACCTTACGAAGCTGTGTGAGGCTTGCGGATTCATCTTCCTCTCGGACATCACCGGACCCAAAGTGGAAGCCTATCTCAAGCAACTACGCGATGCAGGAACCAGCTACTGCCGGTCAAACCACGTCCTTGTCACAATCAAGGCGTTTCTGGCGTGGTTGATGCGAGAGGGAATCACGCAAGCCAATCCCGTCGCGAACCTCAGGCCCTTGAACGAGCGGGAAGATCGCCGGCATCCACGGCGGGCGCTTGAGGTGAACGAACTTAAGAGGCTGTTGGAGACGACGAAGCGGTCTGCCGGGAAGCTGTTCGGATTGACCGGGCACGAACGGTATCTGATATACCGACTGGCGACGGAAACCGGACTGCGGCGCGGAGAGATCACGAAGTTGACCGTGGGGTGTTTCGACTTCGACAAGGGCGTTGTGTCCCTGGA
>JAKQQT010000708.1 GCA_029564025.1 Armatimonadota bacterium | reverse complement strand
GGCGCACGCGGCTTCTTCACGACAGGTACAGGTGTCTCGCCCAAGTCAGCGAATGCGGCATCACGCGCCGATACCTGCGGAACAACAGGCTCAGGCGGAATGCGCTGAAAGTTCTCCTCGTATCCTGTGATAACAGTGCCGTCATCCAATCGAACGTTGTACCAGGAGTCTGAGTTCGCGTTAGCCCCACCTGCGTCTATGGATTCAACCGTTCCCTTTTGGCCTCTCCATCTCGCGTAGGTTTTACCGCCACGGTCGCTCACAACAACTCTGTCTCCGGGCCGGTGTGGAGTATTGTCATCCCATGTGCGTTCCTGATAGACCGGATTTTCCATGAAATCGGAACGGGTTGGCGTCGCCTCTTCAGCCGCTATTCTTCGGGTCGGCTCAGGTTGCGGCAGGAGGCCGGTTTCCCGCGCGGCCTGTTCCGCAACGTCGAACACGCGGGACTTGGCGACAAGTTCTATCTTACCGGTCGACGACTTCACAACCACCATCGGCCCTATCTCGTTGATGACCTCACCGTGCGCCTTCGCACCCGTCGTCGGTGATTCGTAGGCGACATACGGCTTACCTGATACGACGGGTTCAGCGGGCGCCGGTGGAGAATACCCGAACGGCGGAGGCGTTTCGACGGGAACTCCACCGTCACGGGCAAGCCTGCCCATCCCGTATGGGCCCGGGAGTGTGTCCAGTTCGCCGCGCACGGCGTACTGTGAAGCGAACGGTTCCACGGGCACGGGCCGTTTCACGCCAAGATTCGCCACCTGGTTCCGTAATGCGCGTGGCCCGTGCATTGCACCGCCTGCCCCCATCAGAATGTCAAAACCAAAGCCCATCGGGTCTTCCATCGGCCCTGGCATACTTCCGGTAACACGCTTCGCCATGTTCGTCGCGCCGAGCAATCCGAATCCGGTTGTCATCGTTGGAACTACGGCAGGGAACAACACGCCTGCGGCGACGGGAGACGCGAGTATGAGAAACAAGTTTTTCGTCTCTTCGTCGGCCTGCTGGTATTCGGGCGTGTTCACTATCGCGCCGAGTCGCGCCTTTTCGTCAGGAGGCAACTGTGAGCCGTAGGTGGACAGACGTTCTGATGCGCCCATGTGCTGGATACCCATGTCAACCATGCGTGCTGTATCACCAACCTGCCTGCCCAACTGCCGCACGGTGTCCATAATCGGATTGTCCGTGGGAACCGGCTCGCGCCTCGGCACTTGCGGAATCACCGTCTGTTGAATGTTTGGATTCGGTGTCGTGAACCGTTCCGTCAACTTGTTCCGCGCTGGCCCAATGGACATCTGTTGCGGTTGCGGAGGAACGGGAATCACCGGCTTCGGCCTTCGCTCGGTCGATTCAAGATACGTCGGGAGTCCCGTGACAGGATCTTGCGCGGGTCGTGATGCATCCATATAAGAAGGCGGCATGGCAACCGCTGGAGTCCACGTTGACTGCTTCTTTCCCGTGGTTCTCGCCGCAGGCTTCTTCGCCACGGTCGGCTTCTGAACAGCAGGCTTCGGAGCAGGCGCAGACGCTTCCCGTTTCACACGAGCGTCTATGGC
>JAKQQT010000706.1 GCA_029564025.1 Armatimonadota bacterium | reverse complement strand
CACGGGCGCGGTACTCTGCCGCCCTGTCCGCCTCGCCAAGCGCCTCGGCCATTTCGGCGCCCGCCTTCAGAGCCGCCAGGTACCACGTGCCGGTCATCGTGTTCGGGCCGGCGAATTCGATGTCGTACGTGTTGTGCTGGATGCCGTCCATCACACCGTCGCCGTCCAGATCCCAGCGATGGGGATTCTTTGGCGACCACGCGAACTCAAGGGATGCCCGCGCGGAAGGCCACATCTTGCGCAACCAGTCCGTGTCGCCGCTGATCCGCCATTCGCGGTACAGGCGCAGAAGGGTGCCCATCTGGCCGTCCGCCGCCGGCGGATGGTTCCAACGCTCGCCGATGAGCGGCAAAAGCGTGCGGAACGTCATATTCCCGTCGCGCGTGGTATTGTGCCCGAAATCGGTTTCGCGAATCCCGCGTTCCAGTTCGGGATAAAGACTGGCCACGGCCTGCGCGTAGTTCCACACGTGCGTGCAGTTCATGGGACAGCAACCGTCGCGATCGTTGCAACCTTCGAACGCGTGCAGTCGGCCGTCGAACGTCCGCAGGCAGGTGGTGGTTCTCACCGTGCTCATGTTGGCCGACACGGCGTCGAGAATCGGCTCCGGTATAGTGCCGGAATGGAGCGCATCGTGGAAAGCGAACGTCTCGCGTTCCAGGCGCTTGCGCTCGCGGGAAACATAAGTGATGGCATCCCAGGCGGTCGGGAACCGCTTTGTGTAGTAATTGCCCAGGCGGGCGTCCTTCACCGCCGGTTCGCTGTTCCACGTGTTGATGAGATTCGGGAACGACCACGCCAGCGCGAACGACATGGTCACCGATTCGCCCGGTTTCAGTGCGTGCGGCGTCCAGAGGGTGCCGACATCGGTGGAACCACCGGGGCTTGGGCCGTCGTCCTTCGCCGGATTCAACGCCCCATCCTCGCGAAAGTCGCGCCAGAAACCTTCCAAATCATCAAACCAGCCGGCGCGTTCCCAGTGCGTCTGCCGGCCGACCACCGGCCTGCCGTACGCCGCGATCGCGATGCTTCCCCAGCGCGGATCGCCGGGATCCATCGTCGTATGGCCCATCTGCAGACCCACCGCGTCGCCTGTGTCGCGCGGTTCGTTGATGTTGCCGCCAAAAAAATGCGCGCCGCGACCGCCGATCCAGGCGCGTCCGTCCCACCCGATGGGATTCATGGCGCTGAACGCCAGCGAGATGTCGAACGGCACGTCGGTGGGATTCGTGATAGTCAACTCGAACAGGGCGACGGGGATGCCGGAATCGTCCGCGTTCAACGGAATCATCGGATTCCACGCGCGCAACTGGGCGGTCAGCGGGACATCGGGATCGGCAAGTTCCAATCTCGCCAGCGGATATTCGCCGTGAAAATGGGCATCGCGGAAACGGGGCAGACCGGCCATCGTTCCGGGCGGTATACCGCCGCTGGTTTCGAACGGGGGAAGCATGCGGCCTTCGAGGATGCGGGTCCGCGCGCCGTCTTCCGGGGACTGATACCACAGCGCGAAGAACGTGAACGGCAGGAAAGCGCCCTTGCCGGGGTGGTTGAAAACCTCCCAGTTGTCCAGCGCCCCGCGCCCGCGCAGGCCCACCGTGCCTGTGCCGATACCGCCCAGCGGAAAAGCCACCGTGCGAAGAGACTCACCGGAAAACACCCGCCGCCTGTCCCGATTCTCCATGTCGTTACCCCCTGTGGGAATGGTAGCAGGGGAAAGGGATCAGGTGTCAGGATTCGGGCCGGACATCTGACCACAAAGGCACGAAGGCACAAAGAAGAAACCAGATTCCGGTAGAGGCACGGCATGCCGTGCCCCAGTGCGTACGGGACCCCATTTGGTCCGAGCAAATCGAGTTGTAGTGGCGGTTCACGAACCGCCCCTGCTGACAGCCTTCGTCATCCACACGGTAGGGGCCCGTACGGGCCCCGCGACGGCCTACTTCGCGACGCAGTACTTCTCCCGGAACTCCCGCACCACCTTTGCCAGCGTTTCGTCCAGGCGGTTCCACACCTCCACGCCGATGTGATCGGGCACGCCGCCGTAGAACGCTTCCGCGATGCCGCCGGTGATGCAGGTCAGCGTGTCCGAGTCGCCACCCAGCGAAACGGCTTTGCGCACGGCGTCCTCGAAGTTGTCCGACTCCAAGAACGCGGTGATCGCTTCGGGCACGGTGTCCATGCAACTCTCGATGTGGTGGTAGTCGGGCCTTATCTCGTCCAAGGTCCGCGACAGGTTGTAGCCGAACTGCGAAACGATGTAATCACGAATCGCGTCCTTCGTCTTGCCAAACCTGGCCAGGTAGATGGCCGCCGCCGTGGCCTGCGCGCCTTTGATGCCTTCGGGATGGTTGTGCGAAACCTCCGCGCTCCGTTTGGCCTCATCTAGCGCCTGCTCCAGAGTCTCCGCATACCAGCCGACGGGCGATACCCGCATCGCCGACCCGTTGCCGTAACTGTCGTAAGGCGTGAGTTTACCAGACCGACACGCCAGCCGGAAACTGGTGCCGTATCCGGCGTGAGGGTACAGGTTGAAATACTTCACATACGCACCGGCATAGTCTCCGCCCGTCAGAATAGCCTCGGCGGTGGCTACGGTCAGCACCGAGTCGTCCGTGAACTTGCTCCTCTTCTTCCCCAGGAACAGGGGGAAGTCCGTGGTCTTGATGTTGTTCGAGTCGAACTCGTAAGGTGCGCCGATCATATCTCCCGCAATGGCTCCAAGCATAACATTCTCCTTTCAACCGGCTGAAAGCGACCGGTTGGGACAGTATATGGATGAACAGGTGGACATATGGCAGTCCATTCCAATAGGAGTCTTCAAGGAGATGCCGGCTGGCAGGCGCCTTGCGAGAGCACAGCACATAGAATCCGTGCGTGGATGTCCCGCATGGACTTGTGCTGGCTCTCAGGAACATCGAGGTTGCCACGCGCCGGCGGGAAGGCAGAGCAGGATCCCGTTTGTGACACCCATTCCCGGGACCCGGGGAAAAAAGTGTGCATATTGGTGCTATACCGATTATATTTGTTAATAGATGGCATCCCGCCATCTTCTACCTTTTGATATCGGAGGGCTCTTCGATGGACAACCGACCGTGTTCCCTCTTTCTCGCGTTCTTCTTCCTGTTCTGCGTTCTTCTCCCGACCCGCGCCGGCATCATCTACGTCAACGGCAACGGCGCCACGCCGCCCTACACCGGACAGTCCTGGGATCACGCCTTCATCAATATCCAGGACGGCATCAACGCGGCCGTTGCGGACGACGAGGTGTGGGTTGCATACGGACACTATATCGAGCGCATCACGCTGAAAAACAGCGTCAGGGTGTACGGAGGTTTCGCCGGTGTTGAAACGAGCCGGGCTCAGAGACCGCCGTTCCCGAGGGTATCGCCCGATCCGTATGAAACCCGGATTGACGCCAACAAAGCGGGCGGAACCGTCACGGCGAACAACATCATCGGCGCCGTCCTCGACGGATTTACTGTTGAGGGGGCCAACTCGAGCGGCGGTATCGTGATGTCCAGTTCCTCGACGACCATCACGAACTGCCATATCACCGGCAATCAGGGGGCGGGTATCATTGGCGGAGGGAATGGACCCGACAGAAAACCCCTCGTCACCGCAAATACCATTGATTACAACTACATCGGCATCCAGGCGTGTTACTACGGAGCCATTACCGGCAACACCATCAGCCACAACGACGGCGACGGCCTGCTGACCTGCTACTACGCCGCCGTGACCGGCAACACCATCAGCCACAACAACGGCGACGGCTTGAAGTCTTGCTCGCCCGCAACCATCAGCACCAATTCCATCAGCCACAACGTCAGCGACGGCATGCAACTATGCGACAATGCCGTTGGCTCCGGGAACACCATCAGCTTCAACGGCCAGTATGGTATCAACTCGTGCGCCGGCGCCGTGTTGACGTCCACTGTCATCAGCGACAACACGCTGGGCGCCACGTACGGCCGGTTGTCTCTGATCAGTTGCCTCGTCACGCGCAATGGCGGTGGACTTCTCAGCTTCAACGCCGATGGTGTTGCGAAGGTTGTAAACTGCACCATCGCCGCGAATACCGGAGACGGCCTGGCCTTTACCGGCAATGGGATCTTCATCAACAACATCATCGCCTTCAACAAGCGCGGCCTGGTGCGGACTTCCGGCGCCACCCTGCCGAGTTTCAGTTACAACGACGTCTACGGCAACATCACCGATACGACAGCCTACGACTACGTGGGTCTTGCCGACCAGACGGGTAACGCGGGGAATATCAAGGAGGACCCGCTGTTCGCCAACCGCGCGTCGGGTGACTTCCACCTGACCGGCGGTCCTTGTGTCAACACCGGCGACAACAATGCGGTGAACACCGGAGACGTCGACCTGGACAACGCGCCGCGCATTCAGAACGGCATCGTGGATATGGGGTGCTACGAAACCGGCAACGTGACCTTGCCGCTGTCCCTGTTCTTCAGTGTCCAGCCCGGCGGCGGCACCGCGCCCGTGCGCCTGAACCCGCAACCGGTCGTGCGCGTGCAGGACGCCACCGGGGCGCTTGTATCGCATACCGGTTCGATCACACTGAGCATCAAGACAGGCACGGGTCCGGCCGGCGCGACGCTGTTGGGAACGACGACGATGCCCATCATCAACGGCCGCGCGGTATTTTGGAATCTGGCGGTCAACAAACCCGGAGCGGGCTACGTTCTGACGGCCGTTTCCGACGGCCTGCCGTCCGTGGACAGTCAGCCGTTCTCAACCGCCGCCAATCCGTGGTGCGACCTGAACCGCGACGGCCTGTTTACCCTTGCGGATATCACTTACGCCCTGCGCGTGTGGGCGGGGTTGGATCAACCAACGTAAAGCCGTAGTATCCTAACCCCCTGGCCCCCTTCCCTGATTCGCTCGCTACGCTCGCAGGGAAGGGGGAATCCAGTGGTCTCGTGTGTCTTCGCTCATCACTCAGGCTTGTCCGCCGTAGTCCGCAAGGACGAAGGCGGATTCTCGCACCGCCGCGCGATCTCCCTCAGCATACCCCCGAACACCAATGTGTGCGCGGGAACGAGGACATACCAGTACAGCAGGCCGATGAGGCCTTTCGGATCGAAAACAGCCGTCTGGCGGATCACCGAGCCGGAACCATCCGGCGTCACCTCGAAGTCCAGCCACGCTCTGCCGGGCAGTTTCATCTCCGCCGTCAGGCGCAGATGGCGGTTTTCCTCCACCTTGTCCACGCGCCACCAGTCGATGACCTCTCCAACGCGGGGATGGTCCGCGCACACCCTTCCGCGTTTCAGGCCGACACCGCCGATCAGGTTGTCCATCAATCCGCGCAGTCGCCACAGCCAGTCCGTGCCGAAATATCCGTTCTCGCCGCCGATGCAACAAATCACGTCGTAAGCCTTCTCCGGCGTGGCGGAAACACGGATTGTCCGGGTGTCCAGGTTGCGGCACCCCATGCGCACCCCGCCCCAGTACGGGCTGGATGGTTTGTCGGCGAAGAAATCGGCAAGCCGAAGTTCGTCGAACTGGCGGTCCTCGTCTTCCAGCGCTTTGGCGACGGCCTGCCGGACCGGCATCGGCTTGAGGCTGAAAACGCGCCGGGCGGAGTCGTCGCGCACCAGCGTGGAGTTGCGCACGCCTTCGATAAGGTTGCGTCCCACGCGCGCATACACCGGCGTCACGAGGCCGAGCCACAGGCTGGAGAGGTAAGGCGTCAACACCGGAACCGGTATCATCAGGCGTTTCAGGCCGCGCACCTGTGCGTATGTCCGCATCAGTTCGCCGTAGGACACCACATCGTCGCCGCCGATTTCATACAACCGGTTTTCATCGCCGGTCTGGTCCAGCGTCGCCGACAGATAGTCCAGAACATCGTCCACGGCGATTGGCTGTGTGGGGATGGAAACCCACTTGGGGAGGATCATCACCGGCACGCGCTCTACCAGAGCCCGCACGATTTCGAAGGACAAACTGCCCGCTCCGATGATCACGCCGGCGCGGAATTCGGTGGTCGGAACTCCGGTTTCGCGCAGGATGCCGCCCACCTCTTGGCGACTGCGGAGGTGCTTCGAAAGGTCGGACCTGGATTCACCCAGCCCGCCGAGGTAAATGATGCGCCGTACCCCGTTCCGCTCGGCCGCCTGCGCGAAGTTCCGGGCGGATGTGGCGTCGTTCACCACGAAATTGCCTGTATCGCCCATGGAATGGATCAGGTAGAAGGCCGTGTGAACGCCCCGCAGAGCGTTGTCCAGCGAAACCGGGTCCATCACGTCGCCGGCCACGACTTCCGTTCCGGGCGCCGTGCGCGATTTCAGGCGCATGGGATTCCGCGCCATGCACCGCACGCGCCAACCCTTCGCCTCCAACCGCGCAAGAAGACGACTGCCCACGTAACCCGTCGCGCCGGTCAGCAATACGAGATGATCTGTGTTCAGTGATGACATAGTGTGGTTCCACACAGACGCAGGGGCACGGCATGCCGTGCCCCTACCCGAACCCTGAATCCCGACTCCTGAACCCTATGTCGGTTTGTTCATTGTCCACGGCCGGTTGATTTGCAGAAGGCCGGCGCTGTTGCCGGTCGCCCTTCGCGAGATCGGCGAGGTCGGGAACGACGCCAGCGGCACATCCGAGCGCTTTCCCTGCTTCTCCAGCGCGATCTGCTGGCGGATAGTGGCCACCTGCCGCGCCCGCGAGGAGCACCCCAGGTAGTCGCCGTCTTCCAGAAGAGCCATACCCGCGCAACGGTTGCAGTATGCCTGAAGCGAGCAGGTGGGGCACTGTTTCAAGTCGTGCATCTGAAGGCCGCGCAGTTCGCGCATGATATCGGCTTCGTTCCAGATTTCCTGCAGGCGCTTTTCGCGCACGTTGCCGGCCTTGATGGGCAACTGAAGGCACGGATATACGTCACCCAGCGGCGAAACACTGGCCGTATTTCGTCCGGCCTCGCAAATCTGCGCCGGCGCGCTCGGCAGGTCGCCCTTCGGCATAATCGTCTTGTCCGTGAAGATCTGGTGCAACTGCTCGTTGGTGATGCGCAAGCCCAGCACGTCGGTGGTGCCGTCGTCCATCGGCGCGATGGAGTGGTCCATCGACAGTTCCACGCCCAGGCTCTCGCACTCGGCCAGCAGGTCCTTGAACTCGTCGAACGAGTGGTACATCAGCGGCATCTTCGCCTTGGTGCGGATACCGCGCTCCACCAGCCAGCGGATACCCTCCATCGACTTGCGGTGGCTTCCCTTCGCCTTGGTCACAAAGTCGTGCGTTTCCTGCGTAACGCCGTAGATGCTGATTTCCACCGAAACCGGCTTGGCGTCGGCGATGCGGTCGCACAGCAGGGGAGTAAGCAGTGTGCCGTTGGTGAAGAATTTCTGGGCGAACCCGAGTGTCTTGCCGTAGGCCGCGATCTTGAAGAAGTCCGGCCGCAGAAAAATCTCGCCGCCCGTGTAGGTGATGTAGAATCCCTTCAGGTCGGCCAGATCGTCCAGTACCTGGTACCATTCCTCGGTGGTCAGTTCCCGCTGGTGCCGGCTCGGTTCCGGGATGTAGCAGTGCTTGCAACGGAGGTTGCACCGGTAGGTGAGTTCCAGAATCACGTTGAACGGAATATGTTTCTCGATGGTGTGGCTGAGGACCTTCGTCAGGATGGGCTGAAGATTGTCACTCATACCTTCCAGCGCGGATTGTGTCATGGTTCTATCTCCTTCACGCGAGTGTAACCCGCGCTTGTGGACGCGAATTCCCCTTCAGCGCGACACCTTGCCGGCCTGCCGCGCCATCTTCAGTCTATGGAACGTGCAATGACTATGCCAAATCCGACCATTATAGTCGGATATACGTCTCAGTGTAGCATGATTCACGACAAAGACACAAAGACACAAAGAGGAAAGATGATTAAAGATCCCGGACAACGACCGGAGATTCTTCGGGGTGCTTCCATTCAGGCTCCAAGAGGCCGATTGACACCGGCAACGCTCCGGTAACCAGAGCCTTATGAGAACTCTTCGTTCTTTGTGTCTTCGTGTCTTTGTGGTAAAAAATCCCCAGTGAGCGCGAAGGCGATCCACGCCGGTGTCTTTACGAAACCGAGGCGTTCGTTGATGGCAAGCATCGGCCGGTTGTTCGACTCGTTGTCCGTGCGAATCTGCGGGCTTCCGTGCCTTCGGGCGTAGTCGATGGCGCGCAACTTCAACGCCAGCGCGATGCCTTTCCTGCGGTAATCGCGGCGCACGCCGGTCAGACCGGTCATCAAGTGCTCGCCGGCCTCAACTCTCCACAACGATGTGATTCCCACATACCGGTCGCCGTCCAGCGCGACAAAAATGGCGTCAGGCAGGAGATGCGGACTCTCCAGCACCTGTACACGGTACCGGTCAAAAGATGCGGGAGTGATCGGATCCGGCGCAGGCAACTCCAATGAGATCTCGACGTCCATCTCGTACAGTTTTCGGTCGCGGTCCGGATCTGACGCCAGTTCGGCGTACGTCTTTGTCGCGATTCCCTGCGAAGTCACCCGTTCCTCACAACCTGCATACGGAGTAAAGTCGAACGCATCCACATCCAATTGCGACTCCCAGAACCGCATCTCCTCCACAAAGCCGCGCTTGGTGAGAAATCGGATTCCCCTGGGCTTGTCTTCGCGCGCCTCCGAGGTGATGCGTGTCGGACTCAACACAGCCGCTTCCTGGAGGAACCGATCGTACAGCTCGGCGCCGATACCCCGGCCTTCGTACTCCGGTCTCACACGGATGTTGAAAGATACCAGGCCGGGATGGTTGGCCCATTCCTCCGGGCCGCCTCCCACCAGGCCAACGATCTTCCCGTCCATCTCCGCCACAAATCTTCGGAAGAAAAGGTCCGGATGGCGGCGAGCGTCCGCATCGCGCCATTCGTTCGCCGTGTTCGGATACTCCGGGTACACGGAAAGATGGACGCTGATGGCGCCGTCGTAGTCGTCCGGCGTGAACGGGCGAATGCTGAATCCTGGCTTCATGTCGTTTGTCCTTATAAAAAATCGGACCGGGCGCCGGTAACGACGCCCGGTCCTTCCAGGTCGTCCCGAAAACCTACTTCCTTTTCAGCACAACGTTGAATGCCACGTTGTACTTGTCGGTACGTGTCAGCGTCAGGCGCATGGTCTTGCCGTCGCACGTGCCGCGGAAAACCGAGTTTTCCATCGCGATGTCCACGGTCTTCCCGCCCGGACCGAGCACGCCCACAAACGGAATCTTGCCCGAGGGAACCTTCACCGCCTTTTTGCCGGCTCCCAGCGTTTCCCACACGTTGACTCCGCGGAACAGCGCACCGTTCTGACTGTTGATGCGCAGTTCCATTTTGCAGTCGTAATAGCCGGTCGGGTCCACGAAGCGGTAATCACCCGTCCAGGTGCCGATGACGGAAGGCGCCTTGGCCTTGGTGGTAACCTTCATGGGCGCAAACGCGGCTCCGGCCGCCAGGGCGACTGCGAGCAACGCAATCAACCAGCGTACGTTTTTCATTGGTCCATCCTTTCGGATACCTCTGATCTTGCCGGCTTCGGGGCCTTCGGTCGTTCCGCCGGCACTTGCCAGGCCCCGATGTTCGGGGCCTGGCCCCAATCGTCGTTGATGTTGTCCAGAATCAGCCCCTTCGCCAACGCGGGGCTGTACGCCCGGAGACGGTAGTCCCCGTTCGCAACATCCTGAAACAGCGGGTCGCCCTGCACACCGTACGGTTCCTGCCCTGTAACCTCCTGGAAACCGGCCAACGCGGCGTAAGGGACATCCGCCCACTTGATGAATCGGTTCACATCCGTTGTGAAAAGAGCATCCCAGTCCATATCCGGGCCCAAACCCCAGTAATCCTCCAGCACGTAGCGCGTGCCGTACAGGATGTTGTTGCGAAGAACGAATCCCTTCATCGGCGACCAGGGGCTCAGGGCATTCACACCCGCTCGCGTCACAACGACGGTGTTATGGTACATCAGAACCGGGCCCGACGTCTTGTTGCTGACCTTCAATCCCGATTCCCGATGCTCGCTCAGGGTGTTGTACAGAAGCCAAACGGGTCCAACCGTGATGGGCGCAAGGCTGACGGAGTTCCGGCAATTCCGCACGGTGTTACCGTGAAACCGGTCGTTCACGCACGCGCCCTCCGGTTCCAGGCCGTCATCCCCCACATCGCAGACCCGGTTGCCGTACACGTCCGTATCGCCGTCATCTTCCGAATCAAAGGTCGTTACCGCGATGCCGTTGAACACACCCGTAACGCGGTTATTGCGGACAACGTTGCCCCGCCCACCGGTGATCCAGATACCCACGCCTTCCGCATCGGTCCCCTTGATGTCCTCCCAGGGCCACGATTCCATGCCGGGATCGCTGATGTCGCAGTTCTCGATCAGATTGCCGTTGGACACTCCCTTGGTAAACACCGGCGCGAGCATATTGTGAATTCTGCAGTTCCGCACCGTGATGCGCGACGATTCCCTGATGTAAACCCCGTGTCCGAAGTCGGTCCCGTAGAATCCGATGTCAAAACCTTCCACGATGTAATCCGACGCCCCGTCGAACCGAAATCCTTCGCGCAACTCCGCAATCTGGAGCGGTGTCGCGCTTACCGACTTGCCATTGGGCAATCGGACATACAGCCTCAGCGAACGCGGATCCTGCCACCACCCGGTTTGCCCGCCGACCAGCGCTCTCAGCGAACCACTGTGGAACAACCGGTTGCCGTCTGCGGCAACGTATCCGGTCATCGACGGCAGAAGCGTGGAGTACAGACCATCCGACTCCAACCTCCAAGTACCGCGCGTTTGAGGTTTCTCGTACAGCGAGGAACAACCGCGCAGACACACACCGGGGACAGCCGCCCGGATCGTTATCGGGGCGTCCGGAAGGCCGGATTTGAAGAACACGCGCACCGACTCCCGGTAGATTCCCGGCAGAACAGACACAATATCGCCTGGTTGGGCGGCATTCACTCCGGCCTGGATTGTGCGAAAGGGTCTTTCAGGGGAACCATCGGCGCCGCCTCCGGCCTCCGGGCTGACCCAGATAACTCGCCCGGTCCCGTGCGCTGGCGTTGCGCGGGTGCGGAACGAAACGGTCAGCGTCCGGCTTCCTCCGTCGGGATCATTGAGGAAAATGCGGGCTTCGTAAGCGGTTCCCTCGGTCAGGTGAAACAGCGTTCCCGCGAACCTGTTGCCGGCGATGCGGACCAGAGGTTGCGCGGGACGCCAGTCCGCCGCGCCCGCGATGCGATATGCCAGCAATGCGGTAATATCGGCGTCCTCGTCACCCTGCACCACGACTCGGAATCCGGCGGTGTGGAACGCGGGCGTTACAACCGGGGTGACGTCGAGGAGGGCATCGACCGCACGCGCACCGGTGCAAGAAATAACAAGGGCAAGTGCGACCAGGAGACGCAACACATCAGCCTCCTTTCCTGCGGAAACAGCGGCGGGCGCCCCACCGGTGATCGGTGAAACGCCCGGCGCCGTGAAATCCGGGTCCGCGAGGACCGTGTGGAGTCGTGTTTAGACCCTTTCAGTGAAAGGGCGGGTTGCGTGGCGACGGCTTAGCGACCCCGAACGAATCCGGGTTCCACCCGGCACGCCGCATCCGCAACCCAATAGGTAATCGACGGCCCAACACGAGCATACCCATCACGGGAACCGCAGGCCCACTTCCAGTATACCATTTGCCAAGCCGGGTATTTCACCACAGAGACGCATCCATACGGCCCGTAGGGTAAGCACAGAGAATAATCGAGGATTTCATCCGGGTAGGGGCCCGTACGGGCCCTCGGGGGGTCATCACACACGTAGGGGCGATTCACGAATCCATTTGCACCAACTATTTCAAGGGTTGAGCGTCCTGGTCTGTCACTCTGAGCGTCAGCGAAGAGTCTTCGGAACGTAAAAACCAAGCCGAAGCATCCTGAGCGGAGCGAGATTGCGAGCGCAGTCGCCCATACGGGCGTCCGACCATACGGTCGTCCGTATGGACGTATGGACTAAGGACGGCGCCGCACTTCGACTACGCTTTGGTCGCAACCTCCCTACGCTCCGCTCAGTGTGCCTCACGCTTGAATGATCGATATAGTTGGTACAGAAGTTCACGAATCGCCCTGTTCGTGCAGGGGCGGACGACCGTGTCCGCCCCTGAAAAAGGTTGTAGGCGCTCCGGGCCCGTACGGGCCCCTACCTGAATCCTGAATCCTCCCAAAAAAGCGCTCGGGCCGGCCCTTACACCAATAGGGGCCGGCCCGTTTTTCCCGCCGCCGGTCGGTGCGGCGGGAAAAACCTTCAGCGCGAACTCGACTCGAAAGGAGGAAGCGTTTCGTTGGATGAAAAACGTCCGGCGCCCCTTTCGGGAACACCGGACGCCATCGCGTTCATCCAACGCGGATAGTGTCCAACTTCTTTATCGGTAACTTGTACCGACGCCAAAGCGGTTAATTAGTGTTAATGTCCCTTGACGCTTCCGCCTGCCTTTGCCGGCGTCTTCCTGCCCGGTTCGCGGAACCGCACGGGTCCAAACGCCAGGGTCTCGGCATCGAGTTCAACCGTGTTGCCCTTGACTGCCTGCCAGGCGCCTTTCACCCGCATCTCCACCGGGAACGGGAAACCAACTGCTACCGGCGAGTTGGATCGCAGAACCCACTCGGCGCCTTCCATCGTCAGCGAAAGCGTGCCGTCCATCGACACTGTGTCGCCGGCCTGCGCATCCAACACCACGTACGAGTCGCCCGCGCGCGGCGTCAGGCCCTTCTGCAGTATCGTCTTGAAACCCTTTACCGTATCGATCACGCCTGTCTGACCGCCGGATACAACGCTCTTGCCGTCCAGATAATGGGTGTCCGTCTCCCAGATGTTGGCAGTGACCAGCGGGGCGGACGCCAGGAATCCGCCGTCGGTGAGTCCGTTGACCTTGCCCCTGCCGAGCGTGAGGTCGTCCGGATACGGACGCACGAGACCATCCGAAGCCACGGCGTCTGCGCGGTACATCGAATCGTGCGTGTATCCCGGGTTGCTGAAGCGGAATGCGGAGCCAGCCGCGCACGCGGGCAGAGGCGGCGACACACGGAATGATCTGCCTTCGGGATCGACCGAGGTCACTTTGCCGGTCCACACGGGATTGGTCATTTTGACGCTGAATCCGTCCACTGTCAGAGCCCTGCCGCCGGAAAGCACCATTCCGCTCAGTATCTTGTTCTGGCGGCGAATCACCGCGATGCCGGCGTTCAGTTCGCCGATTTCCTGCATCTTCACAAGGCCCTTTCGCGCGTCGATGATCCAGTCCTCGCGGCCCGGCGCTTTCACCTTCACGCCCACCGCCCGCGCGCCCGCCATCAACGCTTCCGTGGAAGTGATCGTCTGCGCTCCGGAAAAAATCTCCAGCACGGAGGCAAACCGGCTGTTGATCGGTTCCTTGTTTTCCGGCGAGCCCTGCCGGGCAACCAGCCACCGCATCTTCTCGGAACCGTCGAGTGTGGGTCCCGTACCGGTGATGACCTGCTGTTGCTGAATCGGCAACATCATCACGCGGAAGCCGTAGCGGTCGTTGTTGTCAATCCAGCGCCACGCGGCCTGCCACGGCGACGAGGTCTTCGCGGCCTTGATATCATAGATGAACCCGTAACCGTTGCCCGGAGGCGCGTACCACCAGATGTTACTGGACACATCGTCGAGACCCGGAATCATACGCAGAAGACCGCCCGGCGTCAGGCGTTCGCCCCAGGATTGAAGCGGGGTGTCGAACGTTGCTCCGGTCCACTGGGGATCAAGGCCGGCCAGGGTCCACACGTTTGGCACAGTGACCGGAGAGACCCCCGTGACGCTGAAGTTGCCGCCAGCGAATGGTTTTCCGTGCATGGAATAGTCATGCACCGTCCCGCCAGCCACGTCGAACAGGTCCACCCAGTAGGAGGAGCCCGGACCCAGGTCCACCTGAACCAGCAAACGGCGGTAATCGCTGACGCCGTCTGATGCCGGGAACATACGCGTCAGGTCCGCCTCGACAAACGCCACGCCCGGCGCTTGATGGAACCGGCGCATGCTTCCTCCCGGGCCCACGCGCGCCATCTTATTCGCGCTGGAGGCCCCCTGGTTTACGACCACCAGGTTGTGCGCGATGGCATGCGTGGCCCAACCCAGGTGTACGTGGTTTCCGAAGATACCGTAACCGATATCGCCCGATAGAGCCCGTCCCGCGCCGAAAAGCAGGATACCCATCTGGTCCTCGTGCGTGTGCGGTAGATTCGGTCCCGTGCGCAGTACGACGCCGCGGCGGTCGGCATCCTTGCCTGCACGAAGATAGATCAGGCTTTTCGCGGAGAAGAAATCCGACTCCTCTTCCACTTCGGTCACCGGTTCACTGCCGGCAAGGGACCGGATGGCTTCCATATCCGGATTGTGATACAGCGGCCACCAACCCCAGATGCCCCCGCCCGTGGGATCGCCTATCCTGTCTGCGCTGGCGACTACCGACTTCGCCGCTTTCATACGGATACCCGGGTCCGTGGAGTACATCGCGAAACGGATGGCTTGTTCAACGTCCGACCGCGTGACAATCCGTCCCGGTTCTTTCCAGATGGTGGTGTCGAAGTGGTTGTTCCCGAAGGTTGGCTGTCGGCCGAGCATCGACACCCGGTCAGGAACGTCCACTGTGAACCGCGCGAAACTCGGGTGGTTGAAGAAGTTTCCTTCGTAAGCCAGTTCGCTCCGGGCCGGCATTTTGTTTTCAACCGGGTAGACATCCGGATTGTACCGCATCAAAGCGTCGGCGATGTCCGTGTAAACGGTTCGCGTGAAAACGGAATACGAAAGGCTGGTCTCGTAATACAGCCCGTCCCCGTCGATGGCGTTGTCCAGAAACGCCTGGAATCCCTCGGCCCCCCAGCGGACATAGTCGCCGATGCCCCACGTCAAACCGGTCAACACGAGCGCCCGGTAGGAATCGGCTTCGTGGTTGTGCAGGGTCCTCAGGTTCGCGTTGCGGGTGTTGTAGGGAACGAACAGGTAATCCTCGTAAAGGCCTTTCCGGATGTTTTCCTCTATCGTAATGCCGGGATTCGTCGGCGAGGCTGTCTTCAGGTCCGGGTGGCGGCCCACCATATCCAGCACGCGCGACAGCGGATTCATCGCGCGGAAATAGATGGAGGTCAGATGCATCAACCGGCCCTGGACGGAGTTTTCGTCGTTGGTAAAGTCCCGTGGGCCTTTGGTGGTTGGAGAAAGGGTGGCCAGGGCGTCCATGATGACAATCGCCTGCCGCGCATAGCGTTCATCGCCGGTCAGAGCGTAGGCGTCCGCCAGGTTCCACAGCGCGCCGGCGTCCGGGCTGAACGCGCTCCACACGCTGTTGATGACGAAGCCGTTCCACGTGCCGCACAGCCAGTATTTCTTGCCGTCCAGCGTGATGCCGTCTCCGGTGTCGTTGTACGGTTCCCGGGGGTTCGCGAGGTCGAAAACGGTGTGGCAATGCGGACATTCCAGCACAAGAGGCCGGTCCAGATTCGCCGTATCGCCTCCAAAATACTTCCACTTCTTCTGGCAGGCGGGACAACCCTGAACGCCGTACGCGAACTTGGAACCCGGCGGCGGCATGATTGAGCGTATCCATTCCGGATCCCGTGCCACCCAACTGTCCGCAATCGCGAGAATCTTTTCCTTCTGTGCGATCGCCCACGGCAGGGTTTCGGCCCGGACACGCGCGGCCTCGATGTCGGATTGACTCATAAACAGCCCCAGCCTGGGTTGCGGCGCGGGCACGGCGGTGGACATACTTCCTCCCATCAGAAAAACCAGCGTTGCGATCAATGCGTATCTCATCGGTTCATACCTTCAATCCTGACGTCACGATGCCCTCGACGAAGTACTTCTGCGAGAAGAAGAAAATGATCAGGATCGGAAGCAGAACGGCCACGCTGGCCGCCATCAGCAAATGGTACTCCGTTCCATGCAGGCTCTTGAAGGCCGTCAGGCCTACCGCCAGCGTCTTCTTCTGCATACTCTGCGTATAGATCAAGGGTCCGAGGAAGTCGTTCCAGTGCGCGATGAACGAGAACAGCGCCACCGTGGTCAGCGCCGGTTTCGAAAGCGGGAAGATCACGTGCCGCAGGACGTGGAAACTGCTACCTCCGTCTATCTTCACGGCTTCGTCCAGTTCCGTCGGAATCGTCATAAAGAACTGCCTCAGCAGGAAAATGTAAAACGCGCCTCCTCCGAAGAACGACGGCACAATCAGCGGCAGAAGACTGTCAATCCAGTGCGGAATCGTAAAGAGGATAAACGTCGGAATCATCGTCACCTGCGGCGGTAGCATCATCGTGCTCAGCACCAGCACGAACAGGGCGTCCCGGAACGGGAATCGCAACCGCGCAAAGGCAAAGGCCACGCTCGCCGCGGCCATCGCGCCTCCGAGCGTCGTCGGAATCGCCACAAGCAAAGTGTTCTTCAGGAAGATGTGGAACGGCAGGACCGTCAGCGCATCCTTGTAGTTGCTCCACGCAGGATCGGTGGGGAACAACGGCCGGTCGCGTTGGATCACCACATCCGCCGGCGTCAGCGATGTGCCGACCATCCACAGGAACGGAAACGCGTAGACCAGTGCCAGCAGGGACAGCACCACATAGCGCAGAACCAGTTTGACAACCCGCTTTCGTTCCGCCACTGCCCGGTACCGTCGGTGCTGTTCCTCCCGCGTCACGGCGTCAACCATAATGCACCCACCGTTTCGACATCTTCATCTGGAACAGGGTCAGCGTCAGGATGATGGCGAACAACAGCCACGCCATCGCGCTGGCGTAACCCATGTTGAAGTACACAAACGCCCGGTTGAACAGGTAGTAAACGTAGAACAGCGTGGAGTTGGAAGGGCCGCCGCCGGTCAGAACGAAAGCCGCCGCGAAGACCTGGAACGACCCGATGGTGAGCATGATCATGTTGAAGAAGATGGTCGGCGACAGCATTGGAATCGTCACATTCCGGAACTGCGCCCACGCTCCCGCTCCGTCCAGGTCCGCCGCCTCATACAGACTCGCCGGAATCCCCTGCAGTCCTGCCAGGAAGATCAGCATCGTTCCGCCCACCGCCCACAGCGCCATAATCACCAGCGCCGGCTTTGACCACGAAGGATCGATGAGCCACTGCGGGGGATGCGACATGAAGTGCCGCAGGAAACGGTTGATAAGTCCCGTTTCCGGTTCGTAAACCACGCTCCAGAGGGTAAAGGTCGCGACGCCCTGCGTCAACGTGGGCAGGTAGAAGAGCGTGCGGAATATGCCCATGCCCTTGATCTTCTGGTTCAACAGCATCGCCAGGCCGAGCGCGACCATGATCGAAAACGGCAGGTACATCGCCACGTACACGACCGTGTTGATCAGCGACTTCGCAATCAGCGGGTCCTGCGTCAGGTACCGGTAGTTGGCAAGGCCCACGAACTCGGCGGGACGAATGACGTCCCACCGGAAGAACGACAAGCCCAGCGAGAAGAAAATCGGCCCCGCCGTGAACACCAGGAATCCGATGATCCACGGCGATAGGTAGGCCAATGCCTCCCAGGCTTCCCGCTTATCCCTTCTGGTCATTTTCGCCATATCAATTTACCACTGAGACACAGAGGCACAGAGAAGAAGAATTAAGGATCAAGAATTAAAGATTAAGGATTACGGGTTGAACCGCAACAAAACACGTTGTCTTTTCACGTTGCGTGTGCTCCGAGGCACGTGCAACAGCCTGTACCAGCTCTATCGACTAACTGAGCGTATATCGTGTCATTTCGAGCGTAGCGAGAAATCTGCCCCTACGGGCCCGTATGGGCGGTTGCTTTTCCCGCCGCAAGCGGCGGGCTGGGATGAACCGCAGATTCCTCACGTGCGTTCGGAATGACACCCTGGCGAGGCAGAATCGTTATTACGCCTGACATCGGTTTGACGCTCAGCAACTGTGTTGATTTGTCAAGTGTTACTGATCATTGAGCTATGCCCGTCAGGGCAATTCGATTGGTATCCCAGGGACGTCGTGTAGCTATTATCACGTTCAGCGTCGTGAGTAACTTGCGGATACAGGCAA
>JAKQQT010000678.1 GCA_029564025.1 Armatimonadota bacterium | reverse complement strand
CCATATCGAAACGCCTGGTGGACCTGATGGGCGGAACAATCGGGGCACAGAGTGAACCGGGCCGTGGGTCCACGTTCAGTTTCACGCTCCCTATGAGACCGGCGGCCGTGCCTCCTTCGAGCATTGATGTCCATTTTCTTCGCGATTTGTCCGGAAAAGCCGTTCTGGTGGTGGACGACAACCGGACAGGGCGGACCATTCTGCGTGATTTTCTTCAGCAATACGGGTGTCTTGTCACCGACGCCGCGTCCGGCGCGGACGCCCTTCGCTTCCTGCGTGAAGAAACCACGCCCGATATCGCTGTTATCGATCTTGAAATGCCCGGAATGAGCGGTCAGGAACTGATGGAGCATATTCACGCCCAGAGTGACTTGAGCCATCTGCCGGTTGTCCTGATGGGACCGCTGGAGGCGCGGACAGAGACGGAACGATTGCTTGCAACCGGCGCGACGGCAGTGATCACGAAACCGTTGAAAGCACTGCCCGTCCTGCAGGCCCTGGTTCTCGGTTTGCGTGGATCAACGGCGGCGCCTGCGCGTGTGTTCAGGCAGACTCGCGAGGCTGCGCCCCGCCACCGCCGCGCGCGGATCCTGCTGGCGGAAGACAACCTGGTAAATCAGCGGGTGGCCCAGCGGATGCTGGAGAAACTGGGCTACCGGGTGGACATCGCGGCAAACGGGGAGGAAGCCCTGATTGCCCTGGAAACACTGCCCTACGACCTGGTTTTGATGGACTGCCAGATGCCGGAAATGGACGGCTATTCAGCCACGCGGGCTATACGCAATCCGGAGTCGGCTGTCCGAGATCACGGCGTGCCGGTGGTGGCGATGACGGCGAACGCGATGGAGGGAGACCGCGACCGTTGCCTGGCGGCGGGTATGGATGATTACATCGCCAAGCCCGTTACCGCAAGTTCACTCGAAGATGCGATCTCACGGTGTCTTGGCTTGCCCGAGTCGATGTAAATCCGGTTGATCAACCGATTTCGATCAAGGCTTTGACCACGCCATCGCGGTAATCGGCCACCAGTTCGAAAGCCTCGGCAATGCGATCCAGCGGGAACCTGTGCGTCACCAGTCGGTCAATGCTGATGGCGCCGCTGGCCATCAGGTCCAGCGTGGCTTGAACGCAACCTTCCTGCCTCCGGACGTTGACGATGGTGATTTCCTTTCGGCGAAGCAGGTCGATGGAAAACGACACGCGGTCCACTTCCGGAATGCCCACGACAACCAGTGTTCCGCCGGGATTCAGGAGGTCGATTCCCTGGTCCAGAGCGCTCTGTTGTCCACAACACTCGAAGACGGTATTCAGTTGTGCCGAGGTGTTCAGATCCGCGGGATCGCAAGACGATTCCGCGCCCATCGATACAGCCAGCGCCCGTCGTTCCGGAATCGGTTCGGTAACGACGGCGGCCCGGCATCCGACTGCCCGTGCCGACGCCAGAACGCACAATCCGACTGGTCCCGCGCCGAGGATCCCGATGCAGGCATCGTCCGGCAGGTTCGCGCGCCGCACGGCGTACACCCCGATGGCGAGCGGCTCCGACAAAGCGCCTTGCGTGAGTGTCAACGTATCAGGCAGGATAAAGCACGAGGTTTCGGGCATCACGGTGCGCTGGGCAAGGCAACCCGGGGCTTGCCCGGGACACCCGAGAAAACGCAATTTGCGGCACGTGTGCGAGCGTCCGGCGAGGCACTGATCGCACTCAAAGCACGGCATCGCGGGATCAATCGCCACCCGGTCGCCGGGTCGCACACGTGTTACCCCGGAGCCGACCTCGAGCACCGTTCCGGCCGCTTCGTGACCTACAGGGAACGGGTACTCCACCACCTGGCTCCCGATCCGGCCGGTTTTGTAGTAGTGCACATCCGAACCGCAGATCCCGACGGTCGACACCTGGAGAAGAACATCATTCGGATTCTCAATCCGCGGATCCGGTGTCTCGCGGAGTTTTATCTGCCGAATACCCGTCAGCATGGCGCTTGTCATCAGTGAAAATCCTTCCGTTGTGTCCGGTTTGCCCAGACCGCACTCGCTTCCGTCAATATTGTATTGAGAATCATCGACCGCCGAATACGTACATGCCTGAACCGACGCCTTTGCTGAAGATGACCGGAATACAGAAGCGATTCCCCGGAGTCGTGGCGTTGAACAACGTCGATTTCCGCGTAAATGCCGGCGAGATTCACGCGCTGATGGGGCAGAACGGGGCGGGTAAATCCACGCTCATCAAGGTGCTGACCGGTGTGCATACGCGGGATGGGGGAGAGATACTGGTAGATGGAAAGCCCTTTTCGGCACGCTCGCCAGGCCACGCACAGGAACTGGGCGTTTCCACGGTTTATCAGGAAGTCAACCTGATCCCCAGCCTGTCGGTTGCGGAGAACCTTTTCCTCGGCCGCCAGCCCTTGCGCCTCGGGCAACTCGACTGGGGCACGCTGACAAAACGCGCGGAAACGGCGGTACAGCGTCTGGACCTCAATATCGACGTCTCGCGCCGGTTGTCCACATATCCCATAGCGATCCAGCAGATGGTGGCCATCGCCCGCGCTCTGGATGTGTCCGCCCGACTGCTCATTCTGGATGAACCGACCTCCAGCCTCGACGCGGCGGAAGTCTCCCGTCTGTTCACATTGATGCGGCGTTTGAAGGCCGACGGAATGGGGATCATCTTCATCACCCACTTCCTCGGCCAGGTGTACGAAATATGCGACCGCATCACCGTGTTGCGCAATGGCGCCCTGGTCGGCGAGTGGCCGACGTCCGAACTTCCACCGATGCAACTGGTTGAGCAGATGCTGGGGCTGGACGCCTCGCAGATGCCGGAGCACAAGCAGAAGACGCACAGGTTGATAGAGGAACGCCGCAAGCCGTTCTTCCGGGCGGTCGGGCTGGGGCGCAAGGGCGCGGTGGAACCGTTCGACCTGGAAGTGCGCGAAGGCGAAGTGCTGGGCCTGGCCGGCCTTTTGGGATCCGGGCGGACGGAAGTGGCGCGCCTGATGTTCGGCGCGGACAGGGCTGATTCAGGAACCTGCGAGGTGGACGGCAAGCGCCTGAAACTGGCTTCGCCGCGAGATGCGATCCGCGCACGCTTTGCCTTTTGTCCGGAAGACCGAAAGACCGAAGGCCTGATTCCGCAGTTGTCGGTACGCGAGAACATCGTGCTGGCTCTTCAGGCGGCTCGCGGCTGGTACCGGCGGTTGTCCCGCAAGCATCAGAACGAGCTGGCGGATCGCTTTATCCATTCCATGCAGATTGCCACGCCCGACGCGGGACAGGCCGTGAACAACCTCTCCGGCGGCAACCAGCAGAA
>JAKQQT010000676.1 GCA_029564025.1 Armatimonadota bacterium | reverse complement strand
CGCGCAGAACGCCGTTCTTGATCTTCGTGGTCGACAGTCCGCGTATGACAGCATACTGAAATTCGCCATCGGCTTCTGACCACTGGTTTTCCGCGCCGCCGTCATCCAGAAGGGTCAGCTGCTGCGAGCCGTAATCCCTCGGGGCGTTGACGTTCGCAACGTTCGCCAGTGCCTGCACGTGACGCGCTGCAATCTCCCATGGCAGATTGAGCGACCCGGGGACCGGCTTCAGGGAATTGGTGCGATCCGACTTGCGGGCGTCCGTGATGGCCGCGGCTGTAGCGACCGAAGTCTCCGCGGTGCCGTGGTACACCTTGAAGGGCTTGTAGACGCCGGGTTCCCATCGCGCCTCATTCGCGACGCTGTATTTGTTGTAGTTCGTCTCGTTCGCGATTTCGCAGTTGACCACGTGCGAATACCACGTGTCGCCGAACTGCTCCAGCGCGTCGTCGATGTCCAGCGTGCCTGCGCCGCCTGTCGGCTGAACGATGGTGAAGGTCAGGTCGGCATCGTCCGGTGATTCGACGCTGATGTCGACGCTGTTTCCGGTTACGCCTTCCCATCCGACCGTGCACGTTGCCACCGTGGTTCCGTCCGTAACCGTCAGCGGGTAGTCAGGCACCAGTGCCGCCGCCGCCACATAGGCCGCGATGAAATCGGCGTTGGCCTTGCCGCTCGCCAGGGTTACCTCCACCGCGCTGTTCCCGGCGCGGATGATATACGTCTGCGTGCTGGTGGTTGTGCCGACTGCGGCAACGCTGCCGGCCGCCTTCGCGCCAAGTGCGGTGACCTCGACCGGGAACACCGTGATCGGGATGTCGCCGACGGATACGCCAATCGGCGGCTTCAGCATTTTGACGGCCTGATAGATCGGGCACTTGTACCCGTACACATCCGCCACTTCCGCCAGCGTGGTGATGTCGCGCTTCGTGAACGCATAGGTTTTACTTTCCTGTCCGACGCCGACAACCGCGATCCGCACGGGTCGATATTTCGCACTTGTCCCAACGGTCGGAACATAGTCCGT
>JAKQQT010000665.1 GCA_029564025.1 Armatimonadota bacterium | reverse complement strand
TTGGCGCCCGTCAGGCTCACATTGCCGCTGCCGGCCAGGGTACCACCGGATAGGTTGAGGTTATTGATCGTCGAGGTGCCGTTTACCGTCAGGGTACCGCCGGTAATGCTTAGGGAATCGTCGCAGGTGAAAGCGGCCACCGTATATGACCCGCTGGAGATCGTTACGATGGGATCGGCACCGGCACGACTGATGACGACGTTATCAAAATCAGTCCCCGTAGTGGGAACGCCGCGGCTCCAGTTGGCCGCCGTGGACCAATTGCCGCTGGCGTCGGTATTCCAGTGGGTCGAGATGGCGCCGGCGGTAAGGATCAGATTGCCCGTTTCCGAAGCGTTGAAGGTAACGTCGGCGGGGTAGTTGTAGGCGCTGAAATTCCCGTTTCGCGTCCCCGCGGTAAGAACGGTGAAGGCGTTGTTTTTACTCGTCAGGAAGTTGTTGACCTCCATGACGTTAAGGGTCCCGCCCAGGGTGGCGGTACCGGAAACCGCCAAGACATCGTAATCACCGCTGGTCGTCCCACCCAACTCGATATTAACATTGCTGGAATTGCTTAATTTACCAGTGATGGTAAGGGTTCCGGTGGTATCTCCGGTGGTATCTCCGGTGGTCGCCCCCGGCCGCAGGGTGCCGATGTTCGTCAGCGTATTGTTTGCGCCCACATCCACCGTACCGGTCCCGCCGATCGTCCCTTCGTTGGTGAAGCCCCCGGTCTTCCGGAAAGTGGCACCCGAAGCGACTTCAATGGCCCCTATCGTGGCCAGGCTGCCGTCGACGCTCAGGCTGCCCGTATTTGCTTGCAGATCGAACATCCCCGCGTTGTTTACCGTGCCGTTGATGCCGAGGGTCTGGTCCACCTTCGATGTCTTGATCAGGGTGCCGTTATTGTTGAATGTATTGCCGCCGCTGCCGGCCCAAGCAAGGGGCGTCCCGTTCTTCCCGGTGAGGTCAATGGTCCCGTCGGCGTTGTTGTTCAGTGTTGCCGAGTTGTCCAACTTGAGCTGACCGCTCCCGCTGATCGTTATCGTCCCCGTA
>JAKQQT010000657.1 GCA_029564025.1 Armatimonadota bacterium | reverse complement strand
GGGAGTTAGCGTCTGTTCAACTTCATCCACGTACACCGTCAGCGAGCCGTCCTGTACGTTGGAGTAGTCCAACGTGAACTCCGCGTTCGTGCCGTCGCCGGTGCCGACCTCTTCTCCGGTGATGGTAAGAGGAGCCATTGTCAGGTGTTGCAGTTTTCTTTCGAGTGCCATTCTTTCAGTCCTCCTCTATGCCCAGACTATGATGAGATTTCTCACTTGGTCTTCGGTGAGACCGGCGGGACCCAAGTCCGCATCGGAAATGATTGCATTCAGCTCCGCCAGCGTCACCGCCGTGTGCGCGTCGAGGGCGTGCGCGGAAGGAGTAAAGTCGGTAGGCTTGCTCGAAACATCCTCCCACGCAACAGCATCCGCGCTGTCCGCAGCCGTTGCACGTCCTGCGGTTGTTGCGTAGGTCGCCGTATCAGCAGCATCCGCAGCATTTACTTTACCGTCGGCGTTGCTGTCGTAGTCGATTTTGAGCATATCGCCAGCGCCTTCGCCGTCTGTTCCTTTGCGAGCCACGATCTGCCAGTAGCTATCGCTCGTCGCCGGAGGCGTCTGATTCGTTCCTGTCTGGAGGGCTATGTATGAATTACCGTTGTAGTACACCGCATCCCGCGCCACATACTCGGTCGCGGAATTCCATTCGCCCTTCCATGTCGCGCCCGGTATCCCTTGTGCCCCGGTCGCTCCAGTAGGACCTTTGATGTTTCCCTTAAGCCCCCATGCTCCTGATTCCTTTTGATACCAGTTTCCAGTATCAGAATCGAGCGCCATGTCCGTGTTTACGCCAAGAGCGGTAGAAGGGATACCGGAAACCGTATGCCAGCGACTACCGGCTGTTCCTGTCGCACCTGTCGCGCCCGTTGCACCCTGCGGACCCTGTGCGCCGGTCGCACCGGTAGGTCCCATCAGATTCCCTTCGAGCGTCCATCCACCGGCCCCGCGTTTGAATACGTTGCCGCTCGTGGTGTTCAGCGCGTAGTCTCCGGTGATGCCGATCGCCGAAGATGGATCAGACGCGGATGAATACCACTTTGCCCCAGCCGCTCCCGCCGCACCGGTTTCACCCTTAATAT
>JAKQQT010000647.1 GCA_029564025.1 Armatimonadota bacterium | reverse complement strand
CAGGCGTTTCAGGGCATCGTTCAGGTTGGCCAGCGTCACCTGCGAGCGCAGTTCCTCCACAGTCAGCCCTTCCGGGTGCTGAGCCAGGATCTCGAGGATTTCCTTTTGTTTTGGCGAGACCCTCACGGTCAGGGCGTCCAGCGCCTTGCCGGCGGGGAGTTCGGCTGTCTGGTCGAAAAACAGCTGAACCGGCCGACCGGCGTTGAGCAGGCGGGACATCGCGAGGATATCGCGCAACGCAGGCGCCAGGCAGACGACGGACCGGACGCCCGAGATGATGAAGCTGGGAGTGAGGGGCCGCGCGGCGTCGCGCAGATTGCAGAGGTAGTAACCGGCCACCCAGCGCGCCAGGTCCGCCAGTCCCTCATCAAACAGGGCTTCCATCTGCACGCGCGCCAACACATCGCGGATGTTCTTCACGTCCGGCGGAGGGCTGTCGAGGATGCGAACGACATATCCCAGCGTTTCGCGACCGCCCAGCGGCACGAGCCAGCACGAGCCGATTTCCAGGTCGTCGACGGGCGCGGGAACGCGGTAGGTCAGCGGTTGCGGAATCCGCGCGGTGTCCACGTCAACGATGAGTTCGGCCCATTTTTCGTCGGAGGAAGGCATACCTTATGTTAGGATTCGGGATTCAGGATTCAGACCCGGACCCGCAAGTCCTGACACCCGGTATCCTTCACCTCTCCTTGAATCCTGAACCTTGAGTACCGGAAATGGGGTCGGCGCCCGATATCCGGCGCGCCAGGCGCAAAGCGTCGGCGATTGTGATTCGCGGATTTTCGGTCTCCGCATTATAACGTGCGTATTCGGCCGTGTCGGGAATGCCCGCGCCCAGCGCGATTCGCAGACACCGGGCCACATCGCCCACACTCAGCGGCGCCGCCGCATCCAGCATCGGTCCCCTGAGGAAGACATCAAAGTCGTTGGTATCGTCAGGCACGAGATTCGTCGCCCAGGATGAGAAGGCGATGTAGCGCCCGTCACCGCTGAGGCACGCCTGATGGGAATTCAGGTTCCCTTTCTCCCCGGAGGTCGATACCGATACCAGGCTGGTCATGCCCGTGCCCACATCCCTGACGAAAACGTCCAGAAGCCCGTCGGTATCCAGCGCCGTCAGGTTCGTCGCCGTGGAGGCGAATGCCACATACCGGCCGTCCTGGCTGATTGAAACCCGTGAGCCGCCGGAATGGTCGTTTGCCAGGCCGCCTGTTGGTGTCACGGATAGACGCTGGGTGACACCGGCCTGCATATCGCGCAGATAGATGTCCCACGCCCCGTTTTCGTCCGGTGGCAGTATGTCGGCCGCCTGTGACTCGAACACCACATAGCGTCCGTCCGCGCTGATGTCGGAACGAATGGAATCGCCGGTGCCGGACAGGCCCGACGTTCCCACCGACACGAGAACGGTTTCGCCTGTTTGTGTATCGCGGCGGAATACGTCCAGGTAATCGTTGTTGTCGTTGCCTGCAAGGTGCTTCCCCGCGGAACTGAAGGACACGAATCTTCCGTTGGCGCTGACGGAGGGATGCCAGCAGTCCAGGTCGGACTGTGCGCCCGTGGACGAAATGGAAATGAGGCTTGTGATTCCCAGTTTCGTATCGCGCAGGAAGATATCCGGCGAACCGTTGGCGTCGCCGGAAACCAGGTTGTTCGCGTACGATCGGAACACCACGAATCTGCCATCACCGCTGATAGAGAGGTTGTCCAGGTAGTCGCTGTTGTCGTTGGCTTGTTCGCTTGAAGTCGATAGGGATACCAGCGTTGTGGTTCCGGTCTGCCGGTCGTGTACGAACACATCGCCGAATCCGTTGACATCGTTCGGCACGAGATTGGTGGCCGTCGATGTGAACGCCACATACCGACCGTCCGCGCTGAGAGCAGGATAGAGAGATTGCCCGTTCGCCTGCGCGCCGGTCGACGAAACCGAAACGCGGGTGGTGGTACCCAGCAACGTATCCCGCACAAAGATATCTACCGCTTCGTTGGTATCTTCGGGTGTCAGATTGGACGAGGCCGACTGGAATGCGACGAATCGGCCGTCATAACTGACCGACGGACTGTCCGCGTACTGCGTACCCTGCTCTTCGTCCGACGATACGCTGATCCGGGTGGTAACGGGTTCGCACAACGCGGTTGTGCCTGTGAAAAGGAGGGTAGCGCTGAGAACCGTAATCAAGGAGATACTAAGAGTCCTGCTCCGACGTATTTTCCTGCGCATGGGATTGACTCCGGGAGTGGAAACAACAAAGCGGCTCCGAGTGCAAAGAATTGTGACAAATGAACGACTGTGAACCGCAGATTTCCGATTCCCGAGGACATTATACGGCGTAATCCACTTGCCGGCGACCGCAGGACGGCGGTCTATGTGTCGTCCTTCCGCCTGAATCCTGAATCCTATCATGTACATATGACCAATATCTCGCCCTTCGTCACCAATCTGGACCGGCCGGTGTTTGCGCTGAGGAACCTGCCGGAGGAAGTTGTCGCCGTGCTGTTCGCGTATTACAGCCGGAGCGCCGAACCCCTGCGCGAGAACCTTCGCCGCCTGCTGGAAGATGGGGATATCGAAGCGTTTGCTGGAGGCGGTTGCGAGGACGAAGACACCCTGTTGAACGCGCGGGAGAAGGCGCGGCAGTTCCACGAGAAGTGGGTGGTCGGCTACGGTCACGGCTCGGTGGCGGAGCACGCCGTGGTACACCTGGCGCTGGAGGATGTCAGCATCCTCGCCAGCAAGGTCATCGAAGACGCGCGCCTGGCCAGTTTCACCGAGAAGTCCACGCGCTACGTGGTGTTCGACGAGAGCCGCTACCACACGCCCGCCGAATTCCCGCCGTCGCTCGATGTGCCGCCGTCTTCCGTTCTGCGCCTGTTGCTGGGAACCTACGCGCGCTTGATGCCGCAAGTGACCGCCGAGGTCGAACGCCGAACGCCGCGCAAGGAAAGCCAGACGGAACGCGCGTGGAAAGCCGTGTGCCGGTCGTCGGCGTGCGATATCCTGCGGTATCTTCTGCCGACCGCCACGCACACGAATCTGGGCATCACCGCCAACGCGCGCACGCTGGAACACCTCATCACGAAGATGCTGTCGCACCCGCTGGCGGAGTGCCGGACGCTGGGCGCGCAAATCAAGGACGAGGCGCGGACGATCGTGCCGACGCTCATCAAGTATGCGGACCGGAGCGACTACCTGGCCGAGGCGCCGGGCATCATCAACGAATATGCGGACGTGTTACCGCAAGTAACACCGGCCGAAGGGCCGGACGTGCGCCTGATACGCGCGCCATTCGAGCCGGAGATTGACCTGGCAACGGCCCTGCTGTACGATCGGGGCACGCTGGATTGGACGGTGTTGCGAGAGGCCGTGGCGGAATGGCCGCGCGAGCGTGTAGAGGCGGTCCTTCGCTCCGCGCTGGCACGCAAGCCCGAAGGCATGCGGGGCGACCACGACCAGGTCCTCCGGCATTTGGAACACCTGACGTACACGTTTGAAATCACCATCGACTACGGCGCGTTCCGCGATATCCACCGGCACCGGATGGCAACGCAGACGCGGCAGAGGCTGACGCCCGACCTGGGCTACTCCACTCCGCCCGAAATCGCTGAACTCGGCCTGCTGGACGACTACCGCCGGTGTATGGACACGGCCGCCGAGGCGTTCCGCGAACTGGAGAGGACAGCCCCCGACGCCGCGCCTTACGTGCTTCCGCTGGCCTACCGCATGCGTGTGCTGTTCACGTGGAACCTGCGCGAAATGGACCACTTCATCACGCTCCGGTCGTCCCGCCAGGGACACGCCTCGTACCGCAGAATCGCGCAGGACGTTTGGAAGGCTTTGAACCGGGCCAGCCCACTGCTGGCGGAGTTCATCCGCGTGGATATGAACGATTACCGCCTCGCGCGGGACGTGTGAAACAACCAAGGAGACACCATCAATGGCATCGGAAATCAGCATCAAAGTACAGAAACTGCGCGCGTATCTGGAGGCGAACGGGCTGAAGGCGGCCTTCTTCACCCAACGGGCCGGAGTGGCGTGGATAACCGGCGGCAATACGAATATGATTGTGATGGGCTCGGAGACCGGGGTCGGAACGCTGGCCGTAACGCCCGACGCAAAGTACCTTATCGCCGACAACATCGAGACGCCGCGCCTGATGGACGAGGAGTTAGCCGGACAAGGCTGGACGCCGCTGACCTACCCGTGGCACGAAGGCGAGGCAGGAACCATCCGGTTGCTGGCACAGGTGGCCGGCGACGGAAAGAGCGTTACCGATGCCCCGTTGCCCCGGTTCGGCGAGCACGGAAGTTGCCGGAACGCCGCCGCCGACCTGGCGCGCCTGCGCTGGAGCCTTCTGCCCGAGGAGGTCGACCGCTACCGCGCGCTCGGAGCGGAAACATCGGCGTGTATGGGCGAATCCTGCAAGGCGATCCGGCCGGGCATGACCGAGTTCGAGGCGGCCGCCGACCTGGGAAAACGCCTGCTGGAGCGCGGCATCTTCCCGAACCTTATCCTGGTCGCCTCCGACGACCGCCTGCTGAAGTACCGCCACCCGATACCGACCACGAAGAAGATTGATAAAACATGCATGCTGGTCACGTGCGCCCTGCGCCACGGGCTCATCATCAACGTGACGCGCATCGTGCATTTCGGCCCGGTTTCCGCCGACCTCAAACGCAAGCACGATGCGTGCAACCAGGTGCAGGCCGACCTGATGGCGGCCACCATTCCCGGCGCGACCACCGACGTGTTGTGGAAGGTGATGACCGAGTCCTACGCCCGCAACGGTTACGCCGAGGAGTGCAACCTGCACCACCAGGGCGGTTCCACGGGCTACGCGGGCCGCGACTGGTTCCTGCGACCGTCCACGAATGAGACCGTGCTGGAAAACCAGGCGTTCGCGTGGAATCCCAGCATCACCGGCACCAAAGGCGAGGAGACGTTCCTGGCGACTTCAAGCGGGCCGGACAACTTCACCGCCACGCCGGACTGGCCGGCGACTACGTACACTTCGGGCGCTGTGAAGATCGCCCTGGCGGACATTCTGGAGAGGTGAGTGCCCTAACCCCCCGCCCTTTGGGCATACGGGCGGTCGTATGGGCGAAGGGCGGGGGTTAGGGACGGAATCACACGACTCGAGGCATGCTGAGCGGAGCGAGGAACGAGCGTAGTCGAAGCACGCCGTTGATGTTCTTGGAGGTCGGCCACTTCGACTGCATTCCGTCACTT
>JAKQQT010000644.1 GCA_029564025.1 Armatimonadota bacterium | reverse complement strand
AACTCCTTCTCGGAGGTGGACGAGGGCACGGTGGTGGTGCGCGCGCACGGGATTCCCTATAAGCAGTACGACGAAGCCAGGGAGCGCGGCCTGGAAGTGAAGGACGGCACGTGCAGTATCGTGACGCGAGCCCAGCGCGCGGCGCGAAAACTGAAAGCCGAAGGACGGCGTGTGCTCATCTACGGAGATCCGAAGCATCCCGAAGTGATCGGGCTGATCGGGGCGGTTGACGGCGATGCCGAGGTAATCTCCAGTCCCGAAGAAGCGGAACGACTGGAAGGCCCGTTCGATGCCATCGGCCTTCTGTGCCAGACCACCAAACAACCGGATTCCTTCCGCCGGGTGGCTGAGATTCTGCAGGCCAGGGGCGATGTCAAGATAATGGACACAATTTGCCCCTTTGTGATTGAACGCCAGAAACACACCCGCGAGGTCGCGGGGGAAGTGAACGTGATGGTAATCGTCGGCGGCCGTCACAGCAGTAATACGCGCCGTCTGGCTGAACTGAGCGAACAGGCCGGCGCGCGCGTGTACCACGTGGAGACCGCGGAAGACCTGCAACCGGAGTGGTTTGACGGGGTTCAGCGCGTGGGCATCACCAGCGGGCTCAGCACACCTCTGTGGGTTGTCGAGGCGGTTACAACCCGGATCCGGGAATTCGGCGATCAAGCCTGTCGTCCCGACGCGGACTGACACCGCAGGAACCACTCCTCCATAAAATCGATGGGGTCCGATTCCTCTAACTTCGTTTATAATGGTTGATGGGACGGTTGTCTGAGTCCGGCATGATGCCGAATCAGGCTGTTCCAACTTCCGCGGAGGGTTGCTCGTTTAGGAATTCCGGCAATGAAGCCGACAGAATCCGCGTGCTCACTAGCCCAATCCCGCGAAGCCGGTTCTCCTCTCGGTTGATGGGTCGGTCCCATCCGTGCAGAAGGCGGACCGAAGTCCCGAAACTAAAGTAAGACCAAGGCCTCAGGGCCCCAGGAGATCACCAACTCTCACCTCCCGCGAGACCGATCTCCAGTGAGGAAAGTACCGCCATGTTATCAAGACTGCATCGCACGGCTGTCGGCTTGTTCGCCGTTGCGCTTATTGCCGCCTGTGTTTCCACCCGCGCGCAGGTAACCCTCGCCCAACCCATCGAAAAAGCATTGGGAACGATTGCCAACCACGTTGCCGCCGGCGATTTGAACCGCGACGGCCGTGTGGATCTCGCGATTGCCCTCTCTACCGGAAAAGTCGTCATCGTCTGGAACAACGGTAACGGTGATTACACTGTCGGAACGCAGTACACGGTGGGAACGACTCCCTCGTGCGTGGCCATTGGCGAGCTGACCGGTGACCTCTACATGGACATCGCCGTCGCCAACAAGGGTTCGAACAACGTAACGGTGTTGAAGGGGTCGTCTTCCGGAACATTCAGCCTGCATCAAACCGTTGCGGTTCCCGGTCTCGTCTATGCGTCCAATCCCGCATGGCTTGCGATTGCCGATATGACCAACGACGGCAAGAACGACATCGTCACCGCGAACAATGGTGATCGATCGATATCTGTACTCGTCAATACAGGCACGTCTTTCACCGCAACAACGTCCTCCACCGGACTACTGCTGGGAAGGCCCCGATGCCTCGGAGTCGGCGACTTCAACAAGGACGGGAAACTGGACGCCGCGATTACCACTGATCTGGAAGCCTCCGCGAAGGTCTTCTTCGGCGACAACAAAGGCGGATTTACATCGTCGGTGTCGAAGGTCACCTCACAGACGACGGGCGGATTGGCGGTAGGCGATTTGAACAACGACTCGTATCTGGACCTGGTAGTCACCAATGATGCGAATATCGGAGGAGTCCAGGTTATCCTGGGCCAATCCGGAGGTGCTTTCGCCGAACCGGTACGTTACGCAACGTTTGCCAATACCAAGCACGTGATTCTTGCCGATCTGGACTGGGACGGAGCGCTTGACATCGTATCAGCCCAGGCCGGTACTCCGGACCTCAGCCTGTTCATCAACAACGGAAACGGCACATTCAGGTCTTGCTACCAGTACTCGACCAACGATTTTACCAAAAACGGACTGGCTTCGGCCGATATGGATAATGACGGACTGGCCGATATCGTGATGATTCAGTCCAACAATTCCACCGGCATCTGCAACAACCTGACGCCCAAATTGGAAAGCATCGCTTTGAATCCGCCGACCACGGCGGTCGGCAACGCGGTTCTGGGTACGGTGAACCTCAACCGCCCGGCGCCGCCGGAAGGGTCCAAAATCACGCTGACCTGTACCAATCCGTCGGTTATCAACGTGCCGACCACTTTCACAGTACCGGCCGGTCAGACAACCGGCACATTCGTGATGGCGGCCCAGGCGGCGGGAACCGCCACGGTGACGGGAACCTTCAACCGCAGGTTCTTCTCCGATACGATTACTGTGACGCCCGTCGATCAGCCTTCCGTCTGGCCCGGTGACGTGAATAATGACGGAAAGGTTGACGTGACGGACATCACCATCGTCGCACGCATGTCCGGCGGACTGGATTCGATCCAGTGGACGCCCGCCGACTGATTTACCTTCCATCTCCTTCCCCCTCCTTCCGACAGAGGCCGCCCAACCGGGCGGCCTCTGTTGTTGTGGGTACCGGAATCGATAGGTGGCGAATCAGGGCGACCGCATATCGGCTACAGAGAGGCCGGCCAGGCGGTCCAACCCTTCCTCGCTTTGCGCCAGGCGCCATTCCCGGAGCAATGATGAGCGCAACGCGAGGACTTCTTCACGCGACGGAATGAATGAATCCGGCAAACTTGCGCCGGCGTCGCGAAGGGCGTCCAGCGCGGCTTCCACGGTTTGAAGCGCGTATGAAGCGTGGCCCCACTCGGCGGCGTCGGCGGCCGCGGCAATCCGGGCGAGGCCTTCCGCCAGACGCGCGACCGCCCACTCCGCACTGTTGCGTGTACTGGTCCGGCGGATGGATCCGGCGCGTTCCAGAATACCCCAGAAATCCTCAGTCGAGCCGTTCCAGAGACGTCGGATATCCTGCTGAAGGGAGACCATTCGGGACGGACTGCCGTCACTTCGCCAGCAGATCGTGGTAAACGCCCGGGGTGGAATCCGGGATTTCGGTCGCGCCGACGTGCTTGGCGTAGAACTCCTTGGGGCCGGCCCCGCCGATGATGGCATAGGCGTAGCCCATGTCGCGAAGTCCTTCAAGGCAGACGAGGAGCAGTGCTTTCCCGATGTTTCGTCCCCGATGTTCCGGGGCGACGCCCGTCGGTCCGAAGAAGTCGCGACGGGTGCATTCGTAGCTTCCGAAACCGATGATCTGTCCGTTTTCGATGGCGATGTAGGTGGTTACCGGCTTGTTTGAAAGGCCGGAGCACGCTTCATCGGCCCACGTCACCGCGAAGTTTTTTTCGCAGAAAGCGCGAAGGGCTGTCCATTCGAAGGGATTGGCGCGGCGAACGATAACGCCCTGCTGTTTCAGTTCATCAAGAACAGGCGCACTGGAGGGAAGTGAGAGCAATGGAACGAGCATATCGGCCATGAAACCGTTTCCTTTCGATAATCCAGCAAGTAATTGCCGTCACGGCCAGAAGTATGTGCCGCGCGGCGTGCCACCAACCCAGCCTTCACCGCTGATAGGCGTATCGCTTTTATACTGGGCGAATTCGGCTTTCCACGTAGTTTCCGGACCGTGCCGTACCCATTGAGCGTGACCGTCCACGAATCCCATGTTGGCACCGCCGCGGTGGCGATCCTTGTCGAATTGGAACCGCGCGTCCACGGGCCAGCCGAACGGCGCTACCCGATCCACCATCCAGGCGGGGTCGGCGGCGTGTTGGGGATGGGAAGATTCCGAAAACATGCATGTACGGCTGGGTTGCTTCAGTTTGGCAATCGCGCAACCGGTTGGATACCAGGCCAGCCACAGGTTGTAGGCCGAGCCCAGTGCCCGTTTCGGGTATTTCGGGCACTTGAATACCTCGGTGTTCCGCAGATACGAAGCCGTATCGGTGGTCCAGTCGCGCGGACCGTTGTTGGGACCGCCGGTAGCGGACCAGGCCCGCGGCAGGCGTTCCTCATGGTCGTCGGCGTACAGCATAAAAGCGTGTGCCAGTTGTTTCTGGTTGGACAGGCAGGATGTGGAATAGGCGCGTTCCCTGGCCTTCGCGAAGACCGGGAACAGAATGGCGGCCAGTATCGCGATTATGGCGATGACGACCAGCAGTTCGATGAGCGTAAAGGCTCCGGCAGACGAGCGGGCGCGGTTTAATCTCATACTTGCCTCCCATCAACAACCATCATCACCATTGTACGGCGAACGATTGCCGCGCGCAAACATGTTCCGCCGCCGTTCATCTTGTGTTATGATATTAATGAGCGTCGAACCGTCGACGCCTCGACCAGCAAGTGGAGAACACCAACGGATGAAGAAACACTGGCTCATCCTGACATACACTTTCGCCGTGCTCGGCGCTCTGGCTCTGGGGCGGTTATTTCCCACAACCGGCGCCGTGCTCGCGCAGAACCCCCCGTCTCCCGCGCCGGCTGTCGAACCGGTGACACCGGCCCAACCGCCTACCAACCCGCCGCCGACAACCAACGCCATCAAAGGCGACCTGGTGATCGACTTTATGGGATCACTGCGCGGTATGGTCGAACCCTGTGGGTGACACAGCGGCCAGTACGGCGGAATCGCCCGGCGGGCGACTTTCTTACAGCGCTCTCGCGCACAATATCCGGCTTATCTAGCGATTTACGGCGGCGGCACACGTACGATGTTCGAAAAGGGCGAACGCGCGGACGTCGCTGTTCAAACCTGCTGGGAAGCCTTGGCGCGCATGAAATATGATGCCGTCGCGTTCTCTTCGGAGGACATTCCTGACATCGCCACGCTTCCCGCGCCGCTGAAACCCGGCGCCGTGTGCGCCAATCTGACCGACAAGGACGGCAAGGCGCCTCTGCCGCCATACGTTGTGCTGAGAAAGAAACTGGCGAACGGCCGCAACATCCGCGTGGGTATCATCGGCGTCCTCGGCATGCCGCCGTTCAACGCAACGCCCAACCCCGGCAACTCACCGGAGGATCAACCCTGGCGCGTGGGCGATCCCACCGAAGCCGTCAAGAAGGTGATGCCGGAGGTGCAGAAGAAGGCGGACATCGTCATTCTGATATACAGCGGCATCCGCGAACCGGCTAAAAGGATTGTTCAGGCCGTGCCCGGCATCCATCTGCTGGTGGTCGGGCGCGAACTCGGCGAGGAAGGCCGGTTCGAAAAACTGGGAGACACCGTTGTCGTTCAGAATACCGACCGGGGCCGTCTGGCAAGCCTGCTTGGACTGACCATCGACAAGGACAACCGCATCACACAAACCGACCTGCGCAACATCGCCATGGACAGCACCATACCGGACGATCCCGCGATGGTGCCGCTGGTGGAATCCTACCGACAGAAGACGGCGGTTTCGGTTCAACAGACGTTTACGCCGACTGCCGAACCCACCGGCCAGTATGCCGGATCGTTCACCTGCCAGTCCTGCCACCCGAACGAGTACAAGCAGTGGCGTACCACCGCCCACTCGCACGCGATGGAAACCCTGGAACTGAAGGGCGACGGCATTTCGGCGAAACGGCCGGACTGCGTGAAATGCCATTCGGTGGGATTTGGCCAGCCGGGCGGATACGACATATCGCGCCCGCTTGCTGTCCTGAGGGGCGTCGGGTGCGAGGAATGCCACGGTCCGGCGGCGGCCCACGTGAAAGCGCGGCGTTCACTGCAACCGGATACCAGCAAACTGGTGCGTTACCCGGCTCAGGCCGTGTGTCTCAAGTGCCACGACAAGGACAACAGCCCCAAGTTCGAGTACGCCACATACCTGCCGAAGGTTCAACACGCGAAGGACGCTCCAACGCCGCGGCAGATGTAGCATCGTATGACGGATTCGTCAGTGCGCCGCCCCGATTACCAGCGAATCGGGGCGGCGCGCCTTCGTGGGGTGCGTGTCCCGCCGGTTGACACGACGTTCCGGGCGGGGCTAATGTGCGATTGAGCCCAATCAGATTTCAAACGCTCAAGGAGTATCCCCCGTGTCCCCCATCAAATTTGGAACAGACGGATGGCGCGGCGTCATTGCCGATGCCTTTACCTTCGATAACCTTCGTATCGTATCCCAGGCAACAGCCGATTACGTGATGAAAGCCGGCGGGCCGGGGCAGACCGTGACGGTCGGTTATGACCGCCGGTTTATGTCCGAGGACTTTGCCCTGGTGGTCGCACGGCAGATGGCGCACAACGGTTTCAACGTGCTCCTGTCGGAGGCCGCCTGCCCCAGCCCGGCCACCAGTTTCATGACGTTCCAGCAGAAGGCCGGAATCGGCGTGATGATCACGGCGAGCCACAATCCTCCGCGCTACAACGGCTTCAAGCTGAAAACCGTACACGGCGGAAGCACCACGCCCGAGATCACCGATCCCATCGAATCGGCCGCGCAACAAATGGCGTCCGCCCCGGTTCCGGACCCCGACAACCTGAAGGGTAAAATCACGGTTGTCGACTTCAAGAAACCGTATATGGATGACATCGTTTCGAAGGTCGATGTCGATCTGATCCGCAAGGTTCAGGGCACGGTGCTGGTGGACGTGATGCACGGTTCCGGCGCAGGATACCTGACACCACTCCTGCAGGAGTGGGGATTGGATGCCCGCGAGGTTCGAGGGGAACGAAATACCTGGTTCGGCGGCGTGAATCCGGAACCGGTGCCGCAGAACCTGATTCCCGCCCAGTATGCGGTGAAGTCCACCGGCGCGAAAGCGGTCATCATCTCGGACGGCGACGCGGACCGAATCGCCGCGATGGATGAAGACGGCCGGTTCGTGAATCCGCACGAAGTCTTTGCGCTGATGCTGATGCACCTGGTTGAAAGCAAGGGCCTGCGCGGCCCGGTGGCGCAAACGGTCAGCAGTACCCGCATGGTCACGGCTCTGGCAAACAAGTACGGCCTGCCGGTTACGCGAACGCCGGTCGGTTTCAAGTGGGTGGCCGACCTGTTTATGTCCGATCCGAACATGCTGATCGGCGGCGAGGAATCGGGCGGCATCGGCGTGCGCGGCCATATCCCGGAGCGCGACAGCCAGTTGAACGGACTGATTCTGCTGGAGATGATAGGAGAACGCGGCAAGTCCCTGAAGCGCCTTGTGGAAGAGGACCTGTGGGGCACCGTGGGATTCCACTGCTATGACCGGCGCGACCTGCACCTCACCGAGGACGTCATCGGCGAGGTGCGGGCCCGGGTGAAGGCCGTGGAACCGACCAGCCTGGCCGGCATCCCGGTCGCCGAGATTGACCGAATGGACGGAACGCGGTTCAACTTCGAGGACGGTTCCTGGTTGCTTGTGCGGCCTTCCGGTACGGAGCCCGTGGTGCGCGTTTATTCTGAAAGTACGTCCTGCGACAAAGTGCAGGCGCTGTTGGACGAAGGGGTGGCGATGTGTCGGTAGAGGGTTCACAACCGGCCCGGCGCGTCCGCATGCACGATATGACGGCGCAGTACCGTTCCATCAAGGACGAGATGGACCGAGCGGCCTTGGGCGTTCTGGAGCGCGGAATCTACATCCTCGGTCCGGAAGTGGAAGCCCTGGAGTCGGAAATCGCCGAACGATGCGGCGCCCGGTTCGGCATCGGGTGCAATTCGGGCACCGATGCGATTCTCATCAGCCTGCTGGCGCTGGGCATTCAGCCGGGCGACGAGGTCATCACCACTCCGTTTACCTTTTTCGCCACGGGAGAAACCATCAGCCAGATCGGCGCCGTGCCGGTGTTCGTGGATATCGATCCTGAAACGTTCTGCATCAATCCGGATGCCGTGGCGTCTGCCGTGACGCCCCGAACGAAGGCAATTATGCCGGTGCATCTTTACGGGCAAGCCGCCGATATGGACGCCTTGTCCGTAATTGCGGAAAGGCACGGATTGCCGATTATTGAGGACGCCGCGCAGGCGATCGGAAGCCTGTACAAGGGACGTCCGTGCGGTTCAATGGGGCACGCCGCGGCGCTGTCGTTTTACCCGACAAAGAACCTCGGCGCGTGTGGCGACGCGGGCATGATCCTGACCAACAGCGAGGATGTGCGCGAAAAGGCCAGATTGTTGCGGGCGCACGGAAGTGGTGGTTCCTATTTCCACAAGGTTCTGGGATGGAACAGCCGCCTGGACGAGATACAGGCCGCCCTTCTGCGCGTGAAACTGAGGAAACTGGCCGAGTGGAACGAATCACGCAGGCAACACGCGGCTCTGTACAACTCGCTGTTGGCTGGTTCCGGTGTTCGAACTCCGATTGAAGCGGCGGACCGGTATCACACGTATCACCAGTACACGATTCGCTCCCCTTACCGCGACGAATTGAAGCCAGCCCTTACCGAGGCCGGTGTGGATACCGGGGTGTTCTACCCTCTGTCGCTTCACTTGCAGGAAGTTTATAAAACGCTTGGTTACAGGGAAGGCGACCTTCCGGAGGCGGAATCCGCCGCGCGCGAAGCGCTCAGCCTTCCCATCTCTCCGACTGTCGGTATCGACGATATTCACTACGTTGCCGAGCGCATCCGCGCGTTTTCGGTGGCATGGAAAGGACGGTAATGATGCGAATTTCCTGGATTGTGCCTGTTGCCCTCGCTGTCGGACTGGGGCTGACCGCCGGTTGCGGCAAGGAAGAACCGGTGGAGCAACCACCCGTGGGACAGGTTCCCGGACCTCCGGGATCACCCCTGCCCGGACCTCCTCCCGGCGCGCCGGGCGCGATGCCTGCTCCCGGGTCGACCTCGCCGGACAAAGACGCCGCCCTTGTGGCCTCCGGAACAACCGTTTACGTCAACAATTGCTCCGGTTGCCACGGACCGACCGGCAAGACCGACGATCCGAACAAGCCCGACTTCACCAACGCCGCATGGCATGCGTCTCATGACGACGCGCAAGTGAAGAAGTACATCTCGGACGGTGTTCCGCCGAAGATGCCGGCATTCAAGGACAAACTGAAAGCCGAGGAGATGGACGCGCTTGTTGCGGCTTTACGTTCATTTGTGAAACCGCCTCAGTAAGCACGTATCGAGTGCCGAAAACAACGAACAGCCCCGACCGTCGGTCGGGGCTGTTCCTGTTTGCGTTTCGCTACAAGGAGTAGCTCGCGAAGCACACCGGAGTCGTGGGATGTGACACCGGCTCTCCACGAAGGATGTCAAACAATTCGTCAATCCGCCGTATTTTAAGGCAGTCGGTTTCCAGATACCGGTCATTGCGGTCCAGCAGAACGGGAGTCATGCCGGCCGCTCGGGAGCCGACGACATCCATTCGGTAATCGTCGCCCACAAACAGGCAGTTTTCCGGCTCGACCTCCATACGCTCCATCGCGATCTGGAAGATTCGGGGCGACGGCTTTTCTATGCCTTCCACCCCGGAAGAAACGGCCACCTGCACGGCGTGTGCCAGACCCATTTTCAGGCAAAACTGCTCAAGAGAGGGTTCCCAGTTGCTGATGATGCCGGTTTTCCTGCCGGCGACCTTGAGTTGGTTGAGCACGGGCGGAACGTCGTCGTAGAGGCTCCACCAGCGCGTGGAGGCTTGCAGACCCATCGCTAGCCGGTCGGCAACTTCCTCCGTGAATCCGGGCGCGAGGTGATTGAGGATTAATTGCGCCTCGCGGAAGATCAGGTCGTTTTCCTGGGCGAGGTTTCGACAAGTCAGGTAATGACTGGAATGATAGGCACGCCAGATGGCCACGGCGCCTGCCCAATCCGGCGTCGGGAGGAGGGGCGCGCCTACCTCGGAGCAAAGCAGTCGGAGCGTGCGCTCCTGGGTGACGATTCGGTAGACGAGGGTTCTACCAAGATCAAAGAAGACTGAGGTGTAACGGTGCAACTTTTAGCCTCTTTCCTGAACAGTTTACGGCACAGTTCAAGCATCGGCAACGCGTTGCAACGGATTGAGGGGCATGCTCGGGATATACCCGCATTAACACGCTTAGGAGAGGATTCAGGATTCGGGATTCGGGTCAAAACGCCCCTTCTCCGCTGGGGAAGGGAACAGGGAGTAGGGAATGAGATCCTGATTCCTGGATCCCGAATCCTATTCCGGAGTGGTTTCCCGTATCCAAGCGTCGATGCCGCCGGCGAGGTTGCGGAGGTTGGTGTAGCCCTGTTGCTTCAGGAAGTCCACAGCCATGCGACTGCGGCCGCCGGCCTTGCAGTGAACCACCACCGGGGTGTTGCGGGGTACTTCCGCCAGGCGTTGCGGCAGATCGGTGAGCGGAATCAACGTGGTGCCGGGAATGCGGCAGATTTCGAACTCATCCGGTTCGCGGACGTCGATTACGACAGGCGGATCGCCGCTTGCCATCCATTCGCGCAATTGCGGTACGGTGATGTCGTCCGGTTCCAACGCCTCGTCGGTTCCTGACTGTGCGGGGCGCGGTACTCCGCAGAACTGGTAGTAATCCACTGGTTCCGTGATGGTCGGATTCTGGCCGCACACCGGACAGTCCGGATTCTTGCGGAGTTTCAGCTGGCGGAACGTCATCTCCAAAGCGTCGAACACGATCAATCGACCAATCAGCGACTCACCGGTGCCGGTGATGAGTTTCACGGCCTCCGTGGCTTGCAGGCACCCGACGACGCCGGGAAGCACGCCCAGCACGCCGCCTTCCGCGCACGAGGGCACCAGGTCCGGCGGCGGCGGCTCCGGATAAAGGCACCGGTAGCAGGGGCCGCGCCGCGCCCAGAACACCGACACTTGCCCGTCAAACCGGTAGATGCTTCCGTACACGCTCGGAATACCCAGAAACACGCACACATCGTTGACAAGGTAGCGCGTCGGGAAGTTGTCGTTGCCGTCCAGTACGAGGTCGTAATCCGCCGCGATTTCCATCGCGTTCGCGCTTGTGAAGGCGGTGTCGTAGGTCTTGATCGTGATATGCGGATTGATGGAGCGCAGGCGGTCCGCCGCGGCTTCCACCTTCGGTTTTCCGACATCGCACATGCCGTAGGCCACCTGACGCTGGAGGTTGGATTCGTCCACGCGGTCGAAGTCCACCAGCCCGATGGTGCCGACACCGGCGGCGGCGAGATAAAGACCCAGCGGTGAACCGAGTCCCCCGCAACCGACGATGAGGGCCTTGGCGGCCTTCATACGGGCCTGGCCTGCCTCGCCAATCTGGGGAAGGATCAGGTGGCGGTGGTAGCGCCGGTATTCCTCGGGGCTGAATGACACCTCGTTCGCGCGTTCGGACGGGACGACTTCACGATATTCCAACGGATCAATATCTCCTATAAGCCGGTAGGGGCACAGAGGGCACGGCGTGCCGTGCCCCTACCAATTGTCCCGGGGTCGTAATGTAGGGGCACAGCAAGCTGTGCCCTTGTCTTCAGTCCTTCTTCTGTTTGAACAGCCATTCCCAAAGTCCGCTTTCGCGGTAGGCTTTGTCCCACGAATTGTGGTCGACCCCCGGGTAGATGGTCATCTTCGGGTCGCCGCCGGCATCCTTGACCGCCGCAACCATGTTCTGCGTCTGGGCGACCGGCACCGCGCCGTCCGCGTCACCGTGGAACGTCCATATCGGCATCTTCGCCAGTTTCGGCGCGATTTCCTTCGGGTCGCCGTATCCGCAGATGGGCGCCAGGGCGGCAAACAGGTCCGTGTGGCGAGAACCGAGCACCCACGTCCCGTGCCCGCCCTGCGACAGACCGGTCAGGTAGATGCGTTTCGAGTCGATGTTGTATTCCTTGCGAACGAGTTTCAGCATTTCCATCACGGCCGGCTCGTGGTCTTCCCAGGCCGACTCGTATGTCGGTTTCTGGGGCATCAGCACGATTGCCGGCCACCGCTGGGCTTCCCACAGGATCGCCTGCCCGATGCCTTGCGCGATCTGCTTCTGTCCGTCCTTGCCGCTTTCGCCCATTCCGTGCAGGAACAGAATCAGCGGCCAGTCCTGTTTGGCGTCGTAGTTGCGCGGCACATAGACGACGTACGTGTACTGCGGTTTGTCCTTCAGGCTCTGAAATAGAAAGCCGGTCTGCACGTTCTTCGTTCCTTTGGGCGCCGCTGTCGCGGCGGACGCGACCGCCAGCAGGGCGGTCATCAACATCAGGGATCGCATTCCAAGTACTCCTGTTTCGCGGATCAAACGGACCGGTTCCATTCCTCGGCCCAGTACTTCGTTGTCAGGCGCTCGCCGGTGGCTTTCTCCAGGAGATCCTCCCACGGCAGAACGGCGCCGTGACGGAATATCTCCGTGCTCAGGAAGCAACCGAACGAGTCGTCGCCGAGGCCTTGTTCGGCCTTGGGGAACCGGTTGCGCATTACGTTTCGCAACTGCGAGGCCACGCACCCGCCCAGCGGATAGAGGTGGTAGTAAGCCGGCCACAGGGCGAGGTGGATCTTGGCGCACCAGTCCGGGGCGTGTCGGTTGTCCGGCCGGTTCACCTTCTGGAAGCGTTCCACCATGTCCCACCAAAGGGTATCCACATCCTGGTTCGGATTGGCGTACAGGGCGCGCTCGAAGTGGCACATCACGAGGAACCAGCGCACGATAGTCAGGTCGGCCACGGCCTGTTCCCGCGCGGACAAAGCCTCGGCGGCGGTGGCGTGGACGGGATCCGCGCCGGCATAACGCTCCAGCCAGGCGCCCTTGCGCGGGAAGTATTCCATCAGGATGGCGACCGCTTCGGTCATCAATCCGTGCGCGGCGCGGCGGAGCATCCAGGGAAGGTTGAAGTCGTAGCCCTTGGCGTACACTCCGTGTCCCAGTTCGTGGCACAGGGTGCCCATGCTGGCGGCCTTCGGGCGGAGGTTGCACATCGTGCGGACGTCGCCTTCGTGGTCGATATCCGTGCAAAACGCGTGCTGGTTCTTGCCCGGGCGCTCGTAAAGGTCGCTCTTCGCCAGAATCTCGTCCGCCGGCAGATCCATCTCGCCGAAGAAGGCTTTGGCGATCTGCTCCATATCCTTGCCGTCGTAGAAGCGGTCGAGGTCGGCCTCGGACGGCGGGGCTTCCTGGAAGAACGGATCCTGATAATGCCACGGCCTCAGGTCCTCGACCGCGATTCCGAACCGCCCGGCCAGTTTCGCGTCAAGGCCGGCCTTCACGCGCGACCATGGGCCGTCGGACGCCGCTTCCAGTTCGTCCAGGAACCGGAACACGCGGTCCACATCCAGGTCCTGCAAGGTCAGCGACATCGTGTAGTAATCGCTGAAGCCGAGCTTCGCGGCGGTCCGGTTGCGGAGGGCCACGAATTCCATCACGGTGTCGCGGACCTTGGGCCCGATGGCCTTGCCGGCTTCCCAAGCTGTCTTGCGCAACGACTGATCGTCGCTGTTGCGCAGGATATCTTTTAGATCGCCGTCGGATACTTCCTTCCCGCCGACCACGCCCCGGTGCGTATTGAAGGCCGTGCGGAGGATGGTGTCAAGCCGTGCCGCCTCGACGATGGTTTCGTGGTCGACCCGCGAGCCGGTGAAGGCGTTCAGCAGAAAGTGGTGCTGGCGCTGGAGGTACGGGTCGTCCCACTCGCCGCCCTCAAGGCTTTTCAGAAGGGCGTAGGATTCGGGATTGGCGAAGATCTCGCCCATCTTGATGTCCAGCGCTTCAACGCGGGCTTCGGCCTCGGGTGAGCCGGTAGTGGCGGCCTCCCAGCCGGCCAGGGCCGATTCCTTGTTCAGTGGGACCACGGTACGAAGATGCGATTCCAGGAACGGGGCAAAGGTTTGATCGTTGGTCATAGTGCTGTATTATATGGAGCGCCGGGCGGGTGAAAGCAGGGACCGTTGTGACCGTCTGTTGACTCCTGGTAACACTGATGTCGGTTGTTCAAACATCGAGCCCTCAACAGAAGGAACAAATGAACGACTACCACAGCGTGTCATCCCGAGCGTCAGCGAGGGATCTGCGGGTAGACTCCTGGGCTACCCCCAATTTCTGTACCACTCAAGATGATAGGATCATCTCGGTCTGTTTGTTGAATTGAGTGGCGAACTCGGCTGGGGTTTGGTAACCCAGACCGGTGTGCAACCGCTCGTTGTTGTAATAG
>JAKQQT010000641.1 GCA_029564025.1 Armatimonadota bacterium | reverse complement strand
GGCGCAGCGGCGTCCCCATTTTTCCAGCAGGTATTCGCGAACCTCGTATCCAACGAGTTCGCCTTGCTGGTATTCGACTCCGGAGATTTCCGGGTTTTCGAGTTTCTGGGTGTCGAACCGGACGAGTTCCTGGGCGAGGTCAGTGACCGGAGCCCAGCGGCGAAGCCGGGTGGTCCAAGACAGCGTCGTTTCCAGACGATGTCGCAGGGATGGCGGGAGCCATCCGGTTGGTTTCGTCCGGTTGAGGAAGCGCGGTGCGCGATACCGAAGGTTCGCGGTGCGGCGCCGGCGGCGGAACGCAGCTCGTTGCGTGAGCGCATCCCGGATCTGTTCGCCGCGGTGCGTAAGCTCCGCGAGAAACAGAATGGTTTGAATTCGAGGGTTGGACTCAACCTTCCTTACCAGCGCGATGCCGGTGGTTTTGGCACCAGGATCGAGCTTGATGGCGACCGGTTGGGTGTCGCCGCCTTTTCGGGTTTTCAACCTGATTGAGAACGGCAGGCGTCGGTTGACGATCGCTTTGCCGTCCCGTAGGAGTTGACGCACTCGTGCGGGGTGAGCGGGCATGAGGGGACCTTTGCTTCTGCCAAGAACAAAGGGGCGCGTTACCGCGCCAATCTCACTACCCGTGAGGGTAGTGGTGACGGAGCCGGCGGATGCCGGCTCGCTCACCTCGACCATGTTGTCAGCCAGTTGGGGGTTCCGGGAGGAACCCTTGAAACCGCCTGTTTCGTGCCGATCCTGCGGCTTGTCTACAGCGGTTTCTTCCAGGGTCCGGGACTGGTGAAGCATCCCGGAGTGGGTTTTGTTTGGCTTGCTGACAACGTAGCACCGGCTGACGCCGGTGCTCGGTCTGGTAAACGTGGGTTTCCCCGACTTTGTCGAAAGCTCCGCCTTCCGCCCGGAACGGGTGGTTGGTTTGGAGTCAGTTGGCTTGGTCATGGAGAAAGCCCGGTCCTTTAGGGCCGGGATTGTTTACGATTGGGCGATTTGTAGGTGGATTGGTTGGGTTCGTTACGTGGGAGGTTTTCCTGTGGGAGGCCGCAAAGCGGCCTCCCACAGGAGTTTTCTGGTTTGTGGACTGTCCAAATTTGGCGTAAAAGCCACAGGCAAGGTATCTGGGTTGTGTTTTGGGTTGAGCGCTCAGGGGTTACCTGAGCGCTCAGAAG
>JAKQQT010000640.1 GCA_029564025.1 Armatimonadota bacterium | reverse complement strand
TACGGGGTTCCGATGTAGTTCTTGCAGTAGAGCGTCCGCGCTCCCGCCGTGCCGTGGCCGATGGTGAATTCGCGGTACCGCTTCACATCGATGCTTGCGCTGTGCGAGTACTTAGTTCCGCCCGATGATTCCTTTATCGGCCCGAGGTTCAGCGCCAGTTCGCGCGTGACCGGTTTCCCGAATATGGCGTAGATGGCCCCACCGACCTTCGCCGTATAGGTGGAAAGCCGGTATCCTGCTCGGCTGTATTCGTCCAGATTTGGATTGAGTTTCTCATCGCCTATTTGCTTCACCACGAATTTTAGGTCCCACTCACAGACTTTGACATACCCGCCCACTATTCTGCCTACTCTGTTCCATGTGACCGTGTTGTCCGACGGCTTCGATGTGGTAACGACGCAAGGAGAGTTCGGCACGGTGAGAACTGGCGAACTGGCCGATCTGTTGTGGACGGACGGCTCCCATAGCGCATCGCTATGAACAATACCCCCGCCGGTGAGTATGCCGATGACCCGGTTCGCCACCGGACGGGATCGGACGGTGAGATTCACGTCAGTCGTGTTGTACGGGTGCGCCGCCGGGTTCGCCGCGTGCCCTGCGCGCCAGCACTCAAGCGTATTGCTCTTGTCATCGATTTGGAAGAACACTATTGTCGGCTCTTCCCATTCGCCGTACTCGCCATCCTTTTCCCCGTACCACGACGGGTTGATGTCCATCGTCCAGTTTTCCGTCGCGTCGAGAAGCGTCTGCAATGCCTGCATGACTGACGTGCCGGGCGAGACATGAAATTCATCAGGTATGGTGTCAACGTCCAAGACCTTGCCAACGTCGCGCCATGACTCGTCAAAGCGCAGCGTGACGCCGCTCGGGAGTGCGCGCACAATCTCATCGGCGGCATTGGCGATGATGTACCCGGCGATTTCCGCCGCGGTTCGGTTGATGTAGTACCACTTGCCAGCGCCGCTTTCGTCGGTATCGTTGATTGTGGTGTAGTTGCCGCCCCCGTCAGGCACAACCTCGTCAAACTGCATTTTCGCGTTGAAAATTATCTCGTGCCCGCGGCTCTTCTCGTTGTCGGAAATCTCGGCAGGCTGGGCCTCGGCGAACGTGATTGTTCCATCGCCACCAACACCATCAGTGCCACCGCATTGCCACTTGTGCTTGTATTGTGGCGCGGTAACGAACGGCACCTTTGCAAGCATGGCGCGAAAGTCATAGGCGGTCTTGGTGACGTATTCACGCCATCCATCAACTCCGCTTTCTTCGGACACGCTCGGATCGTCTATGAACCCCTGCCAGATGATGACCCGCTCGCCGTTGTACGTCGCGTACAGCTTGACAATATCTCCGTCGCGCACTTCGTACCCGGTTGGGTCGCGGTCTGACGGATACCTGAAGCGCAGTTGAATGGCGGTCGGCTGAATGCCGGGCCTGCGCAACGGGCCGGACAGGCTGTCAATGTCAACAAACGGGTTCTCCACCCCGTTGATGTAGACGGAGTAGAGCACGTCGGTAGTCGGCTTTGGCTGTATCTCGGGCATCACTCTTCAGACAATGACGTTACTGAGCCGTCGGCGTTGATGATGTTCGCGGAGCCGTCAGGTTTGATGATCTTGCAACCAGCGGACACCTGTTCAAGCCGGAACGTGACCTCGACGATCCCGCAGTTGTGCCCTACCGGCCAGCGCATGGTGCGACTATTGGGGACGTACCTGTAGAGGCCGGGAATCTTGTAGTACGTCGGCATGTTCACCAGCGCCGTGCGGTACACCGCAATGACCGGCCTCGAGCAGACAACCGTGTTCAGCGCCTGTACGTCCTCATAGGCGAGCAGGTCGGTGCTCCGAATGATGTGCCCCGAAACGGTGCATTGTTCGCGTTCGTACCCGTCTAGCGAAAACACTCCCCACGGCACCCGCCCAACCTTCTCTTCTGTCCAGATGGGATTGAGACTGCTCGACCCCGGCAGGTCGTATTCCCGCGTCGTCCACATGTAGTATTCGTCGCCGATGTCCGAGCGGAACCCGAGGCCGATCCTGCCCGACGTGTCCCAGCCGAACACCGCGCCGGGCTGATTGTCAATCTGGTGGCCGGGATCGATGTCGATCTGTGATGGAAATGAGATCATGACTTGTCCGCCATTCGGAGTTCGCGGTCCGTTTCCTCTATGAGCTCAAAGTATCTTGCCGCTTCCGGCGTGAGCATCAGCTTGAACACGCCGGTTCTCGCGCGCAGTTGGCTTTCGGACAGGCGGCCTTTCTGGTCGATGTAGGATTGCAGTGAGCCGCCCGCGCCCATGCTGGTACCGTTCGCCATGAATGACGGAAAGCGCGCCATTGCCGCGCCCATCGGGTTGGCAATCAGCCGCCCCGCGCCGGATTCAGAGCCGAGCCCGGCCATCCATCCGGCAACGGTGATTGCCGCGCCCGTCTGCGTGCCGTGCCCGCGCAACGAGCCCACAACTTCGTCTATGGCTCGTTTCAGATTGCCAGCGCTTTCGGTGATGCTCTTCTCAAATGTCTCGATTGCCTGCGCGCTTCGCCCGGATACGGTCTCCCCGAGCGCTGCGGCGCGCTGGGCGCGGACTGCCGGGTCGTCAAGCATCCTGGAAAGCTGCGCCA
>JAKQQT010000590.1 GCA_029564025.1 Armatimonadota bacterium | reverse complement strand
CAGTGCACACACCGGAGGTTGCAGGCGCGTGTCACGGCCCAGACGACCACCGGCCTCGGCGCGCCGTGGTACGGATCCTCATTCACCAGCGGGCACGATGTGTGGCCGTAACGCAGGCGCTCGTTGCCCGCCTGATGATCGCACAGAAGATTGCTGACACTCAGCACGCCGTCACCTCCGCTTCTTTCGAAGCCCACTTGGCCGGAATATAAACGCAGTCGGGATCGGAGCCGAGCGGGTCGCGGGTCAGGGCATACGCCCGCGCCCGGCTTCCTCCGCAGATGTGGCGGAAATCGCACACCCCGCACTTACCGTTCAGCAAATCCCCGTCGCGCAGGCTCTGCAACAGCGGAGAATCTCGGTAGATATCGACCACACTGGTCTCCAGCACGTTTCCGCACCGGATCGGCATGAAGCCGCTGGGCTGAACGACGCCGGTGTGGCTGATGAAAATGACGCCCTTTCCGTCGTTCACTCCCAGAGGCGCTCTTTGAATATCGCCTCCCGGGTGCCCTGCCGGCGACTGCTGGGGGTTTCCCTGGCGCTGGAGCACGAATCGGCGGTAGTGGTGCGCCTCGGTGGTCTTGATGCTGTAAGGCTGTGTCTGCGCGTGGTTCCAAAGCCTTTCAAACACCGCCTCGATTTCCTCCGCTGATATCTTCTCCTTGACCAGCGCACGACCGACGGGAATCAGGAAGAAGACCGACCACAGATCGATGCCCAGATCCCTCAGCATCTCCGCCATCTCGTCCACCTGGTTCACGTTCCGGCGCGTGATGGTGGTGTTGACCTGCGTGGGGAGACCGATCTCGCGGGCCTCTTCCAGAATCATCAGTGTTCTCTCGAAAGAACCGGACACGCCGCGGAAGGCGTCGTGCGTCTCCGCGTCCGGCGCGTCCAGGCTCAGCGCCAAGCGGCTGAGGCCCGCGGCCTTGAGCTGAACAAGCGCCTCTCGCGTGACGAGCGGTGTTGCCGAAGGTGTCATCGCCACGCGAAGTCCCATCCGAACTCCGAAAGAAACCAGGTCAAAGATATCGTCGCGCTTCATCGGATCGCCGCCGGTGAACACCAGTATCGGCGGTTTCGGGAAAGAAGCCAGGTCGGCAATCAGTTTGCGGGATTGCTCCGGTGTCAGTTCCCTGGGGTGGCTTTTCGGTTGTGCGGCGGCGCGGCAGTGGGCGCACACGAGGTCGCAGGCACGCGTCACCTCGTAGAACACGACAAACGGGCTGGTCGCGAAGTCTTCGATCGTATATGCTGGCGGTCTGGTCATCTCGCAAGGTTCTTTCTGTGCTGTTACCGCGAATTAGCGCGGCTCACTTCTTGGATGATACACCGATTACCGGCAACGAATTTCCGCGGGCGGCCGGAAAACGCGCCTGTCCGGCCCGCCCGGTCTAAAATACGTGCGGTATTCTTTGCCCCTTAATCGTCACGGAAAGGCGTGTTTCATGAAGAAGGTTCTCATCGTCGCGGCATTCATCTGCCTGTTTACCGTCCCATTGAGGGCGGATGCCTGGGACGAAGTGCT
>JAKQQT010000576.1 GCA_029564025.1 Armatimonadota bacterium | reverse complement strand
GAACGGCTCGTCGCAACCTCCGTCCAGAAGCTGGAGCGCGCCGTCTGTAAATACTTCCGAAGGATTCCGCCGCACCTGGGCCGGCGCATCGTCCGGTCCTTGTACGACGGGGATGCTTTCGTAATGGTGCATGCCTCCCAGAAATACGTTGCGCATGAGATAGAACCCATGGTCGCAGGGCCGCCCGTCGTTGTGCCATTTCCCCGCGAATGCGGTCTGGTACCCGCGCTGTAACAACTCCCGCGCGACCCGGGGGGCGTCCGGGCGGATCGCCTGTCTGAAGAACGTCACGCCATTGCGAAAACCGTACTGTCCGGTCAACAGACTGGCACGGCTGGGCGTGGAAACCGGGTTGGAAACGTGACAGTGAGTGAAATGAACGCCCCCGCGCGCTATCCAATCCATATTGGGCGTGCGGATCTCGCGGTTGCCCGCCGCGCCCAGTGCGCGAAAGTTATGGTCGTCTGTCAGAAAAAAAAGGATATTGGGTCGTGGGTTCGGGTACGAAGCTGCCATAGGCGCCCCCCTGCTTATTATAGGAAACCAGCGCGGTTCCCCCGCCTTCTGGGCAAACCTAGGGTATGCCATTTGGGCCCGAACACGCAACCTCTTGCGGCGGCCCACGGTTTAATCCCGGCCTTCCGCATGATAAACTTCCGCGTGGCGCAGAATACAAGAAGGAGGACCGCGCTTATGCCGGAAGGACGCAAGACCATCCACGTCATCTGCAACACGCACTGGGACCGCGAATGGGCTTATCCCTTCGAGGAGACGCGATTGTTGCTCTTGGATTTCATGGACAGCTTATTGGATCTGCTCGATCGCGACAGCGCGTTTCACTCGTTCCTGTTCGATTCGCAGACCATCGCCTTGGACGACTACCTGGAATTGCGGCCCGAGCGCCGTGAAGACATGGAACGCCACGTGAAATCGGGCCGCTTCATTGTTGGCCCGTGGTACTCGCTTCCGGAAGAGTACATCGTGAACGGCGAATCCCTCGTTCGCAACCTGGTTATCGGGCACCGCAAAGCGCGCGCGCTTGGCAATGTTTCCAAGATCGGCTATACCCCGTTCAGCTACGGACAGACATCCCAGATGCCCCAGATTTACCAAGGCTTCGGCATCGACACCATCGTCTTCTACCGGGGCATCAATACCCCCAAGAGCGAGTTTGTTATGGTGGGACCCGACGGTTCGGAGGTGTTCGGGACCCGTTTCGGCTGCCTGAGCCGCTTCAGCTATTACTTCTACGTGTACCGCATGCTGGTTCACGGCATGAGCCGCGACGAGTGGTGGTACGACTGGGACCGGGGCGCGTGTCCCTTCCGTCTCGCCTCCACCCGCCACCCCCGCGCACACTACTATATCCTTGATCCTGAAAGGAAGCAGTGGAACCCCAACCTCCTCCCGGACCAGTTGCAGAAACTGGTCCGCGACGAATCCGAGCATTTCACTACCGACCACATCGCGTGCATGCAGGGTTTCGACTCGAGCGCTCCCGACCCGCGCGAGACGGAGATCATCGAGTTGTGCCGCACGCTGCTGCCCAATCACGACATCAAGGCATCCAGCCTGGCGGATTTCCTCGAGCTGGTGAGGAAAGAAGTCAAGAAACCGTATCGGATCGAAGGCGAAAGCCGCGACCCCGGCGCTACCGGTAAATGGACCCATCTGTTCGGCGACGTCATCAGCGCTCGGACCCGCATCAAACGGGCCAACGCGCGCAACGAGACAAACCTCCAGCGCTGGGCCGAACCCTGGAGCGCGATTGGCGCCATGGCGGGTGAACCGTACATGAAAGCCCCGCTGGCGCACGCCTGGAAACTGCTGCTCCAGAA
>JAKQQT010000561.1 GCA_029564025.1 Armatimonadota bacterium | reverse complement strand
TTCGCCCCATCCGACGTCGTAGACGTTTCCGAACGTGGCGGCGTAGGCGACGATATGCCCGTCGTCTTCCAGCGCCCGAACTTCCATCGGGTATGACCGTATCTCCATCGTTGACTCCTTCAGGCGCGTCAGCGTTTGCCGCCCTTGTTTTTCTTCTTCCCGCCACCGCAAAGCATGAATGTGTCCATCGTTTAACCCTCCACAGCATAAACCAATGTGCACCGGCAATTGACGATTTCCTCGGCCCCGGCTCCACGGGAATTATCCCCTGGGAACATCAGCTCATACCCACCTACATGGAACGGCTCGTCAAGCATCACCTCTTGCCCGTTTGCCATGCTGTGCGTAAGCCGGGTTCGTGCGTCCGGCGTGGCGAGCCATCGCTTTTTGAGAGGCAATCCCGTTGCCTTCGCCCCGGCGTAACTTCCGAGATTTGACGCGCTCAACACTTCCGTCCGCGCGATCGTTTCCGACCGGTGCGGGATGATTTGCGTCAAATAGAGAGTTTCGAGTCTGGCGGCCAATTCGCGGATGTGCTCCCCCGCGTTGACTCCGGCAGTGAGTTCCTCTCTGATTTGTTGTCGCGTTGTCTCAGTGATGTGCGTTACGTATTGCGCGCCGTTCTCTGCAATCCATGAAGAGATATACGTTTGCCAGGGATCCGTGGCAGCGCGTTTCGTTTCTCCTTTGAATTGCTCGTATTCATGGCGGGCGAACCGGTCAGATATACTTTGACTCAGACCGTCCATGAGCCTTTGAAGTTCGTCGCGGCGATTTTCGACGGCCTCCTCCAGCCGATCCGCTGCCGTTGCCGGTGACAACTCCGGAACCATCGCCTGCAGTTCGCGCAATTCATCACGAAAATAGTCCGCAAGGCGTCGCTGAACGCTTTTGTACAACGGCGACCGCATGCGTTCTATTGCAAGCCACGCGCGAGGGCGCTTGGCGGCGCGGGTTTCGAGTCTGGTAACACCGCCGCGCCCTTCGGTGTTATCCGGAAAATCCGGTATCTCCTCGCCCAGGGGCACCAGAGTCGCCGGTATCCAGACCTTATCTGCGTCCGGGTCCTCCAGCTTACCCCAACCGAGGAACTCCCGTTTTTCGTTTATGGTGAGCCAGTCCACGTTCTGCACCTGTTGCCACTTTTCCTCGCGATTCGGCTGGAGCGCGGGAACCTCGTCAGCGTTATACCGGACCCGAATTGAATCTCCGAACCGCGCCGCAAGGAACCACGTCAGATCATCGCATAGCATGTCCAGAAGTGGAAACACGGTCATGGTGTAGAAAATGCGGATTGCGGCGGAATAGTTGCTGTATGTGTTGTTCTCCGTGTCATTCAGGAGAACGGAAGGCACGAACAGCGCCGTGGCGACGTCTCTCAAGGTGAGTTTCACACCCTCAACCCATTCCACGTCCGCGGGGCTGAGATTCAATGGCACGACGTCGATTTCTCCGTTCCTGATCACGATGCTTTTACCCGCGTTGTCTTTACCGGAGAACTTCGCGGAGAACGATTCGCGGAGCGCCTTCTCTTCCTCCGGCGGCATATCCCCGTTCACCTTTATGAGGTTGGAATGTTGCCCTTTATTCGCCATGAGGGAAGAGTTCCAGGTGCGAGCGTCATTCGCCAGTCCAATGGACGCCGTAGCCACCTTGATGGGAGCAAAACCCTTGGTATCGTCAAGCGGATCGATAAACCATCCGTGCAAGACGTCTTCCGCCGCTATCAGAATACCCTTGGTGCTCCCATTCGGGCTGTATTCAAACGCTTCAATGGCGGTTTTCTGTGCATTCAGTTTCGGTGTCACCCAATCCGGGCGAAGACGATAAATGAAATGCTGGAAGCTCTGCACGCTGGTTACCGTGTCCTGCGCGTAGTAGCTTCCAGCGAGCATCAAATCCGTCATCAACGCCTGCCGAAACCGTACGCCGTTGTACGTCGCATTGGGGCGATCAATGGTCTTCTGTGCCGGGTGACTTGGTCCCACTTCAACCAGTTCGCTTCCTCGGTCTTCGTATACGATTAACGGGATTCGTGCGACGTTGTCCGCAATCAATCTGATAGCACCGTACGCCGTAGGGTTCTGCTTGTAACCCGTGTCGATTGTTGCCTTGAATCCGGTCAATGTCCCAGCGGAAGAACTCATCCAGTCTGCCATAAAGGAATCAGTGACGACTGCGGAACGTGTCTCGCGCTTATTCCAGGAGAATGGCCAAAGTCTCATAATATCCACACCTTGGATTCTGTGTTCTGTGGGAATAAATAAGTCAGCGCGTGCACGAGCGCGTCAACGCGGTCGGGACTGTCGCCTTCGCCTGGAACCCATGAGAGCATTTGCCCCTCGAGTTCTGGGAAAGAACCGACGTGTGAGATCAGGCCCTGCTCGTACATGCTCGCAATCGGATCCGCACGCAATGCCTTGCCACGTCGGGCGACGATACCATCAACGACTACGTCACGCCGCACCGTGCGCAGGGTATGAAGCACCATTTCACCGCCCTGGTTCGTTTCCGCGATGATGCGATCCGCCCCGAACTCTTCGTACGCACCGATCGCGCGCGACGCCCATGCAAGTGGAGAGCCGCGCATGGAACGGTCTGCGATGACGTAGCCTCGATTGTCAGCACCGCGCGCGCACACGACGATGCCATTCTCGTCGGAATGTTCCGTGCTGGTGACAGCAGGGTCAATGCCGACGACGATGCGCTTCGCAGTCTTCAGGATTTCCTCGCGTTTTTCCATCGGAAGCCGACTGTCACCAATCCATTCGTACTTCCAGAGCGCGCCGGGGCTGGCAAGCATTGACCAGTCGCCGTTCGCAAGCTGCGCGCGGGTTATCGGGTCAAGGTTGGCGAGGGCGGTTGCATAGGCTTCCCTGTCGAGATAGATATTCTCCGCCGCCACCGCCGGAACAAAGAAGCGCGTAGCCGGACGCGGCGTTTTTCCGTTGCAACCGAACCGTCTGTTTACCCAGTCGTGCCCCAGTCCGCCAGGGTTAGTACCTGCACGCATACGGATCGGCACGTCACAA
>JAKQQT010000548.1 GCA_029564025.1 Armatimonadota bacterium | reverse complement strand
CGAGTTCGTCCTGAAGTTTTCCCACCTCGCGCATCCAACTGACGTCCGCGGGATTCAGTTTGCCGGCCGCACGGTAGGCTTCGATGGCGCCGGCTTTGTCTCCAGTGGCGGCGAGAGCCTTCGCCAGTCCGTTCTGAATAGAGAAGTCCTTCGGGAACGCCTTGGCGGCGCTCTTGTATTCCTTCAGCGCGTCGTCGTTTTTCTCGGCCAGGAGGAGAAGGCGTCCCACATTTCCTGCCGACCCGGCGTCTTCCGGTTTGGCTTTGGCAACCAGCCTGTATTGCTCCGCGGCTTCGGAGTAACGTTTCTGATCTTCCAGAAGCATGGCGGACATCCGCCACGCCTGGTCTGCGTCCTTCGTTCCCTTGGGAACCTGTGCCAGGATTTTCAGCGCGTCGTCGTGTTTGGATTGCCGTTCGTAAACTTCGGCAATGCGGATGTAGGGAGTGACAACCGTGGGATCGATGTTTTTCGATTTGTTGAAAGCATCAATCGCCTCTGTGTATTTCGACTGGTCACGATTGGCGTCGCCCAGGGCAAGCCAGGCGAAGCGGTTCTTCGGCTCCTCGTCCGTCCACTTCTTCATCTCCGAGATGGCCTTCTCAGGCGTGCCGGCCATCGCGTAAAGTCGGGCAAAATCAGCACGGCGGTTTTTATCTTTCTTCAGCAACGGCTGGTAGACCGCAAGAGCCTTGTCCATCCTCTCTGCGCGAGCATACAGCGATGCGAGGGAGGTGATGGTCGGTTCGTCGCCGGGTTTGAGTTTCAACAGAGCCTCGTAAGCCGTGATGGCATCTTCCGCCTTGTTGCCCAACTGGCCAGCCATGGCGAGCTGGTTCATGGCCATCTCGTTCTTCGGATCGATCTTCATCAACTGCTTGTAGGCGTCGGCGGCGTCATCGTACTTGGCGGCGCGCATGTGCAGGTAAGCAATCTGTTGCCAGGCTGTGGTGTTCCTGGGGTCTTCCTTGACGATAGCAGTGAAGACTTTGTCGGCCTCGGCAAGCTTCTCCTGATAGATCAAAGCCAGTCCCAGATTCAACCTTGCCGGTATCGTCTTGTCCTTTGGCGTTCGCGCAATGGCGGCCTTGAAGGCCTGCTCAGCCTGAGGCCAGCGCTTGCGGTCCACTTCCACGAGGCCTGTCGTGAAGTACGGTTCCGGGTCTGACGGCTTGATCTTTTTGGCCTTTTCCAGCGTCAGAAGGGCTTCGTTGTATTGCTTCAGCCGATACTGGGAACGCGCCAGGTTTACCAGGATGAACAGGTTTTCAGGATCGGCGGAAAGAGCCCGCTTGTACCAGGTGACGGCTTCTTCATTGTCGCCCGACTGAACGGACATCCCGGCCAGGTCCAGCGCGATACGGGGATCATCGGGCTGAATCTTCTGCAGAGCCTTCAGCGTGGACTCCAGGTCCTTCGTCTGCCGCTTCGCCACATAGATGCCGGCTAGCGAGCGCAGGGGAGCCGGGTTTTTCGGATCGATCGACGATGCCTTTTTCCATTCCTTTTCGGCGGCTGTCAGGTTGCCGAGGCTGAATTCCACCTGACCGAGCACCATCCTTGAAGCGAAATCGTCTGGTGCGGCGGCGGCGACCTTACGCACCAATGGAGCGGCTTCCTTCCACTTGCGTTGACTGATGTACAGGTCGGCAAGCATGCGCTGTCCCACCAGGTTGGAAGGTTCCAGTGACAGACCCTTTTTCAGCATCGCTTCTGCGTTCTTGTTGTCGTTGCGCGCCCGGTAGACGATTCCCAAGTTGACGTACGCGGGAGCGGCATTCGGGTATTTCTGTGTCACCTTCTTGAACGCCGCCAAAGCGGCGTCCCATTTGCCGGCCTGTATTGCGGCGACTCCGCGCTCGAACTCGGCGGCGGCTTCCTTGTCGACGGACGTATTCTGAGCCGGCGCGGAGCCGGCGCCGATCAGCACAAGACCGGACAGCACGAGTGTCTTTATCAGCAGTTTACGCATATGCGGTTCTCTTCCGTTGTTTTATCGGGGATTCGACCCGGGTTCCGGGTCATTTCTGATTATACCTGAGCGTTGGTTCCGAAACCAACAGGCGGCCGTTCGAGCGCGCATCAACTTCGTTCTATAATGGAAGGGACAGAGTGTCACTTGGTATGTAACACAAGGAGGATTCACATCGTGACCCCGCGATTTTCATTACCTGCCGTTCTATTGGCGGCTTTGATGGGCGCGACAGTTGTCCAGGCCGGACCAACGGCAACAAAGCCCGCGCCGAAAAAGACGACCACCACCGTTCAGCCCGCCGCCAAGAAACCCGTGGCGAAGACACCCGCCAAACCCGGCGAGAAGACTCCCGCCAAGCCTTCCGAGAAGAAGCCTGCTCCGGCGCCGGTTGCCGGCAAGACACCGGCTGAAACAGTGAACGCCCTCATCAAGGCAATGAGGAACGAGGACAAGGACGCCATCTCCAAATGCTTCGACTGGCACAAGTTCGCCGCGGAAATGAACAAGTTGGTACCGGACAAGCAGGGTCTTTCCGCCGAGGTCTACAAGACACTCCTCATCGAGACGTTCAATGTGGGTCCGGAACTAAGCAAGGACATCCGGCTGGGGAAGGTGACACCCATCGGCACGGACAAGGCGACCGCCGAAATGGAGCGCCTGCTTCCCGTCAGTGAAGAAAAGGATGCTCCGAAGAAGTTCAAGACCATCAACATCCTGAGCCTTTACAAGTCGCCTGCGGGTTGGCGCATCTACCGCCTGGATTCGGCGAAGGAACCGCCCATTCCGGTACCGAAGCCGGCTCCGCCGCGCGCGAAGGAAGGAATGGTTCCAGCGGCCGGCACCACGCCACCGGCTCCGGCGCCCTCGCCTGCTCCCGGCCAGTGATACAGTCAGGCTGAAATGCAATGAAGGACAGGGAAGCCGTCAGGCGGCCCTGTCCTTATTTCTGGCGGAGTGGCCGGGATTCGAACCCGGGAAGGCTTTTGACCTTACACACTTTCCAGGCGTGCTCCTTAATCCGCTCGGACACCACTCCCCGCACACGTTAGTATACATTCGCCCCGCAGGATCGTCAAAACGGCGGCCGGGATTTCAGGAGGTACCGATATGACCGCGGAGATTATCAGTGTCGGCACGGAGATTCTGCTGGGCCAGATTGTGGATACCAATGCCTCGTTCCTTGCCCGCACACTGGCCGACTGCGGCATCAACCTTTACTTCAAGTCGGTGGTCGGCGACAATCCCGGAAGGCTGGCTTCGGCGGTCCGGCTCGCGCTCAGCCGGTCGGATCTGGTGATCCTCGGAGGCGGTTTGGGACCGACAAGGGACGACCTGACAAAGGAGACGGTGGCCGACGTTCTGGGGATTCGCCTGGTGAACAATGACGAGGCGGAGACGAGACTGCGGGGTTTCTTTAAGCAAAGGGGTATTCGACTGCCGGAAGCGAACCTGAAACAGGCGCTTGTGTTCGAGGGCGGCGAGGTGTTTCAGAACGCGAACGGCACGGCGCCGGGAGTGGCCGTTGAGAAGGACGGCCAATGGATCGTCTGCCTGCCGGGGCCTCCCGGCGAACTGATACCCATGGTTCGCGATTCACTGGTGCCGCTGTTGCGCCGTTTGACCGGGCCGGACGGTGGCATACTGGTGTCGCGAACGGTTAAGTTGGCAGGAATTGGCGAATCGCTGGTTGCCGAGCGCCTCTCCCACCTGATGGACAACAGCGATCCCACCGTGGCGCCGTACGCGAAGGGCGGCGAGGTGCATCTGCGCATCACAACCCGCGCGACCGATGAGAAGGAGGCGTTGCCCAGGCTGGACGGGATGGACCGGCAGATATCGGACCTCTTGGGAGAACACATCTTCGGCAGAGACGATGAGACTTTGGAAAGCGCCGTGCTTGATCTTTGTCGTCGGTCCGGTTTCTCACTGGCCGGCGCGGAAAGTTGTACAGGCGGTGAGATCAGCCGGAGGCTCACATCAATCCCGGGCTCAAGCGATGTATTCCTCGGTTGCGCGGTTACGTACGCCAACAACGCAAAGACAAGCCTTCTGGGTGTTCGCGCGGAAACCCTGGCCGCGAACGGAGCCGTAAGCGAAGAGACTGCCCGGGAAATGGCCCTCGGAGCGAAGCAACTTTTTTCGGCGAACACCGCCTACGCAACGACCGGAATCGCCGGTCCCGGCGGAGGAACGGAAGAAAAACAGGTCGGGCTGGTGTACATGGCGGTCGCCGGGCCGTGGGGCGTTTCTGTAAGCAAAGCGCGTTTCCGGGGCGGCAGGGAGACGATTCGGGCTCATGCGTCGCAGAACACCCTCTATTCGCTGTGGACAGCCCTGAGAAGTCTGAATCAGGAGAGGTGAAACCATGCGGTTGTTCATTGCCGTTCCCGTACAGCAACCGGGAGCGCTCCGGTTTCTTGGCGAGTCCCGGCGCGTTCTGGAAGCAACCCGGGCCGACGTGAAGTGGGTATCCGCCGGCCAGTACCACTGTACCGTGCGATTCCTGGGCGAGGTGGACGAACGGCGCCTGGACGAATTGCGGCACGCCGTGACGCATTGTGCCCGGGCAACACAACCAATCGACGCTGAGCTGAACGGTGTGGGTATGTTTGATCGGGGACGCTATCCCGTTGTGATCCGTGTGGACCTTGGGGACGCATCCGGCCAACTAGCGGCATTGGAGAAGCGGCTTTCCAGTGATCTGGCGGCGCTGGGATTTCCACGCGAAAAGCGTCCGTTCCACGCGCATGTCACCCTCGGCCGCGCCCGGTCAGGCAGAAACGCGGATGCCTTGGCGAACGCCATCAGACGCTTGTCTGGTTCGATGCCGTGCCGGCTGGACCGGTTGACGCTCTTCGAGTCGACACTGACGCCCGAAGGCCCCATCTATCGCGTTGTAGAAGAGGCGCCGTTTCGCGGACCGTTTGAATAGAACAACCTGACAGCCTGATATCCTGTACGAAAAGCACGGGGTGGCCGAAAGGCCACCCCGTTGCGTGATGTTCTGGTATCGTGCGAATGTCAGGGATGCGTGGAATCGTACGTGATTCCGCGCACAATCACCTTGTCGAGTCTTAGCCCCGGTTTGTTTGGCTCCGGAGTAGCGCTTCCGGCAAAAGAAGCCTGGCCACGTCCTATGACTCCGATGAATGGAGCGAAGTCGAAGAACAGGGCCTGTTGAGAGTCGAATGGAACGCCGGGCGCTTTGTAGAACATTACGTCCAGGCGTATCTGGAGGGCTTTGGACCATGTTGAGGGCGGCGTTCCGTTAGGATACGATCCCGAGGCCGGTGTGTAGATATTTCCGATGGAAAGGACGGTGCCCTTGAATACCAGACGTTGTGACGGAAGGTTGTCCGGCATTCCGATCGTTGCGCCTCCCCAAGTGGTCTTCAGTCCTCGCGCGGCGTCCGCATCGATCAATTTAACCGGCGACTGGAAATGAATCATTCGGTTTCCGTAAAAAAGCGGATTCCGCATGTACATGGCGTAGACGCTACCGTCAATTCCCTTGAAAACGCCGATGGTGCTTCCATCGTCCCCGTCGATTCGCGTAACCGTGTAGCCTCGTCGCTCCTCCACAGACTGGGTAAGGAATTGAACACGGTGATTTGCATCGCCTGTGATGCCGTTGAGATCGGTGAATGTGTACCGGTCGGCGACAACGCCCGTGAATTCGATGTTGGGACACTGGGCCGGCCAGTAATCCACGTAAGCGGGAGGATTGGGCTCGGAGCCTGCCGCCCGGGCCTGAAGTTGCTGAAAATCCGCGTCCGTGATAGCCTTGTCTCCGAATGAAACATAGGGTATCGTCGGCGAGATGTCGCCCAAGCCCTTGCTTCTGACCTTGGTCTCGTAAGCCGGATTCTTGAAACCGCTTAATGACCGCTGAATGATAACGGTGTCGACAAGCGTCACCTTGCCGTCGCCGTCCACATCGCCGTAATCCGCGCGGGCTACTCCGGCAGTTCCGGCGTCGATGATGCCACCGGCCATCAGGGCGTGCCGCACCACATCGTGGGAGTCGAGGATGCCGTTGCCTATGGTGGTGCGGTTGACGATGTTGTTGATATCTCCGAAGCGGCGGATGCGGTCCTTGCGTTCCGTGCTCAGGACAGACGGATTTGTGAGATAGGTGCGAAGAAGATTGATGTCGGCGCTGTTTACGAGGCCGTCTCCGTTCACGTCGCCGTATGGGTCATTGACGCGCGGAGCCGAAGGGAGCGAGGCCAGGGATACAGCGGCCAACAGGCCAAGGACAGCGATGAGCACAACCGCGCGTCGGGTGGTCTCAAGGCGGGGGAGTGTGCGTTTGTTCATGCCGGTCATCTCCTTCGTCTTCACTGGTACCTCTCAGACAACACACGTCAAAGCGTGTTCGTCACCGCCGTGGTTCGAAATCGCGAATCTCTGGCTATGGATGAGTCTGGTCGTACGTCAATCCACGCACGATGACCCTGTCCAGGCTCAGGTTGGCCTTGTTGCTTTCACGGGCAGGCGAACCAAAGTAAGCCGCCTGACCGCGACCTATCATACCAATATAGGGCGCGAAGTCGAAAAATAGAGCCTGCTGGGCCTCAAAAGGTGTGCCAATTCCTTTATGAAGCGCCACATCCAGGCGGATGCGGATGGTCTTGGACCAAGTCGAAGGGGGAGTATCGGTGGGATACAACCCGGCGGCGGGCGTGTAAACGCTTTCCGACGCGAGAACGGTTCCGCGGAAGGCGAATGGCTGAATCTCGGAGATGCCCGGGTCGCAGAGGGTTCGGCCCTGCCAGGTTCCCGTTCCTGCGCGGGCGGCGGAAGCGTCCAGCATCTTGACGGGGCAGGAGAACTCCAACGTGGCGTTGTTGTAGAACAAGGGATGTCGAAGGTAAACGGCGTAGATACTTCCGTCGATACCCTTGAAGACACCTGCGATGCTGTTGTCGTCGCCGACGACGCGTGTTACCGTAAAGCCGCGCCGTTCCTCCACGGATTGCGTCTGGAAGTAGACCCGATGGTTGGCGTCGCCGGTAATACCGTTCAGGTCGGTGAAGAAGTATCGGTCGGCAGGACGCGTGGGGTAGGCCGGGGTGGGGCAACCGGCCGGCCAGTAGTCCACATAGGCGGGAGGTATTTCCTCGAATCCGCCGACCCTCTCGGTGAGGACCAACTCGTCGTTGACGTCAATGATGCCGTTGCCGAACCGGATGTTCGGAATCGTCGGCGAGATGTCGCCAAGACCTTTTGTCTGGACTTTTGTTTCATAGGTGGGGTGTTTAAGCCCGGAAACGGAGCGCTGTACAATGACGGTGTCGACAAGGGTTACCTTGCCGTCTCCGTCTATGTCGCCGTAATCCGCACGCACAACGCCTGTGGTGCCAGCGTCGATGACCCCTCCTGCCATGTAGAGGTGACGCAAAACATCGTGCTGGTCTACAGTTCCGTTGCCGATTTCGCAGATGTTCGCCACACCGGCTATGTCACCGTACCGGCGGATGCGTTCCTTTGCCGCGCTGGAAAGGGAAGCCGGATTCGTTCGGAACGTATGGATAAGCGAGACGTCGGCCGTATTGACCACGCCGTCTCCGTTCACATCGCCGTATGGGTCGTTCGGGAGTCCGCCCGGCGTACCGGCAGAGACCCGTACGGTCATGGTTACAGCCACCGCCGCAGTGACCATAAATGATATCAGGTTTCTTGTATTCAACATGGCGTGATAAAAGTCGCCGAACCTGCACTACGGTGCGGCGAACCTTCCGTTTGTTTTGGTGAAACAATAATCAGACTTGTTTTGTCTCTGATGGCTTGATTGTACGTCCGGAAACCCCGTCAACGCAACTTTTTTGAGGAAATGGGTCGGACAATGCCACAATGTGACACAACCAATCGAGACCTGCAAAGACGGTCTGTGCGCTTTCAAATGTCTGTGACGAAAGGAATCTGGAAGAGATGGGAAAAGGCATACCGATAACGGTCGCTCACGGGGACGGCATCGGCCCGGAGATCATGGAGGCAACGCTTCGCATCCTTGAGGCGGCCGGTGCGCCGCTTGATATCGAGCGCATCGACATCGGCGAGAAAGTGTACCTTGCCGGAAACACGGCCGGTATCGAGCCGCAGGCGTGGGATTCGCTGAGGCGGACGAAGGTCTTCCTGAAGGCGCCAATCACCACGCCGCAGGGCGGAGGCTTCAAGAGCCTGAATGTCACCGTGCGCAAGACACTCGGTCTATATGCCAACGTACGACCCTGTGTTGCCTACGATCCCTTCGTCCGCACGAAGCACCCCGGCATGGACGTGGTCATCATCCGCGAAAACGAAGAGGACCTGTACGCCGGCATCGAGTATCGTCAGACGGCAGACGTCACGCAGTGCCTGAAGATTATCACCCGGCCCGGTTGCGAGAACATCGTCCGATACGCCTTCGAATATGCCCGTCGAAACAACCGCAAGAAGGTGACGTGCTTCACCAAAGACAACATCATGAAGATCACCGACGGTCTGTTTCACCGGGTCTTTGATGAAATTGCGGCGCTTTATCCGGATATCGAGAACGAGCACTGGATCGTGGACATCGGCGCCGCGAAACTTGCCGACACGCCGGAGGTGTTCGACGTTGTCGTGATGCCGAACCTGTACGGCGACATTTTGTCGGACGTAGCGGCGCAAGTGGCGGGAAGCGTCGGCCTGGCGGGTTCGGCCAACATCGGCAAGCACGTGGCCATGTTCGAGGCCATCCACGGCTCCGCACCGCGCCGCGCCGGCCAGAACCTGGCGAATCCTTCCGGTCTACTTCTGGGCGCCGTGATGATGCTGGTTCACCTCGGATTGAACGAGCAGGCGTCTCACGTGCACAACGCCTGGTTGCGGACCATCGAGGACGGCGTGCACACCTACGATATCTTCAAGGAAGGCGTCAGTACGGAGAAGGTGGGCACAAGGGAGTTCGCGGACGCCGTTATCGAAAGGCTGGGTCAGGAACCGCGGCAATTGAAACCGGCGCGTTATGCCGCGGCAGACGATACAACAGCGCCTCCTGAACCCAAACCTGCGCCCAAACCGGTAAAGACCCTGGTGGGCGTGGATGTGTCCCTGGAATGGACCGGAGGAACACCGGACGACCTCGGAGCGCTGGTGTCACGCGCCAACGGCGACGGACTAGAGCTGAAGCTGATCACGAGTCGCGGCATCAAGGTCTGGCCGACCTACGCGCCCGAAACTCTACTGTCGGGCTACTGGCGGTGCCGTTTCACCACGGGCTCACCGGACGCGACTGTTACCCACCAGCAGGTGATCAACCTGCTTCAGCGCTTCCGCGACATGAACCTGGATTTCCTGAAGACCGAGCACCTGTACCACTTCGACGGGGCGCCCGGTTACTCGATGGGTCAGGGAGAGTAAAGGTTCACGCAAGTGTGACACTGCCAAGGATAACGCCTCGTTCCGCGCCCGTGGCGGACGGGGCGTTTCCCGGCAATCCCTGCATTGTCCGATCAGCAAGAATAGCGAAGGCCACGGCCTCCTTGGCGTCGCTGTTCCAGCCCATTTCCCCGGCTGTTCGCGCCTCAACTCCGGCACGTTGCTGAATCATCCTGACGAGGGTTCCGTTTCGCGAACCTCCGCCGCTCAGTATCATCTCGTCCGGCAATCCCGGCAGAAAATCCCGATGCGCGCGGACGATGGATTCGGCGGTCAGCGCGGTCAGAGTTGCGATCAGGTCGTTCAGGGGGCCGTGGTAGACGTCGATGAGCTTCCGGGTCCAGTGCTCGCCGAAAACCTCCCGCCCTGTTGATTTCGGCGGTTGCTGGGCCAAAAACGGGTGTGCCAGGAGTTCCTCCAACAAGGGCAGATTCACGTTTCCGCTCGCCGCGCGTTTCCCGTCCCGGTCGAACGGTTCCGGTGGATCGGTGGAGAGGCGCGTGGCGGCGTCGATTGCCATGTTGCCGGGACCGGTGTCGAAGGCAATCATCTGGTCCAGTTGGCAACCTTTGGGAAGATATGTAAGGTTGGCGATTCCGCCGATATTCACCAGCGAACGGGATCGGGAAGGCGAGCGGTACAAAAGCCAGTCGATCAGCGGAACCAGCGGCGCGCCTTGTCCGCCGACGGCCACGTCCCGCGACCGGAAGTCGCTCACTACCGGCGCCTTCACACGTTCCGCGATGACGGCCGGATTCCCGAGCTGTAGCGTTCCGGCAACCTTCAAACCGGCGATATCGACGGGATCCGGCTGGTGCCAGGCCGTCTGGCCGTGACTGCCGACGGCATCTATGCTGTCCTTTGGCCAACCGGCTTTGTCGCGAACGGCTATCGCGGCGTCGGCGAACCGTTCGCCCAGGGCTGTGTTCAGAGCCGTCAGGAATTCGGACGTTGAATCCGCGCCGAAGGATCGGAAAATCGCGGTCTTGAAGGGCACATCGTGGGGTATATCGATGAAGGCGGCGAGTTCCGCGTGGATCTCGTCGCCTTCTCCTGTAATCTCAACCGCCGCCGCGTCGATGCTGTCCGCGGAGGTGCCCGACATCAATCCGATGACACGGCGGGTGCGGGCCAACTGGTCGGGACGGTAGAACGGCATCGTCCATCCCTTCCGGGCTTACGCGATCTGCATCGGCATCACGACGTAGATGAACTCGGATTCGTCGGAAGGGCGGATTAATCCGGGATTCAGGGCGCCGGTCAGTTCGATGCGCACTCCATCGCTGTCGATGACGTTGATGGCGTCCGCGAAGTACTTCTCGTTGAAGGCAATCTTGATCGGTTCGCCTTCAAGGATAATCTCAACCTCTTCGCAAGCCTTGCCGACTCCGCCGGCCTCGGCCGTGATCTTCATCCGCTCGTTCTCGGCCTCGAAGGCGATGCGGTAGTTCGCGTCGCGGGCGAAAACTGCCACGCGTCTCAACGCGCGTGACAGCTCCTGGGCCTGGGCCGTGATGATGATGGACGACTGAGCCGGGATGACGCTTTCGTAGTCCGGGAATTTGCCTTCGATCAAGCGGCTGACGATGGTCGTGCGGTTGACCACGAACTGGGCCTGATTCCGTTCGAGGCGAATGACGACGTCGACATCATCGCCGGAAGGCAGTGAGCGCAACAATTCGTTCAGGGCGCGGGCAGGGACGATGGCGGTTCCGCTGAATGCAAGGTTTTCGCACGGCATATGCCGGACCGCGAGCCTGTGACCGTCGGTGGAGACCATCGTGACGCGGTTGGCTTCCTTGTCGAGGATGATGTTGACGCCGGTCATCACCGCGCGCGCCTCGTCGGCGCTGGTGGCCGGCAACGTTTGCTGGAGCATGGTCCGAAGAATGCCGGACTTGATGGTCGTTGTGGACTCTTCGCTGACCTCGGGGAGGTCCGGAAACTCATCGGCCGGCAGACCCAGGAGGTTGGCGGTTGTGCGCTCACACGTAATGGCCACACTGCCGGCGCTGTCCGCTTCGAACTCCACGTGAGCGTCCGGAAGGGCGTTGACCAGATCGCTGAGCGTTCTCGCGGAGGCCGTGAAGGATCCGGGTTCGGTCACCTGCGCGGGGATCGTGGTACGAATGCCGACTTCCAGGTCGTAACCTGTCACTTCCAGGCCCGATTCCACGCTTTTCAACAGCAGGTGGCTCAGGATTGGGAGTGTGGTTCGGCCTGTCACGCGACTGGCGGCGGAAAGCGCCTCGCTCAGGTCCTTGGTTGTGCACAGCAACTTCATATAATCAGCCTCCGGGTGATGTTCCGCGCCAGTGTGCTGACGCCTTACTCAGTATAGGAATTGAATCCTCAGGGACGGAACTCAACCGTTCGGATTTCCCACGGCTGAAGATCGGCTTGATTGGAGACGGGAACCACGGGGCCTTTGATATCCTCCAGGAAGTTGACCGGCCGCAGGCCCGAGGCAGGAAATGCCGGCCGGTACTCCAACCTGCCGGGTGTGCCGTTTGCCTCGAAGAGACGCAACACAACTCCGTCCGGCCTGTCTTCCGCGCGCTTCATCACAGTCGGAATCACTGTGTCGTTACGTACCTGCAGGAACGATCCCTTGGAGGGAAGTTTGCCGTTGGCGCTGGGGGCGATGCGTGCCCCTGTCAAAGGCTGATTGTACTCGAATCCCTTCCGGATGGCCCCGGCTTTCACGTTTGCGTCGTGCGGCCAGAGCGCGAGGCCGATGACGTGGTAACCCTGGTCCGGCATCAGGTCGGGATCGGCCGGCGAGCGAATCAGCGAGACGCGCATGGTGGAATCGAGTGCGGCAAATCCGCCCTTGCAGTCGTTCAGTACAGCGATACCGCCTTCGGGACCGCTCAGGTCCGCCGATTTCAAGGCCGGAACTTCCCCGTTGTCGGTTGGCCGGCTCATCGCGCCAAACGGTATCTCGTACCTGGCGGTCAGGTTGGAACCCGCCACGTCGGTCGCCATCTTCAGGAATGGAGTTACTTTCACACCAGCGCCCACTTCCTGCCAGTCCACATACAGCGGCGTTTCGACGACGTCGCTGTCAGCGGTCACACGGATGTACTGCGTGATGGTTGAGGATCTGAACGTGCGCCGGACGGAGAGTGTCACGCGGCCCGGTTCGTTATCCACAATCGTAATCTGAACCGGTTGGTCCAGTTTCTCGTGACCCAGGTACGGTCCGATAATCCAGGCGCTACGCGGACTCTCGTCCTCGTTCCATATCTCAAGCCGGTTCGCGGCGCCGCCCGGGGCGACCGTTTCCCGCTCCGAATCCTTGCGTTTCAGGCTGGTAATGAGTCCCGCGTTGTTGACCTCCACCCGGATCAGCGTGTTTTCGATGACGTACTTGTCACCTGCCTGTGTCAAATTCACGGCGCTCGCCACCGGTTCGGATGTTGGATACAGCGCGAACGAAGCGTATCCGAACGCGGGAACTTCGGCGTTGAACTCCGCGACCGGCAGTCCATCGGGATTATCCGGCCTCACCCCGCGGATAATCGTGACAGGATACCATCGGCCGTCGGGATCCACGGCAACCCACTTGTCTTTGTCGGGCGGGAACGGCCATCCGATACGCACGCGTCCGGTTCGTTGCCAACCGAGCGGATTGTAGGCGAAAACAGCATACTTCGCGTTTTTTGGCCTGTTAGCGTAAGAAGCAAGATATCTTGTCGCGTCGCCGAGGATGGCCTTCGCTTCCGCGACGACGTAGCCCACCTGCTCACGCGTTTTGTCGTAGGTTTCGTGGATGGCGCTTCCCAGCAGGGTGTCGTGGTGCTGGTTGGCCAGCAGGTCCTCCCACAAGGCGCGGAATCGTGCCGCCGGGTAGGGGAAACCGTAGAAGGAAGCGGCTGTTGCGGTTGTTTCGGCGCTGGTCAGCGCATTTTCGGCGTCGCGGTTCAAACGCTTGATGGCGCCGTGAGTCGTATAACACCCCTGGAAGACGGCGTTCAGTTCCTGGTTGACGACAGGAAGGCCGGAAAGACCCTGTTTGTTGATATCACTGAAATACTCGGCCAGTGTGCTGAAACGGGTTTTCGGGTAGTACGGCACCTTCTGCATCCCGCGCGCCGACTCAAGTTGTTCATAGGTCGGACCGCCGCCGTGATTGCCGACGCCGTAAACACGCAACATCGTGTTCAGGCCGGTTTTTTCCTTGAAGGTCGCCACGGTTTCGAGCGCGTTGGGGATGACGGTTCCGTTGTACCAGCTTCCGGCGGCGGTGTCGTCAAACGCCGGCACCTTGTCGCCGTTCAGCGCCTGCCACCAGAAGACCGGCTTGTTTCTGCCTCCCCGGCAGAAGTAATAACCGTTGATGCCGCTGTTGAGAAGGATGGAGGGCATCGTCCACGGATGACCGAAGGAATCCGGCTCGAATCCAATGGTCGCGGTACGGCCGAGTTTTTCGCGGAAATACCGCTGTCCCAGCAGGAACTGCCGGACGTGGCTTTCCGGGGACACCAGATTCAGGTCGCCTTCGGAGACTCGACCGCCCACCGGTTCCCAGCGTCCTTCCCGGGCGCGTTTCTGAATCCTGGTGAACAGTGCGGGATCGAGGTCCTCCACCACGCGGTACAGCCCCGAACTGCTTTGGCTGAACTTGAAGTCGGGAATCTCGTCCATAAACTTCAGCGCCTGGCGGAAAGTCGCTACGGTGAGGTCCAGTGTTTCCGGCCATTCCCACAACCATTGGAAGTCGATGTGCGCATGGCCGACGAGATTCAAGGCGTAACCGCTTGTCAAACTTCGGTTGGCCGTCAAGGTACGGCGGACATTCCGCATCGCGGAGTTCAGGTCAGCCGGTGAGGTGTCGGCGGACCTGGCGGCATCCAGTTGTTTCTTTGCGTTGTCGAAAACCGGCTTGTGTTTGGATTCAACGTTCGCAATGCGGGCGAAACGGGAAAGAAGGTCGATGCCGAAATCGAGTTCGGATACGGCGGAGTCCCGCTCGTGCTGAGCCTTTTCCGTTGCCATTGCCTTTTCAAGACCGTTGGCATCCAGATCGGCGAGAGGAACGTTGCGAACCATGAGACGTCGGCTGTAGCCGTCGATTCCTCCCATCTCGCCCACTGGGCCGACTGGGCCGGACTTGTAAAGCACTACCTCGGAGCCGTCCGCGCGGCGGACGACGATATTGGAAACCAGCATATAGTACGGGCCGTGGCTGTCGCCCTCGAACACCAGCATCCAGTTTTTCGCGCTTCGTCCGACCACGGGATCCATCGAGATGATGCGGTGGTACCACGCGCCTTTGGCCGGCGGAATCACCACGTTGGGGTGCGATCCGTATCCGTTCTGGTCCTTCGCGCCCGAGTCCCTGAGCGGCAGACTTCCGTCCAGCCAGTCCACGTCCACTCCGCCGTTGGTCTCTGTCGAGGACGCGGGAATCAGTATGTCATATTCCAGCACATCGCCCGGCGCAACCGTAAACGGCTGTTTCGAAAACGTGTAGTAGACAAACGCGTTCATGCCCGCGGCCAGATTGTAGCCGGACATAAGAAGGGCATCGGGACCGTCAGCGGAGACAGCGGAGGTAGAGGCGATCAGGAGACACGACAAAGCGGCCAGGAAAGCGCGCATGGAACGTTCCTTTCACAATCACAAAGACTGCCAGCCGCTGTGTTGAAGGAGATCAGCGCCGCGTGTTTAGGACCTCAACCTTCACTTTGCCGGTGCCGGCGTTGCGAAGCCCAATCTGCCTGGCGAGCCCTTCCGAGCAGTCGATGATGCGTCCGCGGACGAAAGGTCCGCGATCCGTGACGTGTGCGACGGCACTGCGGCCGGTGCGAAGATAGGTCACGCGAACCTTGGTTCCGAAAGGAAGATGGCGGCTTGCGATCGTGGATCTGTCCGGATTGAAACGTTCTCCGGAAGCGGTGCGTCGACTGCGGAATGCCTCTCCATACCATGAGGCGTTGCCAACATATACTTTGGCAACCGAGGTTTTGGCGGCTGGTCTGGCGACGGAAGTCTTAACGGCTGGTTTGTCGGTTTCGGCACTGTTTGTGTTCAGGCCCGGTTGGCTGATCTGACCTGCGGCGATCATAGCCGTCATCAGACCCGCCACTGCTTTTATAACCGGCATATAGCCCTCCTTTCATTCCGTATGAAAGCGTCAAACTTCTGCGAGACGCAGTTTGAGCCTGTCGCCTAGTTCAGAATACACGCTTGAAGAAAGAAGTTTCCAGACAAAATGCGGTCTTAACACATTCTTAAACTTTTGGACCCAAGTCGGCTGAAAGGGTGTAACAAACGTGAAGACACGAAGAAACGATGCCGTCCAACGCCAGCCCGGTGAGGACTGATTTGCCACATTTTAACACCAGCACCGCACAACCTTTTACCGCCATCTTGGACAGCAGATGGGAGGATTGGGTGTGTTCAGATCCAATAGGCGTCGTTCGGTCCTATACCGATCCACTCGATCAGGAGATAGCCGGATTTATCGCCGCTTCGCTATCGTACGGGCGAGTGACAAGCATATGCCAATCAGTGCGGAAGGCGCTGGATAGATTCATTCCGAACCCGCGCGATTTTGTCTTGAACATGCCGGAATCCGCGTCTGATTTTTCCGGATTCTCGCATCGGTTCCATACGCCGGAAGCGATGTGTCTGCTCGTGCTTACCCTGCGTAGAGCACTGCACAAATATGGCTCGTTGAAGGCTCTGTTTCTGAAGGGGTGGAAGGAGACACATATCAGCACGGAATTCGCGCTTGCGGCGTTTGTTGACGAACTCCGTGCGCTGGCTCCGCTTGCGGATTGTTGCGCGGGATCGGAAGGTTATGCGTTCCGGCATTTTCTTGCAAGCCCGCGCGACGGATCCGCCTGCAAGCGCCTTCATTTGTTTCTGCGGTGGATGGTTCGCACCGGTCCGCCGGACCTGGGGGTATGGACCGAGATCCCCACTTCAGCCTTGATGACGCCCGTGGACGTTCATGTGGCCGCGATTGCGAGGAGTCAGGGCTGGACGCGACGCAAGAATCCGGACGCGCGTATGTCGTGGGAGATAACTGAAGTTTGGAAGACGGTTGATCCGGAGGATCCCATAAGATTCGATTTCGTACTGAGCCATCTTGGCATGGAAGGTATGCCCGAACTGGCAGGCGCCGTCATACCCGCTTGTAAGTGATCGACCAGCGAACTGTATAGGATTTGGGAGCCATCTTAATCACCAAATATCCCTTGCTTACGGTTTTGTCGTTTACCACGGCGCCGTTTACTTGAACCTTCGTCACCGCCCAACCCGCCGGCACCGAGACCGCGATGCGGTACGAACGCCCCGGTGTCACGAACGATTGCCCGGACAGTGTCTTCTGAGCGGACGACCAGGAAATCCGTTTGATGTCACGCAGGCCGCAGACGATGTGCGCGTCGGATCCAAGGAACTGCGGACGGCCGGCGTCCGGCGCGAGCGCGAGTAACCGGACCGAAGTTGGTGATTGCGGAACTTTCACTGTTTTCGACATGGTGCCGAGATAACGGAAGTCCCAAAGGTCAAACACATGGAACCTGCTGGAGGCCGATCCCAGTGACATGGCGCCGGTGCGGGATTCGGAACTCCAGTTGAACAGAGCGGCGAGATCGACACCGGCGGGATTGCCGGCGCGGGAGATGAACCATATACGCGGCGGTTGCTGGGGCGTGATACCGTTGGTGTCAGGCAATGCGGGAATCTGCCAGAGATCGCGGGTTCGTGCGCCTGTCGCGCTGATTTTGCGGGGCGGTTTGGAACCGAAAGCCGGTGCGGAACCGTTCGCGGCAACCGGCAAAGCCCGCGACACCAGGGCGATGCGCTCGCTGTCCAGGGATCCTGCGTTGTCGCCGAGCATTAAGGATCCTCCGCTGAACGCCGTCACCGTGGCCCAGGCGCGCGCCTGGTTCAGGCTCAAGGGTGATCGGGCAACCAGAGCGTCCGGATCGTTCTGCCACCAGGTGTTGTTCGTGAAACGCCGCGTGGCCGTGTTCATAGCGGCCTTGGACACGGCTTCCCAGGACGTTGAGACATCCGATCCGATGCGCATTCCGTTGAAAAGTCCGATGCTTGGTCCGATGGGAGCGCCTATACCGAGGATGTAAGTATTGGGACCGCAACCCTCGCGTATGGACTTCAGGGCTTCCCGGTATGCCTGTACAGGCGTGTCGGAACCCCGCATCGC
>JAKQQT010000513.1 GCA_029564025.1 Armatimonadota bacterium | reverse complement strand
CACGGTCGGCGACCTCTCCGGTGTAGCGGCCAAGTTCTCGTCGCCGGTTCAGACAGCGCAGAACCTCCGCGACATCGCGGCTGCCGACCGCTCGGATAAGCAGGTCCGCCTCGTCGAAGACAAAGGCTCCCTGTACCGCTTTGACGAGACCGCCACGGGAGCGGACGACGGCGACGGCATTATCACCCCGGCATCCGGCACGGGACGCTGGTTCAAAATGTCCTCGGCCGTTCCCGACCTCTCGACCGTACTTGCAAAGGGAAACAGCGCGGGAAACAAGCGCATTACCGGGCTTCTCAATCCGCAGTCGGGAGCCGACGCGGCCACGATGGACTGGGTGCTCGGCAAAATCGGAGCGGGCGGCGGCACGGCGCAGGCATCCTGGATCGTCATGGACCCGACCGGCGCGCCCGGCACGTATTCGGATTTGCAGCAGGCGATCAACGCGCTCGGAAGCAGCGGCGGAATTATCTGGGTCAAACCCGGCACGTACACTCTCAACTCCCACGTAACAATGAAGCACAACACCATCCTCTACGGCCTCGGATCGATGGAGGAAGGCATCCCGGACGTCATGCCGACGTTTGTTCCCGCGGCGGGATTCACGGACTACTGCATGATCCAGGCGTCGCCCGGAAACAAGTTCGTGAACCTCTGGATAAAGGTTCCGAAAAACAGCATCGGCATCAGCCCGTACCGCTATTACGGCTCCCGGCTCGACGCCGAAGGCTGTTTCATCGAGGCCGAAACAACGGATTTCGGAAGCGATTTCAACGCGACCACCATCGGTATCGGCGGCGAATGGGGCCTCTGGGGACAGGAGATCATGAACGGCAAAATCCGCAACTGTGTGTTCCGCAGGCTGCGGCACGGCATCTACTGCGAACTGAACAACAACACGGTCATCGAGTACAACAGATTTCAGGGCATCGGCAGTTTCCGGTACGAACTCGATCCCGTCATTTACAACAGCATCAATCAAGGAAGCAACCAGTTCCGGGCGACGACCGCTGTCGTAAACGCGGGACTGATCGCGGAAGGCATGTCCGTGGGATTCAACAACGGCACAAACGGCGAGACGAGAACGATTCAGAGCATGTCCTATGACAGCATATACGGAAACTGGCAATGCACCGTGAACGGAACATTCCAATACAGCTATGACGGTTCGCCCGGCCAGAGTTTCTACAGCCAGCCGCCATCCTCCGGCATCACGGCGGGCGACAACACCTACGAGACGTTCGTGTGCTTCAACTATTTCGACGGCGGCGGGACCAACTATCTCGACATCAACGCCGTGCGTGACGAATACTCCGGCATCGGGTTGCTGAACATGTACATCATCGGAAACACGTCCAGCACATTGTCCGTCAGCAACAACAAACCGACGATCAAACTCCAGACCAGCCCGTACTC
>JAKQQT010000477.1 GCA_029564025.1 Armatimonadota bacterium | reverse complement strand
CAACGCCTGGGCATGGGTGACCGCAAGCGTCCCTTTACCCACCGAGGTGACGCCCTCGTAGGCGTTACTGGCGGACAGCGTCAACGTCTTGGCCCCATACTTGTTCAGCCCGCCGGCGCCGCTGAGCGTGCCGCTGACGGTGATCTCGCCGTTGGAGGCGGTGAAATCGCGCGTGGCGCTCAGGGACATCGGCAGATTGATGGTCTGGTTGTCATTGTCAAGGTTCGTGACGTTTCCGTCCAGCGTGATCGCCTTGCCCCTGAGCGTGAAAAGGCCCGCCCCGCTCAGGAAGGTGATCCCGGAAAAAGAGGCGCCGTCGAGATCATTGGTGTTCGCCAGTTTTGACGTGCCCCCGAAAAAGAGCGCGTCACCGCTAGCCGGTAAGGTAAGGTCACCGTCCCAGTTGGTCACGCTGCTCCAGTTCGCGTCGGCGCCGCCGCCATCCCATGTGCGGTCCGTCGCCGCATCGACACTCAGAGACACGGTCGTCACCGCCAGAATCAACACGATCTTATGCGCCATGGTTGAGATACCTCCTGTTGATTTCACCAGCCACACCACTTAACCGGACTCGGACGAGTTATAAAAATGTGCATCCCGTCGCGTGAGCAGAACATTCTGTAAACCAGAATCGGAGAACATCACTATTATGCGAGGCGGGAGTGAAAACAATCAACCCTTAATTTCAACAAGAACTTTTATAGCCACTTCTCATTCTGGCTTCGCCCGGGTTCGCGGACGGCACAGAGGTTGTCCCCAGGAAAACCGGACCGTTTTTATTTCACCGTATTATCCGGAAGGGTTCCTGTTTCCGACAGCTCGATCGTGCCGATCGAGAAATACCCGACCGGCACGAGGGTGACCACATGGCGTCCGGCGGAAAGCTCGATGTTTTCGAGCGCGGGCGCCGCACGCGTCTCCCACTTCCCCGAAAGGTCCGGCGCGAGATCGAACATGCCGCGCCGTTCGCCGTCGACGACGAACAGCAGTTTGTTGTCGAAGAAATTGCCCGTTCCGTATTGGAGCGAAACACGGTATTTTCCGGCCTTCTCCACGTTCACCGTGTAGTTCATCCATTCGCCGGTCTTCAGCTGCACCACGCGGTCCGGCCGGCAGCCGAGCGAAACATCCTTGCGCACCGGGTTCGACGCGCGGGGATTCGGGCGGATCGAATAATAGGCGGTCCCCCTGCCGCCCGCATCGAACTCGGCGGGGTCGATCTTTCCCGGAACGGCGTGCGGTTGTCCTTTGAAGGGTTCGGATGCTGCGGCAGGAACAGGGATCTTCAGGACGGGACAGGCGGTCACGCCGACCCGCCCGTCCGCGTCCTGCACAT
>JAKQQT010000451.1 GCA_029564025.1 Armatimonadota bacterium | reverse complement strand
CCCCCCTCGCGGAAGGTGAAGATCAGCTTCGGGTGCTTGCGCCCGGAGGCGCACTCCCTGCAGTTCTTGCGCGTGCAGGGCGAGCGCGTCAGCGTGAGCGAGCCCTTGGCGACGGGCCACAGCGCCGCGAGCTTTTTGACGGAGGCGCCCTTCGACGCGTCATGGGCCTGGTCATGCTTTGTTTTCATGGAGAGACGTTTATCATATTACAAACGCACAGTCAAGCACAAAAAAATATTTGCGGTTTTTTTAGGCCTTGGGACAGAATCCCATCCGGCGCACCTCGCATCAGACTGCCTCCCCCCCTGTCGCTAGCCGATTACGAAATTAGCCACCTTGCACGGTGAATCGGAAGTCGTGTATACTGAGTGAAGTAGAAATTTTGTATTCAGTTCAACTTGGCAGGAGGACGTGAAATGAAGGATAGATCTTTTCGTGTCGCAGGGGCGCTGTGTCTGCTGATGGCGTTTGCCACCGGCGTGCGCGGCGACGTCATCTCCACCAACAAGCTGGCCAACAGCACCTGGAGCGATACGGCCAGTTGGGACAACGGCATCGTGCCGAATGGTTTCACCAACCGCGCGGTCTTCACGGTGGCCGCAAGCATCACGAACGACGTCGAGGGGCTTGAACTGACCGAACTCTACGCCGACAAGGACCTCCATATCTACGGGGAACCCCTTCGCATGGGCGGCGCGAAGAACAAGATCACGGCAAACGGTGGGAATGTGCACCTCCACAATCCCGTCGTCGCGACCAATATCCTGGACGTGACCCTCGGAGGAGGCCGCTCGATCAACTTCTACAACACGAACTACTTTACGCGGATTTCGCCTGATTGGGGTGGTGCATCGATCAATTTCTATGCGCGTTCGGACGTCGCGCCGGCGAATGTTGTGAACTGGACGGTGCCGCCGTTCGATTTGACCGTCGATTCCGGCAACACGCCCTTACTGAGACTCAACGGCGATGCAACGACGCGGCCCGTGCAGGAATTCTCATCGTTCACGCTGAAGAAGGGGTGGTTGCAGTTGGCGATCGACGGTTACTCCACGCTTCGCTTCGGCGAGACGTTCGTCCAGGGCCACGTGTCCGTGTCGGGGGGAGCCGTGGAACTGGCGGATGCACGCGGCAACATCACGGGTTCCTGGCGCATCAATGACGCCGGAACTGTGCGCTTCAAGGCACCTGCCGCGCACAGGCGCCCCGCCGCGAGTCCCGTCCTGCATTTGGACGCCTCGCGCACCGACCTCTTCGAATATGAAGACGGCGATTCCGCGAAGGGTATCGTGAAATGGAACGGCGTGAATGGCCACGGCTATGCCCAGCACGACGGACAGTTGACCACGAACGGCACGCGCGCACTGCCCACCCTTCAGGTCAACAAGCAGAATGGCCTCCCCTGGGTGGATTTCGGCTCCACCTACAACAAGTATTCGCCCGCATCCGAACGTGCGAACGCACCCTACCTTGTCTTCCAGTGCGGGTCGGGGACCGACCTCAATGTCTACACCGTGTTCATCGTGGAGGCGGCGCAGAACTTCGTGGTAGGATCGAACCACGGGGGTGCGGATGGCTACATCCTGCACGGCAACGACTCCTGGACGGGGGCGATTGCGACGGACCGCGGCGAGACGCACACGGATTTCCGCTACAATGCGGACGGCGTGGTGGCGCGTCTGAACGGCACGAATACAACGGTGCTCGCGGCGAACCGTCGCGGTCAGAACAAGCCCGACTGCATGGTCTTCCGCGCCGTGACGAAACCGCTCAGAGTTGGCCGCCTCGCGTGGGACCGCACGTATCGCACGGGTTGCGCGCAGGTATGCGAAGTGATCCTTTACGAGCGCAAGTTGACGGACGAGGAGCTGTACGCCACCGAGGACTATCTGCGCGAGAAGTGGTACGGTACGCCGCCGGAACATGCCGTAGAGCGGTACGACCATGTGGTGGACCAACTGCATTTCGCGGCAACGTCGGCTAAGGTCGCCGTGGAAGAGGGAACGGTGGTGAAGGCGAACGCCGTGGGCGGCAACCAGGCCGGCACGCTCGCGGGCGGCGGCACGCTCGTCTCGCGGGAATATCCCAACCAGCAGCGGCCGCTCACGGTCGAAAACGGTACGCTGGCGTCGCTTCCGGGCGACCGCGACCTTGCGGCGTCCGCCACCACGCCCATCCACGACACCTACTGCCACTTCGACGCCGCCGACGCCGCTTCCTTCACGTTCGGCGAGCAGGGTGAAGTGCTGGAATGGCGCGATGCGAACTACACCACCACGGGCCGCGCGGCCTATTCGCCGAACGACGACGACAACCCGCCTCCGTTCCGCGTGAAGAGTGCGCTGAACGGCCTCCCGGGCGTCGATTCGCGTCAGGCCGGCTCGGGCCGCTGCCTCCTCTTCAACCACACGAATACCACGATCCAGGCGATCTTCCTCGTCTACGCCAATCCGGCGGGCGACGGCATGGAGTTCCTGCACGGCGACACGTATCGCGACAACTCCGCGCATTTTCACCGCGGGCAGAACGGCGAGATGTTCTATGGGAGTGGCTATGTCGCGGGGGGCATCATGAGCGGCAGCGTGTGGGCGAACGGCGAAAAGGTGACGAATCCGGCCGGTCACTACCTCGCCCCCGGCAAGCCAGTGGTGTGGGCATCAATCTCGTCTCCAACTCCTACGCCACCGCGGCGGCACTGTTCGTGGACCGCTGGAACCATCCGACCAACGGCAAGAAGTTCCGTTCGGGTGCCCAGGTGCTCTGCGAGGCTGTCTACTACGACCGCTGCCTGCAGGCCGACGAATTCTCCGCCGTGCAGGACTGGCTCATGAAGAAGTGGATGCCGCGCACGCCCAGCGCCTATCACCTGGCCGCCGGCGAAGAGGCCTACGGCGAATTGACGTCCACGGCAAATGGCACCACGGCCACGGCCGCACTCACGGCAGAGGCGGGCGAATCCCTCACGACGGGCCCCCTCATGGGCGATTCCTGGAAGAAGACCGGCGCCGGCACGGTTACGGCGAACGGACTTGACCTCACCGGCACGCTCGACATGGCCGACGGCACCTTCGCGCTCGGCGAACGGACGCTCCCGACGGGCTACGCACCGCCGCCCGCCACGTTCCACGTGGACGCGCATCAGGCAGACACCTTCACGCTCGACGGTTCCGCCGTCCTGTCTGTGTGCGATGCCGACGGCGGCACGCGCTTTGCGTTCGCCCCGACGAACAACAGTGCGGTTCTCGCGCCGACGCGCATAGCGTGCGAGGAACTGGGCGGCAAGTCCGTGATCGATTTCGGCGACTTCGGACAGGCCGACGGCACCTATGGAACCTGTCTCCTCTGGAACGTCCGCGACATCAACGTCCGCACGATCTTCCTCGTGGTGAACGCCGCGCGGGGCTTCGGCATGCCGATCGGCACACGCGCGGAGGCGGATGGTACGTACTTCCGTCGCCAGAACGGTGCGGATTCCTGGGGAACCTTGTGGGACGGCAATGCGTCCGGTTCTCTCAGTGGCGGTCGCACGCGCACCAATGGCGTGGACGTGCCGAATTCGGGCTCTTGGGAGAAGGGCTGGCAGGTGGTGACGGTCCTTGCTAACGACCGTTGCTTTGCGAGCGCCTTCGCGGCGGATATGTACGACACGAACGCCACCGTGCCCTCCCGTCTGCCGCGCATGGGCGGCGTGATGATTGCCGAAGCACTCGTCTACGACGCGCCGATCGAGGATGCCCAACGTCGCGACATCGAAGCGTATCTGATGAGGAAATGGTTGGGCACGGCGCCCACGGGCTACGCGGGTGGTCCGGCTCATGCGGGCTCCCTCAAGACATCGGGCGGCACGTTGGCGCTCCCGGCGGGTGCCTCACTCGCCGTCGACCGCGTCGAAGGCACGAATGCCGTACGTTTCGCGTCGGAGGCCGCGATCACCGTGGGCGACGCCACCGCTCTTGATGGGCGTCTGGATCTTGCGGCCGGTTCGCTGACGCTCGCAGACCGCGTACGTTACGACGCCGATACGATTCCGACGAACGGCCTCATCGCGCGTTTCGATATGTCGCTCACGAATTCCCTGGTAACCGTGGAGGAGAACGGCACAAACTTCGTCACGCGGTGGACCGATGCGACGGGACAGCATTACGCCACGCCCGACACGCCCATAAACCGTCCGTGGATCCTGAAGGGCGACTGCAATGGGTTGGACGTGCTCTGCACGGGACCGTTCAGCAAGATAAACGACGGGACAACTGCGCCGCAAGCGGCCACGGGGTGGCTCACCTGGGACCAGGGCGGGGACTGCCAGGCCAAGACCGTCATCGAGGTGATTGGCGTGCAGGAAGGCGGTAACTTCCTCGTCAGTTGCGTGCACGGAAGTCCCACGCTCCATCGCGGTGGCATTACCGGAAAATTGTACGGAGATAGCATCCTGGCTGATGGACGCGAGGAGCCGGGCCAGTCGCTCTATTCTACCAATGCGTTCTTCTCGATCAACGGCGAGAAGGTGACGTCTGGCACGGGCTTCCCGAGCGCCAGCTACCATTCCTTCGCCGTGCGTGTAGACGACACGAAGAGTCCGGGCTACGTTTACATCGGCACATTCGGACGCGATCGGACGTATCGCTGGGGCGGTCAGCGTGTTTGCGAAGTGATCGCCTACGACCGTTGCCTGTCGGACGACGAGATTGCGCGTCTGGAGGCCTATCTGCAGAACAAGTGGTTCGGGCTGAAGTATCAGAACTTCACCACGGGCACCCTGGCAGATGTGGCAGTGGCAGCGGACGCCACGCTGGACCTCGGCGGCGAAACGCGTACGGTCGCCGCCCTCGCGGGTGCCGGTTGGGTGACGAATGGCAACGTGATCGTGACGGATCGGTTCGCGCCCGAAGCGGGGCTCACACTCAGCGGCACGCTGACGTTCAAGGGACCGGGCACAATCGTCGTGCCGGTGGACCAGTTCACGGCCGGCACGGTGATTCCGCTCGGCCGTGCGGCCGCCCTCGCGGGCGACTACGCGCAGTGGACGCTCGTGGACCGCAACGGCAATATTGTGAACCGTGATCAACTATCGCCGCATCTGGTGGTCGTGGATGGTCAGCTCCTCCTGCGCCTCAACCGCCTTGGAACAATCTTGCTCTTGAAATAGCGTCTATACCTGGTGCCCTGGACGGCCAACTGAATGTTCTCGACACGATCATGAGACATCGCCGTTCCCGGTTGGCGGCGGCGACTGTCCGAACTTCCACCTCTTCGGCGATCGCGGCACTACCCGCACGGGAGGCGGCCAGTTCGCCGAAGTCATCGGATACAACCGTCGGCTCACGCCGCAAGAGCGACACGACACGCAGGCGTGCCTGCTTAAGAAGTGGAAAAACAGGACACATCCGGAGGACGGGGGTGTCCCACCGGAGTTTCCCTGGTCGTCAATCGTACGCGCCAACGACCAGCGCGCACCGGGCGCGTTGGCATCCGCGCCCACATGTCGAAGATGCCGCCGGTGTAGATATCGTACATGCCGGTCGTCACCAGGGACCTACCTCCCATGAAGGGTCGCTGGTGACGAGAAGCTACGAAACTCATAGGGCTTAAGCACGAATTCAACCGGTCGCCCGCACCGATCAGCCGCCAGCGAACGTCCCGTGACGAGATCAACCGTACCCGCAGGAAACGCGATCGTCACCGTGCGCGGCTCGTACACCGTGTTGACGATGTAGAAATAGGTACGACCGTCGAATTCGCATTCCCTGACGACGACGCCCCGCGCTCTCATTGCCCCGACCTCGCAGTCTCCCAACTTATCGACGTCCTTCATGACTACCGCCGGAAGTGCACGGAAGGCCTGAATGAACGGCACGAGAACGTCTTCCATGCCGTAGGTGCCGATGAGGAACCCGCCCTTGGACATGCCGAGCACGTCGTGGTAACGGAGCGGTTCGACAAAATGTTTCAGCGCGTGGCGTCCGGCGGGATTGAGCGTCGAGACCCGCCAAGAACATTCGTCCATCCATTCGCACGAGAGCGTGTTCTTCGCCCCCTTCGCGCCACGGCCGATCGCCGATTCCCAGTAGCGGTCGTGCTGGTTGACCCACGGATAATCCGCCCCGTCGAGCAGATCGTAGAAACCGGGTAGTTCGTCGAGGACACGCTGGTGTTCGTACGCGCCGGGGAGCTTGTAGGCACCGCGCCAGTTGTGGCGGTAGTCGGCGGGCACCATCGTCTGGCAGAGGATGAGATTCGGTGCCGCCTTTGTGAGCGCGGGACCGTCCAGTCCGCACGCCATATTCGCCCGGTGCATGAAATCGGGGCGGAGAAAATCGGGATGGTTGTAGTTCGCCGGCACGAAGCTGTTGAGCCAGGGCTTGAGGTCGGGACGCACCGTGCGCAGTTTCGCCGCGATGCCCGCGTAGAACTCCGTCACCCGGTCGCACCGCCACTTGAGCCACTTCTCCCACAGGACAGGATCGGCCCTCAGCGACGCGGCGTAGGCCTTGCCGCGAAGCGGATCCCTCCGATCCACCTTATTCAAACCTTTCAGCTTCTCAACGTTCCAACCTCCCAACCTCTCAACAAATTCTTCGATGCAGTAGTCGTTATACCCCGACTCCTCATCGCCGAACCACAGGAGGCCGTGGCGGGTCATGTGCATGCAAACGCCCTTGAAGGACGGATGCTCCCTGCCTTGGGCGAGAAGCGCGTCGACGATCGACTCGATGTACTTCCTGACTTCGGGATGACCGAAGTTGAAGTTAGGCGGCGTATCGTGCCAATTGCCCCAATTGGGCTTGCCGGTGTCATGGATCGCGATCGGCGTCGGGTGGAGCGAGCCGTCGGACATCGTCTGCCGCGTCACGAGCCCCGGCTTCACCGGCATGTTGTTGGGGTTCACCGTCGGCACGACCCCGAGACCGATCCGGTCAAACTTCTCATACCAGGCACTCAGGAAATCCGGCGCATGCCGCCGCGGCATATAGTCGTCGTTCATGAGACCCTGGTACCAGGCGCCCGGGTAGGCAAAAAGATTCTGTCCCGTGTATTTCATTGAGGCGATGACACGGTCAATGAGCTTTCCGTAACCCTCGGGCGTGGCGTTGAGATCGTCCGGGAGACCGAAATCGTAGCCGATCGCCGGATCCTCGAAGTAGAGCGCGAACGTGCGGCGCCAGCCGTCCTTGTTCGCCGCGGGTTCGTTGATATTAGCCGCCGGGAGGCCGTCCGCTTCGATGACGTAATGACGCACCGCCGAAACAGCAGCGGGCGAACCGTCACGGGCGGTCATCATCACCAGCGCGACTTCCGGAACGTTCGACCAATAGAGACAGCGGTGCGTGAGGATCCTGCCCGTGTTCGGGTATTCATCGCCAGCCAAGACGCCGCACTGCATGATGTAGTCGCCGCCATGGGCCGGCTGGATAATGATGTCGGCGGTGCGGTTGGCGTCGTCGGGATAGTCGATCTCGAAGCAGTGTATCGGACGTTTCACGTCGACCGTGAAGCGGATCGCGAAGCGGCTGCCGCTCTTCCCGTCAGCCTCGAGGTACCTGACACCCCCGCGTTCTTTGAAGGAGTAGCTCCCGACGCTGCGGAAGCGACTCTCCGGCGGGAGCTTGTCGAGCTTCATTTCCTCGACAAGCGTCATCCCGCCGGGTATGCCGGCGCGGTCGAGGGGAGCGAGCGAATAGGCACTCCCCTTCCATTCCTTGAAGAGCTTCGCGTAGTCGGGCTTCGCGGGCGCGGACTCTGCGGGATCGGTCCCCTCCGCCCAGATCGCTTTGATTTCCTCCGGAGCGAGCGGCGCGGAATAGATACGCAGGTCGTCGATGAGACCGTCGAAGATCTCGCGTCCCTCGCGCCCCCCAACAAAGAACTCAGTGAAGCCACTGCGATCGACTTCAATAAGCTCGCTCTGACTGAGCGCATGCTGCATCGGCGAATAGCCGTCACCCTTACTCCTTCCGCCCCGACCGTTTGCGTAGACCCGCACGCCCTCCTCGTCCCAAGTGAATGCGACGTGGAGCCACCTGTCGTCGCAGGGCACTTCCCGCGTCGTGTAGAGATCGTCCGGATCGGACTGATCGGCACGCAAGGCGTTGCCGAGCCACCAGAGCCAGAGCGCCCCGCAACCGTGGCGGTTCGTCCAATGTCCGCCCGGCTGGGGATAGGCGAAGAGCGAGCGCCAGGGTTGCTTCGCGAGCGAGAAGTCCCAGTCGCGCTTCACCCACATCATCACCGTTCCGCGGACAGGATCCATGTTGTCCCGGATCGCGTACTTGAGCAGACTCTTCGCCTTCGCGGAGAACTTCGCGGCCTGGCCGAGTCGCCCGGGCACGAACTCGACGTTCTCCACCGCGAGCGGCTCGCGACGCCCCGCGCCGACGGTGGCGACGGCATCGCCGTCGAAGGGACAGCGGAAGACGAGCTCGCCCTTCACGTATTTCATCGCGAGCTGAATCGGCTGCTCCTCAAACGTACCGATCGTGAACGCGCCCAGCTTCACCGAGCCGCCATCCCCCTGCCGGCGGACATCGACGCGGAGGTGGAGGTCGCGCAGCCCGGTCTCGACGTCGGCCATCATCCGGTAAGTCCGGCGACGCGCCATGCCCTTGAACTCCTTCGTTCGGTAGTAATGCCCCTGACCGTGGCCTTCGAAGAGGAAATCGAATTCACTGCCGCGGGGGGCCTCGACCTCGCCGAGGATCGTCGCGTTACGTCCGCCGAGCGCATTCACGTCGAGGTCGCACGCCCGGAAGACGAGCTTGGTCGCACCTTCTTTGAAAAGTGCCTTCGCGTCGATGACGAGCTGATCGCCGGCGTTGGAGACGATAAGCCCACGAAGCGACATGCCGCCTGGCTCCGCGATGAAGGAACCGAGCGTGCCGCCCTTCGCGTCCTTGACCGTGAGCCGCCTGCCGTCTGCATGCAGCTCCGTCCTGGTTCCGAGCCAGGACCGGCCTTCGGGAAAGGCCTGCACCGCAGCCTTTGACGCGCACACCATGGTAAGAACCGCCGTTACGACCAGCATCAATCTCATCAGCGCACTCTCCATCATAAGGACTAACTTGGCCTATCACCTGAACAGGAGCATCGTTCCGGCAGGATGCGCGAGCAACGCACCACGTCCCGAAAGGACACCGAGCAGCTCCGGACGGGTCTCGAGCGAGACGACACCGGAATATTTCCTGCCGTTGACGGAGATCGATCTGACCTTGTTCGTGCCGTCGAAGTCAAGCTTAAGCTGGGTACCGGCCGCCGCGTTAATCACAAGATCCTCAGGCATCTCAAACACGCCGTCTGTCTCAACCTTGTAGAGCTGCACGGCGTCAATGACGATGGTACGGTCCACGGCGGGCGCGTCACCGCCCGGCCAAACACTCAATCCGCGGAATCCGACGTCGTAGGTTCCCCCCGCTTCCGGGACTCGCACTTGGAACGCGTATTCGTGAAAGTTCGTCATCACGGCCGTATCGGTCGCGCCCAGCCAGTTGGTGACGCCGCTCCCGCGGACCGTCACGTATGCCGCGAGCGGATTCCGCCCGTTGCCGAAAGCTGGTGCGGACGGATTCGACCAGCGTCCCTGCGCGTTGACCGAGAGCCGGTACACACCACCGGTCGGAAAAGTCACGCTCTGATAGAGTGCGTCGTCATTCACGATCCGGACACATTTGAGCCCCTGGAACGCCTCCTGTCCGAAATATGTGGTATACAGGGTGTCCGCGTAATCGAGAACACTGATGCCGGTGACATTAAGCGGTTTCGGCGTCGTCGTCGTGCTCCAGGACGTGGTCCCGTTCTCGAAACCGCCATCCACCAGAAGATTAACGGGCGCGTTCCGCGCCGGCACCAAGACGAGATTATCGAGAATGCCGTGGCCGCAGAACACCTGCACAAGCTTGCCGGAGAGGACGAGCGTGACCGGCGTCTCGCCGTCGACCGTGAATTCGCGCGGCCATGTGCGGCGAACCAGTTTCTGATCACCAACCTGAACATTGCCGAGTGTGATCTCTTCTTCTCCGATAATGACCTTGGCATCGGCCGAATAGCTAGAAGTACCGTGAGCGGTAAGTTTCAAGAACGAGAAATCGGCGGCGAAACGCCATGTCCCGGCAGGCGGCGTAAAGGTTGTCCGAAGTCCCTCGCCACTACCGGTCAGCATGAACTGGGTCAGGTCGTCCGCAGAAGTCCACGGCATCTTGAAGTGGGCATTGCGGGCTGTGCGGAAGCTGAAGCCATTACGTCCGTGGATAGCTCCGAGAGCCTCGTCTCCCGTCGCCGTGCCGACGGACGCCGGCTGGGTCACGGTGAAGAAGAGCACCTTGTTGGTGTTGTCGAGCGTCCAGCCGGTATTGAACCAGCCGAGCGTGTGCATCTCAAAGTCCCCGTTCGGGATGCTGTAGACGAAGTCCTTCCGATCCCCGATTTTCACGAAGGACATCGAATCGAACTGATACGTCCTGTCCTTATCGTACCATTCGCCTCCATCCGGATGTTTGATCCAGAAGTTGTAGTCCCCTGCTTCAAGCAGCGGCGTGATCGCGGTGAATTCATGAAAGACCTGGGCTCCGTCGGTACGGATGATCTCGCCGAATTTGATGAGGTGGTCGTTGTCGGGACCGATCATCAGGTTCCGCGGAAGACCAGTCTCGCCGAGACGTCCGGCGACCTGCACCGTGAACTTGTACTGCCCTCGCTCGGGTATACGGATCGTCGTCCATGCGCTCGCATTGTTCTTGATGACCAGCGAGGCGTAACCGTCGGTCGCAGCCCGCGTGATGTTCCAGTCATTGGCAAGATCCTGCCCGCTCTTGCAACTATAGACCCGCACCGAGCTGTCGGGCTTGCCGGAGGTCTGGGGCGGCACGATCGCGTGCCAGCCGAAGAAGGTATTGCCGTCCGCGTACCCCACATTAGTCTGTCCATCCGGCACAATCCCCTCGAAACTGAACGTGGTCCCGCTTGCCGCCGGATCGACCGCGTCGGTCTCGACCGGAGCGGACACGATCGCCGCAGCCTTCTCGGGCGCGGCAAGCGTGAGCTCTCCGCCCGTCACCTGAAGCGTCTTCACGCCGTCCGGAATGGCGTCGATCGTCGCAGGGCCCGTTCCCGCCTTGACGAGTTTCGTCGCATCACCGCCCGCAGTGTTCGGCGCGATCTCGGGACCATAATACATGCGGTTCACGTTGATCATGTCTCCCGCGGCGACCTTCAACGGAATCGCGTAGCCGAGCCGCAACGTGCCACCGGTCATTTCAAGATACGACGACGAACTTCCGCTGACAGTGAACGACGAGCGGATCGAGGCGGCCGAATCGCCGGACTTGACGATGGCGGCGTCACCCTTAACCGTGAAGCCGCCCAGACCATCGGCAACCTCGACCGCAGTATTCGTTGCGGTCTCGACCGTTACCGTAACCGACTGCGGCGGCACCGCGCCGCGCCACTTGGCGTTGAGGTAATCCGATACCGCAAGACGTTCCGCCGGTGCCAACTGGCGCGTGAATACGATCACCTCATAAATCGTGCCGCCGCCGACGCGGTTGTTGCCGCCAGTCTGGGCGGTCGTATTGAAGAACGGGTTCAGCGCCTTGCCCAGTTCATTCGTGTGCTGGGTACCGTCCGGCCAGGTGAGCTGCATATCGCGGTCGTTCGCAAAGCAGGACGCGAACAGCCCGGCGTCGAGCGCCTCGACGTCGATGACGTGCGCACCGGTTCCCGCCGTGATTCCCTGGCTGAAGCCGTCGAACTCGATGCCATCAAGATAGGTCCGTGCAGCATGGATCTCCAACTGCTCGTTGTTGTTGGCCGCCCAGAGCGTGCCGCCGCCGGTCTGGAAGCACGGGCTAACCCCCACGCGCTGGCCAAGGAAGCTCCCCGATCTCTCGTTGGCATTCACCGCGGTCCACACGACGAAGACGTTGCGCATGCCTGTCACCTTCTGCTGGGTGCCGTCCGGCTTGACCCAGTTCATCCACACGCCGCCGCCATAGGTCCCGAGGGAGAGCCCGATCTTGCCGGAAACCTCCTTGCGCTGGGGATAGGACGTGGAGCACTGGAAGTTCGTGACCGCACGCGTGTAGAGATAGGGACGCTCCGCGCTACCGTCGCCGGTCTCGCGCACGTCGTGCATCTCGCAGACCTCGGTGTCGCTCCCCGCCTTGAAGACGAGCGAAGCGGCGTTCGCGGTGTCGAACCAGAGGGCGAGGCCGCTGTCTTCCTTGAGTGCGGCCGGGAGGTCGTCCGGATACGCCGCGAGCTGCTGCTCGGTCTTCACGACCTTGATTACGCCCTCGCGCACCTTGACGTTCACCGGCTGGTTCTCAGTGAAGCGACCGGTCTCGAGCGTCAACGTCCCGCCCTTCGTTTTCTCCAAGAGCACCCGATCGGCGAGCGTCACCGCGGCGTCCTGCACGAACGCCGTCTCATTGGAAAAAGTATGGGTCTCGCCGGTCCCGACCACGATCGGCTCCGCGGCTGTCAACGCCAGCGCGCCGACAGATAGAAAAAAGACGGAAAGGACGTCTTTCAGGCCTCTCCAGGAACCCACTTCGTTGTACGTTTTCTGCATAACTCATCCCCCAGCTACTATTCCCGTCGGCGAGACATTTTATCTCGCGCCCCAAAACCCTTGATCCTCCACCTAAAGAATCTATTCACATTGTAACTGATTCCAGAGGGAGGTCCACGAATAACTTGACACAACTCGCCGAATCGAACACGGGGCATAAGCGGATTGCGTTTCGCGCTTGCCAAGCGGCCGCGATACGCCTACGATTCCCGACAATCATACGCGGTCATTTCATAAGCGGACAGTTTGGCGTACAAATGATCTTCAACGAAGGAGTGTATTTAAACCGAAC
>JAKQQT010000417.1 GCA_029564025.1 Armatimonadota bacterium | reverse complement strand
CCATGAAGCGGACACGCTTTGAGGGCGTCACAGAACAGGAGCGAAGTCTTGCATTCAAAGAAAGCACATAAACCAACAGAAGAAGATACGCACAAAGTGCGGATAAACGGTACGGAACCCGGGCAGGAAACCGCGGAATCCGAGGCGGACCCGGTAGACAAGCGAATCGCGGACCTGGAAGCCAAAGCGGCGGAATCGCACGAGATGTATCTCCGCGCGGTGGCCGAGATGAAAAACATCAAGCGGCGTCACGCGGAAGAGGCCGAGACGATTCGCGACACCGCCACCAAGGCGCTGGTCATGTCGCTTCTACCGGTGGTGGACGATATGGAGCGCGCGCTGGAAACGGCTGTCAATTCCGGAGACGATTCCACTTTGGTAACCGGCGTTCAGCTTGTGCTCTCGAAACTGGTCGCCGCGCTCGAAGCCGTGGGAGTGAAACGCATTCCAAGCGTCGGGACGGAGTTCGACCCGGCGTATCACGAAGCCGTGATGCCAACCGAAGCCTCCGAGGAATTTCCGAACGGCATCATTTCGGCCGAACTTCGATCCGGTTACACCCAACACGGTCACGTTCTGCGGCCCAGCATGGTCGCCGTGGCCCGCGACTGACGGACACAACCAATGGACAGCAAACACAACACCATCACCCGATTCTTTGAGGCGTTAAGCGCATTCGACACGGACGCCATGGCCGCCCTTCTTGCGAAGGACGCGACAATCAAGAGCGCCGGCGCGCCGGCATATCACGGTTGCGAAGCCGCCTTGCGCGCCATCAGCGACCTCTCGCGTTCACACACCGCTTTCGTGGCGGAACCCTCGCGTTGCCTGTACGACGGAGACGCCGCGGTGGTGGAATGGACCGCCCTGGTGACGGATTTTGGCGGCGGGCAGAACAAACTGGACGGTTGTGCCGTGTTTGATTTTGATGGCGAACTCGTGAAGTCGGCCCGATTCTACTGGCGACCGGAAGACATGCACAACTGAAATGGTCCCTTCCCATCTCATGGCGGCGGTTGATTCGGCGAACTGGCTGACGTCGCCGCCGGCGTTGATTGCGGGATTGGCCCTTCTGCTTAGCGTTGTTTACTGGATACTGACAAGAACCATCACGGCCGGCATTACACCGTCGGACAGAGAGGAATCCGCACCGGAGGACGCAGGACATAACGAGGAATCCGACGATTCCGGGGAAGAGTGGGACCCGGACCAATATTCCTACCATCCGACGGGGCCCGAATATGCAGTTGAAGCGATTCGGATTGGTGAGGCGCGCATTGCCCTTGGAGATACGGCGTCGTACGTTGTTCGCAGTCTGGTGCGCGGGCAGAAGGAATCACTTCCCGCCGTGGAACGCGCCTGGCCGGGACGGGCCTCCCGCGTGATGCGCACTTATGACCTGGCCGGCGCGACCGTGACGTTCGATATGGACCGCGATGATCCCGAGGAACCTCTTCGGGTGCGTTCCATCACACTGCACACCGTCTCCTGAAATACCTGACGATTTTGGCCTACACTTCGCTCTATCGCAAATACCGCTCGCAGGGCTTCGACGAAGTCCTCGGGCAGGTGCACATCACCCGCACCCTGCGCAATGCGCTGAACTCGGGCCGGATTGCGCACGCCTACCTATTCACTGGCCCCCGGGGAACCGGCAAAACGTCTACCGCGCGCATCCTGGCCAAGGCGTTGAACTGCCTCGCCGGCACGGGCCCGACTCCGGATCCCTGCGGTGTGTGCGACGCCTGCGTTCGCATCCGCGACGGCAGTTCGATGGATGTAATGGAGATCGACGCCGCCAGCAACCGCGGAATCGACGACATCAGGCGACTGCGTGAAGGAGTGAAGTTCGCACCGGCGGAGGAGCGCTACAAGGTCTACGTAATCGACGAGGTCCACCAGTTGACCGGCGAGTCGTTCAATGCTCTGCTGAAAACCCTGGAAGAGCCGCCCGACAACGTCGTCTTCGTACTGGCGACAACGGAACAGCAGAAGGTCCCGCCCACGATCCTGAGCCGCTGTCAGCGCTTCGACTTCCGGCGGGGAAGCCTGGAAGACCTGAAGGACCGTATCCGGACCGTTTGCGACGGCGAAGGCTGGGCCATCGCTCCGGAAGCAGTGACGGCTCTCGCCATCGCGGCCTCCGGCGGTTTCCGGGATGCCCTGGGTCTGCTGGAACAGGTTGCGGCGTATTCGACCGGCACGGACCGCATCGAACTGGCGGACGTCAACACGGTACTCGGCGCTGTTGGTTCCGAGCGGATGGCGCAAACGGTTACTGCCATCGTGAATCGCGATGCCGCCGCGTGCTTCAAGGTGGTCGATGAAGTAATGGCGGAGGGCGTGGAAGCAAGGCAGTTCTTCGCGGGCCTGCGCCGAACCCTGCGTGATATATTGCGCGCCGGGGTGGGTGCTATTGAGGAAGGCGCCACCGTGATGGCCGCCGAACCCGCCTGGCTGAAGGAACAGGCCAAGGCGTTGTCCACCACAAGGTTGATGTGGATTATCGACTGCATCAATGAAGCCGAGCGCGACTTGAGATGGGTTCCCCAGCAACGCCTTCTTGTGGAAGCCGTGCTGGTGAAGGTGGCGACGGGAGATCCCGCCATGGCGGCGCTCGGGCCGATCGATCCGAGCCCTGTTCCGCGCCAGGACAGCGCCCGCCGTGCGGTCTCGCCGGCCTCGTATGAAACGCGCCGCCAACCGGAGGACAGACCTCCCGTTCGGGAAACCGGCCGGCCCGCCCCTCCGGTATTCTCGGCCACCGGCCCCGTTCCGCACGATCTGGAGTCGCTGAAGAAGGTGTGGGCGCATTACTGCTCGGTGGTGGGACCCAGCACCCGCCCAATCCTGGCCGGCAGTGTGGCCGTACGCCTTCAGGGGCCCACTCTCGTCATCGAGAGCCATAGCCAGTTGATGACCGAGAAAGCCAGTCAGCGCCGCGAGAAACTGGAAGCGGACTTCGCGAAAGCGGCCGGCAGGCATGTGCCTCTCAGTTTTGTGCTTGCCAAACCCGACTCCACGCCGAAAACGGAGCCGGCCGGGGTAGAAGAGCCGGAACCGCTTGACCAGCTGGCATATCGTGTGCTGGACGGTGAACCGGCGCCGCCCGATGATATACAACCGAGCCCCGCGGCTCAGGATGACGACGATACAAGGAGTGACAGTCCATGGCAGGACCCTTCGGAGGAATGAAAGACCTGGGCAAATTGCTGAAGGAAGCCCAGCAGGTCGGCGAAAAGATGAAGAAGGTCGAAGAGGAACTGGCATCGACCGAAGTGACCGGCACCAGCGGCGGTGGAATGGTAACAGCCACGGTGACGGGCGGCGGCCAGGTTATCGGCCTCAAGATCTCACCTGAAGTGGTGGACCCCGATGACATCGAACTGCTGGAGGACCTGGTGATCAGCGCCATCAGCGAGGCGATGGAAAAGTCGCAGGAGATCCGGCAGGAAAAGCTGGGAGGGGTGATGCCCTCTGCCGCGGGTATGAACATCCCGGGCCTGCCGTTCTAAAGAAGGCCGGTCTCCGGAACTATGGAATATGCCCGCCCGCTTGCGAAACTGATCGGCGAACTCGAGAAACTACCGGGCATCGGACCCAAATCCGCACAGCGCCTCGCGTTCCACCTCTTGCGCGTCTCCGAGGACGAGGCGCGCGCCCTGGCCGACGCCGTGATGGATGTGAAACAGCGCATCACGTTCTGCTCGCGCTGTTTCAACTTCACGGACCAGGAACTCTGCTCCATCTGCCGGGACCCGCGCCGCGATCCTTCGGTGCTGTGCATCGTGTCCGAACCGCGCGACCTTATCGCGATGGACAAGACCAACGAGTTCCACGGGCAGTATCACGTACTGCACGGCGTCATCTCGCCCATGGACGGGGTTGGGCCGGAGATGCTGAAAATCCGCGAACTGCTGGGGCGCGTTCGGGACGGCGGCATCAAGGAAGCAATCATCGCCACGAATCCCACGGTGGAAGGGGAAGCGACGGCGCTGTATCTGAGCAATCTACTCAAGCCGCTGGGGATTCACGTAACCCGCATCGCGCACGGTCTGCCGATGGGCGGCGACATGGATTACGCGGACCAGGCTACCCTTATCCAGGCGCTCGAATGGCGCAGGGAGATGTGACCTGGAAGGCGGATGTGACCCAAAAACGTCACACTCGATCCCTTTTTATACGCCCGCGCCTTCACGACGGCGGTTCTGAGCGTCCATCTTCCGTCCTCCATCATCCATCCACCGCTGTTTATGCTTGGCATAATAATTGCACATAGGATATTTGAGCCTACTTCGCGCCGAGCGCTCAAATATTCGGCGCTCGGGTATCATTTCAGGAGGTTCTCTTATGCGCGTAAGACACGCTATGACGGCTCTGTTTGTAGCCGTCGCTCTCTGCTCACTGGGTTACGCCGCATCCACCATCACGGTGGATATGGGCCACCAGTACGACATCGGTTACTCGAACCCGCAGTCCGAAGGTCCGGCGATTTACAAGCTGAACGCCCAGGACAACGTCTCCTTCGGTTCTGAAGGCGGCGAAGGATTTGCCCGGCTGACCATGGGTGCGCCTACGGGCTGGCACTACATGTATCTGGACACCATCCTAGCGGGTTTGGGAGCGATCGATCTCAGCGCTCCGGGTTCGGGAATTGAATTCGACGCACGGATTTTCCAGGGTCCGAATTCGAACACCAACCCGTACAATGACGCCAACATCTTCTTCCGGGCGTACACCTACGTTCCGGGATCGGGTGGCTACGAGGGTGGAAGCACCCTGACCGGTTACAAGGACTGGGGTATCGTTACCGCGGTCGCAAAGCCGGGCGGTGATCCGAACGACCCGACCTTCAACGATCCTCCGTATCCGGAATGGACACACGTGATGATTGAGAATCTGGGTGGCGGCGGCCTTAATCCGGCCAGCATCACCCGGATCCGCTGGTACGGCACGGACTGGAGCGGAACGGGTGGCGACTTCTTCGACATCAAGAACGTGGTGTTCCGAAGTGGTCCCGCCGCTCCGCCGATTCCGGAACCGGCGACCATGAGCCTTCTGCTCATCGGCGCCCTTCCGCTGGCGAAGCGTCTGCGCCGCCGGTAAGTTCGGATTTTACAATCCGATCAGATTGGAAAACGGGGTCCGAAAGGACCCCGTTTTTTCGTATGGCTGAAATAGGAGCCGGTCGTCTGATTAGTCGTCCTGGTAGCCGAAACCCTCATCCCACGCACGTTCGAAGGCTTTCACGGTTGGCGTGTCCAGCACAACGAAACGGATGTCATGTGGCGGGGTTTCCGGGTTCTCGACAAGGTACTCCAGCACGGCTTTCAGCAGAACCACCGCGCAACGGTCCTTGGGAAAACCGTAGATTCCCGATGAAATGGCCGGTATGGCGATGCTGTCCAGTTTACGCGCCGAGGCGATTTCCAGCGCGCTTTGAACGGCGCTTGCCAGAAGCCGGTCCGCCTCTTCTTCGTCATAATCGTTCCACACAGGCCCTACCGCGTGGATCACGCACTTCGCCGGCAGGTTGCCCGCCCCGGTTGCCGCCGCGGTTCCGGTGTCTGTGAAACCGATTCGGTTGCTTTCCCGCTGGATTTCGGGTCCTCCGGCCCTGGAAATGGCGCCGGCCAAGCCTCCTCCGTGCTGAAGCATGGTGTTTGCCGCGTTAACAATGGCATCGGCGTCCTCCACTGTCAGATCACCGCGGCGCAGACTGATTGTCTGTCCCGTGGCCAGTGTTCGTTCCCTGATGATGTCGCTCATGTTTCTTGTCCTCCCGGTATCACCATGGTAATCGTTTTTGTTCGCCGCGTGCTCGCGTCGACGGATTGGATTGGTAGGATACACCCGGTTCTGCTAACATCCTGTCAGAAAGACGTTGTACGGACCCAAGGAGGCCGCACCGTGGTAGTGGAAGCAAGAGAAGATAGCGTTCGCCTGTTCGGGGATTTGCGAGACAACCAGTGGCCCAACCTCAAAGCCGTGGCAAACCTCCTGCTTCAGCGCCAGAGCGCCGGTATTATAATCGACTGCAAACACCTCAAGGAAGTGACCTCGGAAGGCGCCGATACCTTTCTGGACGCCGTGCGATACATCGAAGCCAACAAGGCCCGCATCGTGGTGGCTGGACTGCCGCCCAACGTTCTGGCGACCTTGAGGGATGTGCCGGGTTTGAGAAGCGGACTTCCGGTTGCCTCCACGGTGGATGAAGCCCGGCGGTCGCTTCAACTGGACGGAACCGCGGAGGCCCCCTCCGCCGTGGCCAGCGAAACCGCCCTGCTCGTGCCCGTGCTGAAGAAGGATACGGCTCTGCACGGCACGCAAACCGCATGCCGCCTCGGCAACGACTCGAAGTCCGAAATCCACCTCGCCTATATGCTCAGTGTCCCAAGAAATCTTCCACTTCAAACGCCGCAACCGGAACTGGAGCAGGAAGCCGACAGCCTGTTGACCGAGTGCGAGGCGGTGGTGAAAGGTTTCGGTCTGAAGTCGGTGCGGCACCTTCAGCGAACACGCGATCCCGGGGAAGGTATCCTGACACTGATTGAAACCTTGAATATCAAGACACTGGTGCTGAGCCGGTCCGGTTCAGGCGGTTCCGATGATCCTTTCACCGATGCGGTTCTGAACCGCGCCCAGTGCGAGGTGATCATCAGCCAGTTGCCCAGCCAGTCTCAGGCATAAAAAGGCCGAATGTCGTCTCGACACCCGGCCCTTTTGCGTGCTTTAGCGGAGGGTTACCAGGCGTAGGCTTCCGGAGCCGTGCCGCCGGGACCCGGGAAGATCGCGTCGATTTCCTTCAACGTATCCTCGCTCAGTTGGATCTCCAGCGCCCGCAGGGAACCGTCCAGTTGCTTGATCGTTCGCGGTCCGATGATCGGAGCCGTGACCGCGGGGTTACTCAGCAACCAGGCCAGGGCGACGTCGGCGGGCTGTTCGCCCAGTTTCTTGCACAGCGACTCCCACTGCTTGAGTTGCGGTTTCATCTCCTCGATGCGCTTTTGCGAGCGTTCGTCGGCACGCCTTCCCTCTTTGGCCTTGGTCAGCGCCCCGGCCAACAGACCTCCGGCCAACGGGCTCCATGGAATAACTCCCAGGCCGTAATGCCGCGCCGCGGGCAGGACTTCCATTTCCACCTGGCGCGTGGCCAGGTTGTAGATGCTCTGTTCGGAAACGAGCCCCAGGAAATGGCGGGATTTTGCCGCTTCCTGCGCCTGGGCGATGTGCCATCCCGCGAAGTTACTGCTACCCACGTAAAGGACCTTGCCCTGTGCCACCAGGGTCTCCATCGCCTGCCATATCTCTTCCCACGGTGTGTTGCGGTCCACGTGGTGCATCTGGTACAGGTCGATGTAGTATGTCTGCAGTCGTTTCAGGCTGGCGTCGCAGGCTTTCACTATGTGCAGGGCGGACAGGCCGGAGTAGTTCGGCCACTCCATCATATTGCCGTACACCTTCGTGGCCAGCACCGTCTTCTCGCGCCGCAGTTCACCCTGCGCGAACCAGCGTCCGACGATCTGTTCCGTGATGCCTTCGCCGAGTTTCCATCCGTACACATCCGCTGTGTCGAAGAAGTTGATGCCCAGTTCGTGTGCCCGGTCCATCACGCGGAACGAGTCTGCCTCGGTGGTAAGCGGGCCGAAGTTCATCGTTCCGAGGCACAGCGGGCTTACCTTCAGACCCGTGCGTCCGAGTTGTCTGTATTCCATTTATTCCTCCATCCGGTTCCTAAGCCCGGTTCTTATACTCGGAGTAATACCCCTCGAAGCGCGCGATGATTCCGGACAGGATATCGAATCCTCCCTGCCAGAACGCCGGGTCCTTGAGGTCGATTCCCACGCGGCCCATCAACTCGCCCGGCGGCAGGCTTCCGCCCGACTTCAGGAGATTCATGTACTTTTCCTCGAACGACGGGCCTTCCTTCTGGGCCTGCGCGAACAGTCCCAGGACCAGCAGTTCGCCGAAGGTGTAGGCGTACACATAGAACGGTACGTGGACGAAGTGGCTGATATACATCCACCAGTTCGCGTGCTCGTCGCCCAATTTCACGCTGTCGCCGAACGTTTCCTGCTGGGTTCTCTGCCAGATTTCGCCGATGCGTTCGGCCGTCAGTTCACCCTCGGACCGGCGGAGGTCGTGCAGTTCCGTTTCAAACTGGTGCATGGCCGCCTGGCGGAACACCGTGGCGAATATGCCCTCAATCTTGTTTGCGTAGAGCGCCAGTTTGTCTTGAAGGTCTGCCTCGGCCTGCAGTTTCTCGAACACAAGCATCTCGCCGAACGTGCTCGCAAGTTCCGCAATCGGAAGAGGACCGTGCATGTTCAAGTAACCGAGCGGCCGGCTTACGTACGCGTGCACACCGTGACCCAGTTCGTGTGCGAGGGTCATCACGTCTTCCAGTTGTTCCATATACGAAAGGAAGACGTACGGGTGGATATCCGGCGTGGCGTAGGAGCAGTAGGCCCCGCCGCGCTTACCCTTGCGCGGGGCCGAGTCGATCCAGCCCTTCGTGAAGAACTCGTCGGCGATGCCCGCCATCGTCGGGCTGAACGCGCCGAACGCATCCAGAACCATCTTCCTTGCCTCTTCGAACGTTGCCTTGGCTTTCGTTTCGAACAACGGGGCATAGCGGTCGTAGTGGGTCAGCGTGTCATAACCCAGTATCTCGCGCTTGACGTTGTAGTACCGAGCCACCAGCGGGTAGTTGCGGCGCGTGGTTTCTATGACGAGATCGACGGTTTCCTTGTCCAGTTCGTTGGCTTTGTGCCGGTAGTCGCACGGCTCCGGATAACCGCGAAGACGGTCCTCCACGGCCTTGTTCTGCAACAGCGTGTTGAAAACGAAGGTCAGAACGCGTTTCTGCGAGAGCATGCCTTCAGTGAGACCCTTTGAAGCGGCCTTTCGAACTTCCCGGTCCGGCTCGCGCAGTTTCCGAATGATCTCCGGCTCCGTCAGCGTTTCGGTCTTGCCGTCCACAGTCATTTTGAACGGGATATCGCCGACCACCTCGTCGAACAGGCGAACGAAAGCGCGTTCCGCCGTGTTGGACTTTTCCTCCAGGATTTTCTCTTCCGGCTCGCTCAGAACGTGGTCGCGGTGCAGGCGGAGGGCTTGGACATAATGCGCGTGATGGGCCATAGCCGGCGATGCCAGCAAGGGATCGATGCGTGCGGAATCCAGCGCCATCAGTTCCAGATCGAAGAACATCAGGTCCAGCGAAATGTCAGTGGAGCGTTCACGGACTTTCTGCAGGAAGGCGCCATACTCGGGATTGCCGGTGTCGGTGGAGAACAGAAGCGAAGCGTACACGGCGGGCTTGTCGCGTTCCTGAACGATGCTTTCGTACTCGGCGATTGCGTCGCGCAGGGTTTCGGCAGTCAGGCTGGGGCTGTCGATGTTTCCGCGATATTTTGCGGCGAACGCCTGCGCGCGCGTCTTCTGCGCGTTCAGGGTTTGTTCGATGCGGGGATCGTCCAGGCCGGAAAACAGGTCGGACAGATCCCAGGTGGTTGTCAGGCTTTCACTCATCGTTGGTTCCTTTGTCAAATCGGTCAGCGCGTTTCCGCGCAAATAGCCAGGGCGCCCGATATCGGGGCGCCCAAAGCCGTTTCATCATTTGAACGGAACGCCGGAATCAGGCGTTCCACCATACCTTCAGGTTCTCCACCGTATCGCGGATGTCCCGGGTCTGCTCGTCGCCCTCGGGAATCTCGCGTTCGATAATCCACTCCCCGTCGAAGCCGATTTCCTTCAAACGCTTGACAAAAACGGGGAAATTCACCTTGCCGAGGCCGGGCTTCACTTCCTCGCCCAGCTTGTCGGGATCGGTGGGGTACAAACCGTCTTTGACGTGGATGTTGGTAACGTACTCGCCGAACACATCCAGCGCATCAACGGGATTTCCCTTTCCGTAGAGGATCAGGTTGGCGGGATCCAGGTTGATGCCCAGATTCCCGGTACCGACGCGCTTAATGGTGCGTAAAAGCGTGACCGGTGTTTCCTGGCCGGTTTCGAACCAGAAGCCCAACCCCAGTTGATCGCAGTGAACGGCAATCTCGCGGATGGCTTCCACCACTTCGTCGAACATCGGGTCGGTGATGTTCTCTGGGATGAAGCCGACGTGCGTGATGAGGGCGGGGGCGCCGCACCGCTGAGCGAAGTCCGCCTCGTGTTTCAGGGCGTCCAGGCGCTCGCGCCGCATTTCGCGGGGCACGATGCCGAGCGTCGTCGGCCCGCTGGTGAAGTTCCATTCGGCCTTGCCCGGCCAACCGCCCCACACGGCGCAGACGCGGACACCGGTGCGCGCCGACTCTTCCTTCACCACGTCGGCAACTTCCGGAGTCGCCTCCGGGCCGGCCCAAACCGACAACTGGCAGACGTCCAGGCCGAACTGCTGGACACGGTCGAAACACCGTCCGCCGTTTCGCAAGCCGTTCAAAACACCAATTTTCATTAAAATCCGTTTTCCCTTCAGTATCAAGCATAACGATCTGATGATTCCCGCCCTATAATAAACTTAGAGAGAGACTCGGGTGTGTGGCAACGCCGGGTGATTTCCCGGCAGGCTGTGCCTTGGCACGGCTTTTGCAGTTTCAAAAACTAGAAGGTAACCAAAGGAGCGTTCAGCGGCGCGTATGTGGGTCGCAGGAACGGCTCCAGGAATCATCAGCCCTTTTAGGAGGCGCGGAGGCGACAATATTTGTCACTTCCGGCGCCGGAAAGGTTACGTCATTATGCGCGCAACATTTTTGGCCGTGGTTGTCGGCGGTCTGTTGGTTACAGCCGGATCGGCCAGCGCCGAGGTCTTTGACACAGGCGGATTCGAGGGATACACGCTTGGGAGCGTGATTGGTCAGAGTGTCGGCGGCGGATATACCGGCGCTCCCGAATGGGAACTGGACGCCATGGGCCGCCCGCCTGTGATTCCGAAGATTGTGGTGGACCCCACCAATTCCGGACGCGGCCAGGTTCTGGACCTGACACCGGGACCTGTGAACACCTCGGACTGGACCGGTGTTTACCTGCCGACCGGCGAACTTGCCGGCGGCGGCGTGGTAACCGTCAGTTGGGAGCAGTACCTCGGAACCACCAACCACTCCATCTTTATCGCCGAAACGACAGACCAGAGCGGTTGGTACGGATACCAGTACCCGCTCAGCGTTCCGCCGATGTTCCACCCGAACGCCAATCTCACCGACCCCGGTCAGGAGTTGAAGGCGGGCGTGTGGCAACAGTTCAACCTGACCTTGGACTTCATCAACGGCTCCGTCACTTCGGTTGTGGACGGTTCTCCAGTCACGGTTCCGCTTTACTCGATGTGGAACAATTTCCGTGGTCTCGATATCGAAGTTTTCAGTACTCCCTTCGACGGCGCGGTGTACTTTGACAACATCGTGGTAACCGGCGGAACGGGGGAGATTCCGGAACCGGCAACCCTGGCTCTCTTGGCTTTTGGACTGGCTCCCGCGCTCGCAAGGCGGCGCCGGAACAAGTAGCCGAACGGAGTATACGATGTCACGATGAGGGGGCGCCTGGTAAAGGCGTCCCCTCATTTCTATTAAGGGGCAGGCATGCGGCATCGGGAATGCCGTTACCCGATGAGTTCAAAAATGAGGGGTACGGATACAACCGGAATCCCGTATAATTGAGTTAGGCTTATCTTGCAGGGGAAGGAGACGAGAGAGTCCCCAGGCAAGCGGAACCCCGCCAGCGCCGGTGGGATTCCGTACCGGGAGCCCTCGATGCGCGAGGGCAAGGCCATCGCCCCGGGCTTGCGCCGGAGCATGGAACGACCGGACCAACTTGGCGCATCGCGATTCTCGATATCGCCCCGACCAGCGCCTGGATCAGGTGCTCGACACAGCGGCCGCCGATGGCCGGTCGAGCAACACGGTTCTTAACCGTGGCCGGAATCCGAGACGAGGCCAGGACATCATCAAGGTCGGCATCGGCGACACCGATCCCACCGGCGTGATACACTCGGGAGCCAACTCCGCCCACACGGCGTGGACTCTCAGAACACAGGCCTGAAATGGCCAACAACACGTGATCTCAAAGGAGAGAACAATGCAAGACATCCTTCGCAATCTATGGACCGACGA
>JAKQQT010000407.1 GCA_029564025.1 Armatimonadota bacterium | reverse complement strand
CTTCGTTGCGGGATTGTAGATGGGCACGTTCAGGACGTCGGCGATAACATCGATAGTGTCGAGCACCTCGCCGTCGCCGTTAACAACCTGGAACCCGTCGAGGCCGCCCACGAGCAGGTTTTTGGCCACGGTTGCCGAGGCTGGTCCAAACACGCCGTAATCGCCGTCGAACGCGTCGCCGTCGGCCCACGTCAGAGCAGCCTTGACGGTGACTTCATCTTCGGGGGCGGCTGCGGCAATCAATTCTTCAACGCTGAACTTTGCGATATTGCCCGCCGCGGTGCCCACATACACGGCGTCGTCAACACACACGATGCCGCGAGGGGCATTGTCGGCCGTAAGTTCAATGACTTTCGTGTAGGCTCCCAGGGGGTCCGTGTTGAAGCTCACGAGACCCACTTCGTTCACGGTCTCCGTCGAGACGCTCACCAGGATTTCCTTGTCAGAGACATATTCGCCCGCGACAAGGCCCTCGACTTCCGCGCCAACGGCGGCGCCTACCGGCGCTTCAGCGCTGCAGTCGAACAACCACATCGAGCCGCTTGCTGCGCCCACGAGAGCCTCGGCGCCCCGGGCCGCTACAAAGCCGGCCTGGCCGATAATGCCGGGCGCAGCGGCAGGATAGCCGCCGGCAAGCGCGTCAAACGCGCCCGCTGCGTCCTGTAAGTACACATCCACACCGTCGTAGACGACCAACGAGCCGTTCGCAAGCGCGTCTACCCCTACCAGGCTGAACCCCTCGGCCGGAGGCGGAAAGGTCTCCACATCTTCAAAATCGAGCGCCAGCGCCACACCCGCGAGGAGTGTGCACACCGTCACCAAACCTAAGACACGATTCGTTTTCATTGAGCGTTTCCCTTACCTTCCGGAACCCTCAAGGGCTCCGGATCGCATTTGTGACCCCTTCCCCGAAGAAAAGGGCCCCATAGCACTTCGCCTTCCAATTGTCACTTCTTGTTGTACGCTTCCTGACGCGAGCACCCACGCAGGCGCGTACTGTTCACTGCCACAAAACGAGAAATGGGAACCTTGCTGCGTTTTCACCTCCTTTGCGTGGTGCTGATCTTGGGCAGAGCTTTCCGGCAAACAAATTCGAACGCTGCACCTTCAATGCGTTTGCCCCGTTTCTCAAAGTCTCAACCGTTCGAACTATACGGTGAAAATGAACCGT
>JAKQQT010000384.1 GCA_029564025.1 Armatimonadota bacterium | reverse complement strand
TGGTACTCCGGACCCAGGTACTTCACCGAATCCAGGATCACCTTCGTGGCTTCCTGAATCGTGAACCGCGGTTTCTCCACGTCCGGAGGTGTCAGGCTCATGTCGTAGGCGTACACGGGATCAAATCCGGTAAACGCCTGCACGCGGTTCTTCCTCAGCGTCTGGTAACGCTTGCTCAAAGCGCCGTTGCCGAGTATCTGGCCAAACGCGGCCTCCACGGCAGGGTAGCTGAGGTGCAGGTTGAAATACGCCGCGTCCTGACCGTTGATGAACTTGCGTATCTTAGCCAGTTCGTTGTTCGTGCGCGCCACGTTGATGAAGTCGAACGCAAAAAGGTCTCTTTGCGCCTTGTAGGCCGCATTGTTCTTCTCGTAGCCCTCTTTTCGCACTTCGCGGTACAGGCTGTTGCCGATCCGTCCCGCATCCTGGCGCACGTCCAGCGGACCCTCCTTGGGATCGTTCACCGTACCCCATTCCGTTCGGTCCATCAGCAGGTTGTACAGGTCATCCTGCCACTGGCCCATCAGAGGTCCGGTTCTGGCCAGCAATTCCTCTTCGGAAAGGCCCAGCGTGTGCGGCCGCCCTCGCATGCTGTCTTCCACGGCGTAACGGTACTTGCCCAGCGGGGGATAAGCCTTCACAAACGACGCCAGTTTTGCGGGCGTCATCTTCTTGATCTCGTCGTTTACAAAGGTCAGTTTCGGTCCGATCTTCTGAACAATCTCCACGCACCGGTCGCGGCTGGCCAGGTCCTTGGTGTTCGTGGAGTACTTCAACTGCAGGTACCAGTACACGCGGTTGAACTTGACGCTGAATTCGTCCATCCACGAAATGGCGTTGTAGAGGTTGCGCGGAGACGAGGTGACCTTGCCCTTCAGCGTTTCGATGCGGGCGATCAACGCGTCGCTATCCTTCAGAGCGGTATTGAAAGCCTTTTCATCCTTGAAGAAATTGCGCTGGAGGTTGAACTTGTATTTCGACTTCACCGCCTCCGGGATCGGCTGAAACTCCTCGTGTCCAGCATGCGCCCAACCGACAGCGCACACGCCAAACGCCAGAACCGCCGCGCCAAATAGTCTGCAACGAAAACTTTTCATATTACGCTTCCTCTCCACAAGCCGGCTCGAACATTCCGTCGATCGGCTCCACCAGCACCCGACCTTGCGTCAGGTTCACCTCGCGCACAAACTGCTTCACCGCGGGCACCATTCCCCGCGCCGTGACGTACACATCGTTCGCCGGAGATTCCAGCACCTGCAGGATCGGGCCGATCTCCTCGCCCGACGTGGTTACCACCGTCAGACCCACCAGATCGTTGACGTAGTAAGTATCTTCCGGCAGTTCGCCCAGTTCGGATCTCGGCACTACCAGCAGAACACCACGCAACAGTTCGCCTTCATTCGCGTTGTTGACGCCCTCGAAGCGGACCAGGATGTGGGACTTGTGCGAACGGGCGCCGATGGGTGTCAATTCCCCGCGGCGCCCGTCCGAAAAAATCGCTGTCAACGGTTGCCGGTTCGCATAGCGTTCCGGAAGGTCGACAAGCGGCTCGATCTTCAGTTCCCCCCGCACACCGAAACAGCCGGCCACCCGCCCGATGACAACCTCGTCCGGGCTTGTCGGCGTTCCGGCTTTTGGAAACGGAGGACGTGAAGGCTTATTCGCCACGAATCTCCACGATCACGTCGTCTTTCACGACGATCTCGGCCTTGCCCAGCCGGTCGAACAGGTTGTCGCCGACGTTCAGGTCCACCACGGATTCCACCGTGCCGCGCGGGAATTCGCTTCCAATCTCCAGGTTCTGGGCGGCTTCCAACTGGGCCTTCCGCTCGGCCTTCACCTGGTCCATCTTGGCTTTTTCGACCTCCACCTGCCGGCGGAAAGCCGATGACTGCGTCAGGTCGGTCGACTGCAGTTGAAGCAGGTACCGACGCGCCTGCGAATCCAGCGCCTGCTGGTTGTTGTTCACTTCCTCGATCGACGCTTCCAGTTCGTCGATGAGTTCCTTCTTGAAGGTTTCCGTGACGATGGCGACCACAGCCACGGGACGTTTGATCTGCATTATTTCCTCCGAAACCGTCCCCGGTCTCAGTCCATGACGTCCACGTAAGCGTGTTCGCCCGTCTTGGCGGATGCGGCTTTCACAAGCGAGCGGATACTGTGGATCACGCGCCCGCCGCGTCCGATTATCTTGCCCATCTCACCCGGCGCAACCTTGATCTCGTACGATACCGACCGGTCGCTCTTCACGGCGGTCACGCGAACCTGGTCGGGATCGTCCACCAGAGACTGTGCGATGAACGTTACTAGTTCTTTCATAATTCGATTAAGAATTAAAGATTAAGGATTAAGGATTTTAGATCAAGATCAATCCAATTGCGCCCTTGACACAGGGGAATCGCATCAATTCTTGATTCTAAAATCTTAATTCCTAATCATAATTCACTCCTCCACACCGGTCGGGGTGGTCTCGGTCTTGATTTTGCCCTTTTCGTCGGTGTAACCGCCGGTTCTAAGCAGTTGGCGGACGCTGTCGGTGGGCAACGCGCCCACGCCCAGCCAGTACGCCAGGCGGTCGGCCTTGACCTTTATCTCCGAAGGATCGGTGAGGGGATTGTACGTGCCGATTGTCTCGATGAATCGGCCGTCGCGCGGGGATTTGCTGTCCGCGGCGATGATGCGGTAAAACGGGCGGTGGCGCGCGCCAAGGCGCTTCAGACGAAGTCGAACGGCCATGAGTGTCTCCTCTTGAGTCTCCGCTCACCCGGCCGGGGCGAACGGGCAATGGCCCTTGCGAGCCGGTTTGCCGGCGGGGCGTCCGTCCTGGACGCCGGACCGGGGCTAGTTTTTCCGGAAAGGCATGTGCAAGCCTCTGCCGCGCTTTTTGCCTTTCATCATTTTATCCATCCCGACAAATCCCTTGATCATCCGGCGCATCTCCTCGAATTGCTTGATCAGCCGGTTGACCTCCTCCACGCTCGTTCCGCTTCCCATCGCGATGCGGCGTTTACGGCTTCCATTCAGAATCTCGGGATGGCGGCGCTCCTGAAGCGTCATACTGCGGATGATCGCTTCCACGCGTCCCAGCTGGCTCTCGTCCACTTCCACGCCGCGCATCTGGGCGCCCATGCCGGGTATCATCTTCATCACCTGGTCCAGCGGTCCGAGCCGGCGCACCTGCTGAAGCTGGTCCAGGTAGTCCTCGAAGTCGAAGCGCGCCTCGCGCAGTTTCTTCTCCATCTCGAGGGCCTTGCGCTCGTCAATCTCGCCTTCCACACGCTCGATCAGCGACAGCACATCGCCCATGCCCAGGATGCGGCCGGCCATGCGCTCCGGGTGGAACGGCTCCAGCGCGTCCATCTTCTCGCCGAGGCCCATCAGTTTGATCGGCACGCCGGTCACCGCCCGCATGCTGATCGCCGCGCCGCCGCGTGCGTCGCCGTCCAGTTTCGTCATCACAAGCCCGGTGATCGGCAACGCCTCGTGAAATGCCTGCGCCACGTTCACCGCGTCCTGGCCGGTCATCGCGTCCACCACCAGAAGGATCTCGACCGGTTCCAACTCTTCGTGGATACGCTGAACCTCGCGAATCAGAGGCTCGTCGATGTGCAATCGGCCGGCGGTGTCGATGATCACCAGGTCGTTGCCGTGCGCCTTCGCCTCGTCCAGCGACTTGATGGCGATGTCCACAGGGTCCACCTGGTCGCCAAGCGAAAAGACCGGTATGTTCAACTGCCGTCCCAGCGTCTCCAACTGCTGAATAGCGGCGGGACGGTACACGTCGCACGCAACCAGTAGGGGACGGTTGCCCTTCTTGCGCGACCACGCGGCAATCTTGGACGCCGTGGTCGTCTTTCCGGAGCCCTGCAGACCGACCATGAGGTACACCGAGATGCCCTTCGGACTCGTCTGAAGCGTGTCCGGAAGGGTGCCGTCGCCCTGCAGGAGTTTCGTCAGTTCCTCGTGGACGATCTTGACCACGGTTTCCACCGCGCCCAGCGATTCCAGCACGTCCGCGCCGATGCACCGCTCCTTGACGACCGCGATGAAGTCCTTGACGACCTTGAAATGGACGTCGGCCTCCAGCAAGGCCAGGCGCACTTCGCGCAGGGCGTCGGTTACGTCCTTCTCGGTCAAACGCCCGCGACTGCGAAGCCGCTTGAAAACGGAGGTCAGTTTATCGGATAGAGATTCAAACATTTCTTACCACAAAGACACAAGGAATGATTGAGGAAATAACCTAACACCCCGTCCCCCTTCCCGCGAGCGGGAAGGGGGTGCCCAAAGGGCGGGAGTCAGGCAATTCTTAATCCTTAATCTTTAATTCTTAACTGCCCCTTGCACACCAAACGACGGCATTCAACAATACCCTTCGTACCACGGGGTGGAAGTAGGTCGGTTCGGTTTCGTGGCCGGGGCGGAAGTAGAACATCCGCGCAATGCCTTCGCCCTCGCACTCGCCCTTGCCGCCGCCGCTGGTGAAGCCCGGCGTCTTGCCCGGGCCGACGGTCCACGTGATACCGCTCGGGAAATAACGCCCGTCGTGCGGGAAGTACGATTGCAGGACCACGCACGAGGGCGGCGGGACCTGAAACGGCGCGCCGTACATCTCCTCGTGCTCCAGGCGGAAGTCCGAAACGCCCTGTGCGATCGGATGGTTCGGCGCGCACACCCGTATCTCTTCCGGTTCCATCGGCGTCAGTTCGCGCCACCCGCCCTTCAGGTGCCCCTCGTCGTGCAACAGCGTTTTGAACGGACGCGAGTAATGCGCCGAGTGCAGGGCAATGAAGCCCATCCCTCGTTCCTCCACGTGCCTGATCACGCGTGCAAGAACATCGTCGTCCAACTTGTGGTGCCGGATATGCGCCCACCAGACCAGCACATCCGCCGCCGACAAGCGTTCCTCGCCCAATCCCTGGTCGGGCTCGTCCTGATGCGCCGTCACGGCCTTAACCCGGCCCGCGCCAAGTTCGTTCAGACCGTCGGCCACCGCGCCGCGAATGCTGTTCGGGTAAACTTCCTTGGGAGCGTGCCCCGGATTCTCGTCCCACACCAGCGCATTGATGATCCGTTCCGCCATTGTTTATTTCCTTTTCAGTATATCAGGGTCAGTAATAATCCCGGGCGTATGGTTTTGTAATGAAGTGTTTAAAAACGTCATTTCGAGCTTAGCGAATTAACCGCAGATTCCTCACATTCGTTCGGAATGACGGCCACATGAACGTAAATAATGAAAAGCGTGACTAACAGACAGACTCTGTCATAATTCGTAATCCTTAATTCTTAATCCTTAATCCCCAATTCGCGTCCGCCCACAAACACCCTTTTCGTCATCCGCGCGTCGCCGCGCCACAAGCACAAGGCAAGAACCTCGTCCGCGTTCAGGGCCTCGACGTCGGCGCCGGGCGGCACGACCGCCGATAGATTCAACACCACGGCATCGGCTTGCTTGCCGACCTCAAAGTCGCCGGTTTCATCGCCGCGCCCCAAGGCCTGCGCTCCGCCGACCGTCGCCAGGTGGAACACATGCCTCGGTTCCAGCGCTGGCGTGGTCGGCTTTGTCACGGCCAGCGCGTTCCGTGTTTCGATGGCGGCTCTTTGAACGCGCCACGGATTCAACTCGGGGCCCGCCGCAACGTCCGAACCAAGCCCCACCGTGATACCGGCGTCCCGCAGGCGCCACAGGTCCATCAAGCCGCTTCGCAGGAAGAAATTCGACGTCGGGCAGTGCGCCACGGACGATCCCGATTCGGCAATCCGGTCGATCTCCCGGTCCGACAGATGAATGGCGTGCCCTAATATGGTACGAGGTCCCAGCAAACCGCACCGGTCGTACACGTCGGTGTAATCCCGTGCGTCAGGGAAGCGGTGCGCCACCACATCGCCTTCCTCGCCGTTCTCGGCAAGGTGCGTCTGGATGGTCGCGCCGTGCTTGTTCGCGATATCCGCCGCTCCGCGCATCAGCTGTTCCGTGCAGGCCACCGCGAACCTCGGGCTTACCGCATACCGCAAGCGTCCGTTGTCGCGCCCGTGCCACTGCCGGCACAAACGGTCCGTCTCTTCCAGCGACTGCTCCACGATGCGTACCGGCGCCGTCTCGGAGTACGTGGCATAGTCCATCATCATCTTGCCCATCGTCACGCGCAAACCGCTGGCTTCGGCGTGCCGGAAACACACCTGGCAACTATCTTCCCACAAAGCCGCGTACACCGCGCACGATGTGATGCCGTTGAGGGCCAGTTCCCGGAAGAAAAGCGGAGCCAGGCGCTCGGCCTGTTCCACGCGGAAGTCATGCTCCAGAGGGAATATGAAGCGCTCCAGCCACGGCAGTAGCTCACCCGAGCCAATTCCCGCCGCCGGGTACTGTGGGAGGTGCGTGTGCGTGTCAACCAGCCCGGGAATCACCACCCAAGGCCGAACGTCGATGATGCGGGCATCCAGGTTCCGTGCCAGGAGGTCACGGGCGGAACCGGCGTCGGTGATCACACCGGTCGCATCCCACACCACGGCGCCGTCCCGCCATTCCCGGAGCGACCCGAACTCCGGCGCGTGAATGACGCGGCCGCGCAGTATGGTCCCGCTACCCGCCATCACCACGCTCCGAACACGCGGAAGGCATTGTCCGTCGTCGCGCGCGCCACATCGTCCAGCTTCAAGCCCTTCATTTCCGCCACGGTTTGAGCCACAAGGGCGGTATGCGCCGGTTCGTTGCGCTGACCCCGGTGCGGGTGCGGCGCCATATACGGGCAGTCGGTTTCCAGCAACAACCGGTCCAGCGGAATGAAGGCCGCCGCCTCGCGCAAGGCTTCCATCTTCTTGAACGTCACCGCGCCGCCGATTCCGATGTGACAGCCCAGGTCCAGCCACACGCGCGCCTGTTCTGTATCTCCAAGGAAGCAGTGCATGACCACGTGGCCTATGTGTCCGACGCCCCCGTCCTCGGAAGGCGGCCCCTCGCGGAAGGCGACTTTCAGCGTGGCGAGCATATCATCGAAGGCTTCGCGCTCGTGGACCACAACCGGCAGTCCGAACGTGGCGGCGAGGCTGAGCTGGCTTTGAAAGGCGAACTGCTGGGCCTCGCGCGGTGAGAAGTCGTAATGGTAGTCCAATCCGATTTCGCCGATTGCCCTCGCCCGGTCATCGCCCACCATCTCCACCAGTTCGTCCCATTGGTCCTGCGTGAAGTTCCTGGCATCGTGCGGGTGCACGCCCACGGTGGCGATAATGGACGGATTCCCGTCCGCCAGCGCCAAAGCCGCTTTGCTGGACGCGAGATCGGCCCCAATGGCGACGACGCGGGTTACCCCTGCCTGGCGGGCGCGTTCCAGCGTTTCCGCGCGGTCGCCGTCGAATGCGTCGGCCTGTAAATGAGCGTGTGTGTCGATGAGTTCCATGGGTGTCGGCTAAGATACAGTATAGGGATCAGGTGTCAGGGTTCAGGTATCAGGTATCAGGCTTACCGTGGTACACTTTGATCGAGCACATTGAGGTGGACACATGAACGAGGTTGTTTTTCTGGTGGAAGAGGCGCCGGAGGG
>JAKQQT010000381.1 GCA_029564025.1 Armatimonadota bacterium | reverse complement strand
AGGCGGCCTCCGTCAGTTCCGCGCCGAAGTCCTCTCCCGCATAGAGGTCTGCGGCCTGCGAGATCAGGACGTGCGCGAAGTCGGAAAAGATGCGCCAGTCGCGCTTCTCGTTGGCGTCCGCCAGCGTGCTGCGGGATGCGCGGGACCTTATTCCGCTGTGATACAGCTTCGTCCCGAGCGCCCGCAGACAAGTCTCGATGTCCCGAAGGCTCTCCCTGTACGTCAGCTGGGCAAACGCAAGAATCATGAACTGCTCGTGGCATTTCATGGCCCTGACATGGAAGTCGCCCCTGTACCTTTTGACACACTTCGCCATCTCGTACTTCGGCAGCCAATCCATGAGCTGGGCAAAAACGGTCCTTCCCTCGTGCATGATGCGCCCCTCCCCTCGTTGTTCGAGGAAGAAGGTTGGAGGAAACGACTTTAAAATGAAATCGAAAAAACTCATGACATCGATTTCAACCAGTGTTTACAGGGCTGATCTGGTGATCGGATCGAATTTAACCGGACAGTAGCGATGCCAGGACTTGTTTTACACGGGGGCGCTGCCGAGACTGATCAAAACGGCGCTTCCGGGTTTAGTGTGTGAAAAGCCATTGGGTTTTGTAAACTGTGCGGCATGAAAGACACGAGCCTTTACCAGCAGATTCTCGGGGACACCTCGCCATGGCATGTGGCGGCGGTGCGGTTGGACGCGGCGGCACAGACGGTGGAGATTGAGATGGCTTTGAATGGGGACGAGCTTTGGGGCTGTCCGGAATGCGGGCGCAAGATGCGTGGCCACGGCTCGGACCGGCGGAAGTGGCGGCATCTGGACTCCTGCCAGTTCAAGACCTTCCTCGTGGCGGACGTGCCGAGGGTGATCTGCCCGGATCACGGCGCCCGGACGGTCAAGGTCCCGTGGTCGGAGCCTCGCGGCCGCTTCACGGCGCTGTTTGAGCGGTTCGCCATCGACGTGCTGCAGGCCTGTTCCACGAAACAGGCCGCGGGACTGCTGCGGATCTCCTGGGACGAGGCGGACGGGATCAAGCAGCGGGCAGTCAGACGGGGGCTGGCCCGGCGGGCCGATGAGCCGGTGCGCCGGCTCTGCGTAGACGAAAAGGCGGTCGGGCGCGGGCAGGACTACGTCACGGTCGTCAGCTCGCTGGACGCGGGCCGCGCCCGCGTGCTGCACATGGGCGACGGACGGAAGCGGGAGACTCTGGATGTGTTCTGGCTCGGGCTGGGCGCGGAGCGGCAAGAGGGCGTGGAGGCCGTCGCGATGGACATGTGGCAGCCGTTCTGGGACTCCACCGTCACGCACGTGCCGCAGGGTGTTGAGAAGATCGTGCACGATCCTTATCACCTGGCGACGTACATGAACAAGGCGGTCGACCAGGTCCGCCGGTCCGAACACGCGGCATTGGCCTACCGGCAGGACGACACCCTGAAGGGCAGCCGTATGCTGTGGCTTTACGGCGAGGAGAACGTGCCCTCCAAGTGGGTGATACGGTTCCGTAAGCTCATCGAGAACACCAGGCTCAAAACGGCCAAGGCGTGGGCGGTCAAGGAACTCTGGCGCGACTTCTGGAAGTCCCCCGACGAGGACGCCGCCGCCGCGACGTTCAAGGAGTGGTACCGCGAAGCGATGGCCACGCGGCTTGAACCGGTCAAGAAGGTCGCCCGTATGTTCAAAGCCCATCTTCGAAACATCCTCACGTACTTCCGGCTCCGAATCTCCAACGGCCCGGCGGAAGCCATCAACAGCCGCATATCGGAACTCGTCCTCCAGTCATGCGGCTACCGCAATAGGGAGCGTTTCAAGAACGACGTGTTCTTCTACCTCGGCGGCCTCGAACTCTACCCCGCTCAATGAAAAATCACACACTAAACCCGGAAGCGCCCTTTGAAAGAACAAACTTGTGTTTGCACCTGCAAGTCATCCCTGAACAGGCAGCTCAGGCCCTGACTCCTCCATGCGCTGTGCCCATTGGATGTTGTCGCAGTAATGGACACTCTGTTTAGTCATAGGGCCCATCCCGAAATCAGAACACCAGGCCCAGAATACCGAGTGAGGGGTGGGATTGCGATGGTACAAGCTGTTATAGGGGCGCATCGGTGCGGGGCCGACCTACTGTTTCCAGTCCAGTCCCTTCAGAACGGGTTCTTCCGGCAGTTTCGGGTTCAAGGGGTATATGACGGACCAACCGTCGGAACCGGCATTTTCTGCCACAGGGCGAACGCCTGCTTCACTTTTCCGGGGCCCCCTTCCCGAACGTAAGTTAGCGCTGTTCGGATTAACGTTTTCGAACGGTGCTGCGTGCCGGTCTG
>JAKQQT010000338.1 GCA_029564025.1 Armatimonadota bacterium | reverse complement strand
GTACCACCTCCACCGCACGTATCCGCGCCCGCGCGGCGGCGATTCCTATCAGGCAGAGCGCGACGAACACCGCCAGCAGGACCCACGGATTCGGCGGCGACAATGTCAGTTCTTTCATCTCGAAGGCCTTGCTGAACTTCGGAAGCCGCATCGTCACACCGTACACGTTCTGCGCCAGTCCCTGCATCACGCCCTCAACCGTCAGATGCCGCATCAACGTTCCCTTGGCGGGATTCATACCGAACCGGATAATCGTCGCCACCGAAACAATTGCAGTTGTGATAAAGAAAAAGGCCGCATACGCCGCGCCGGCCATGCGTCCCGTTTTGGACCACGCCGAGACGCCGACCAGCAGACTCGCGTGCAGAAAGGCAGGTATCGCGGTGGCAACCAGCATCCGCAAGAAGAGCGTGGGCTCTTTTGTCAGGAAACCGTCGCCGCTGTAACTGAGCATGCAGTAGATGAACATGATCAGCGCCGGCGCCAGGGCCACGAACCAGATGGTCAGGAACACGCTCATCCATTTCCCGATCAGGTAGTCCCACTTGGTCACCGGCTTGGAGAGATACACCAGCAGGGCGTTCGTCTGGTTGTCGGCGGCGATGCTGTTCGCGCCGCACATCAGGGCGACGATGAACAGCCAAAGCATCTGACCGTTAAAGGCCATGAAGAAACTGAGCGCGAATGTCCGCTCCGTTTGCGCCGCCAGCATCGGATTGAGGTGCATCATCGGCGCGTTTTCGGTCATCGACTGGATATACAGCGACAATCCCTGGAAGATGTACGGCAGGGTGGCCACCGCCGCCACGATCCAGAACGCCTTCTTCCGGATTGTGAGGCGCATGTTGGCCAGGGCGACGATCCACCATCGAAAACGGCGCGTCTTCAACGGCCCGTCGTAGTTCCGGTAACTGAGGTCGGCGATCGGTTGATTCCCGTTGCCGGGTGTTTCGATGGTCATTGCACCGCCTCCAGGAAGATATCCTCCAGCGACCGCAACGCCGGATGGAATCCGCGGATCTGGGCGCCGGACGCCTTCGCGGTTTCAAACAGCAACCGGCCGATGTCGTCCTCGTGATCCATCAACGCAAAGCGGTAATGACTGCCCTGGGCGCTCAGCAACCGCGCGCCGCGCGCCTCAAGCGCGGAAACGAATTCATCGCTGGCGATGCGGAGTTCCACCGCCACTTGTTTCTGTGCAACCTGCTTCAAGGTGGATATCTCGCCCTGCTCCACCACGCGTCCGTTGGCCATTACGATCACGGTATCGCACGTGCGCTCGATGTCAGGCAACAGGTGCGAGGAAACCACCACGTTGACGCCCTTGCCGTGCGAGATGTCGCGCACCAGGGCCAGCATTTCATCGCGCCCGTCCGGGTCCAGGCCGTTCGTCGGTTCGTCCAGGAAAATCAGTTTGGGCCCGTGAACAAGCGCCTGCGCCAGTTTGATGCGCTGTTTCATGCCGGTGGAATAGGTTTCCACCGGCCGGTAGCGCGCCTCGCCGAGACCGGCGTATTCCAGAACCTCGTGCGACCTGCGCATCGCTTGCTCGCGCGGCATTCCCGCCAGTTCTCCGGCGTAGGCCACGAATTCGACGGCGCTGAGGCCCGGGATATGGCAGTCCTGTTCCGGCATCAGGCCGGTGAGTTGCCGGATGCGCAAACCCTGCGTGTCGAAGCGGCAGTCCATCACGCTTCCGCCGCCCTTCGCCGGTTTGAGGAAACCCATCAGAGTTTTCAGGAGCGTCGTTTTACCCGCACCGTTCGGCCCAAGCAGTCCGACGCACCCCTCGGGGATATCGGCGGTCAGGTCCTCGATGGCGGTTTTGGCGCCGTAGCGCACCGTCAGGTTGTTGATTGTGGCGACATTCATACGCGAATTTCTCTTCTTTTCCCTTGCATCGGACGGTGCGTGAAAACCGTGGTTATCGCGCTTACAATACACAGTAGCATTCGGCCGCCCCGCGCGGCCCCGATATTAACCGAGGAACGCTTATGCCGGTCGCAATCGCCGTCGCCGCCCCTTCCGTCCCGCCGCTTGGCAAGCCCGAGTCACGCCGGGCTTACGCCCTGGATGCCCTGCGCGGAATCGCCATCCTGGGCATGGTGCTGTCCGGCATCCTGCCAAACACCCTGCCGGCCTGGATGTTCCACGCTCAGAATCCACCGCCCACCAACGCATTCCACCCGGAAATACCCGGCATCACCTGGGTCGATCTGGTGTGGCCGACGTTTCTGTTCTCAATGGGCGCGGCCTTCCCGCTGGCGCTGTCGAAACGACTCGGTTCCGGAGCATCAATATGGCTGGCGGTGTGGAACGCCGTGCGCCGTTTCGTCCTGCTGGCGTTCTTCTCGCTGTTCGTTCAGCACGTCCGACCGTTCAGCCTGTCCGCTTCACCCGACCGGACGACGATGCTGGTCGCACTGCTGGCGTTCTTCCTGGTGTTCCCGGTTCTGTCCCGCTTCCCCGACAAATGGCCCGTCCGCATTCAATGGCTTGTGCGCCTGCTTGGATGGGCCGGCGTGATCGCCCTGCTGGCCGCGCAAACCTACGCGGACGGCAGGGGCTTCTCGGTCCAGCGGTTCGACACGATTCTGATGGTCCTGGCGAACATGGCGCTGGTCGGCACCATCATCTGGCTCATCACGCGCGGGAATGTGATCCTGCGGCTCGGATTCATCGCCCTTTATGTCGCATTCCGCCTGTCGCACGATGTTCCGGGCTGGACCCAGACTGTTTGGAACTGGACTCCGGCCGACTGGCTGTACCAGTTCCGCTACCTTCAATACGTTTGCGTGATCGTTCCGGGTACAATCGTCGGCGATTTTCTTCTCAACTGGATTCGCGATCGCAATCCGGCGCCCGAACGGCACTGGCCGGGATGGCGCTCCTCGCTGTTGGCCCTGCTGTGCTTTGCGTTCGTGCCCGTGGTGCTGACCGGTATGTTCACGCGGCACACCACCGAAACCGCGATCGCCTGTTTCGTGATGTGCGCCGCGGGATGGGCGCTTGTTCGCAATCCGTTGACCAATACGGAGCATCTGCTGAGGAATATCTTTACGTGGTCGGCCTTCTGGCTTGTTCTGGGTTTGGCGCTGGAGCCGTACGAGGGAGGTATCCAGAAAGGGCGCGCCACGCTGAGTTTCTACTTCGTCACCGTTTCGCTGTCAAGCCTTCTGCTGATGACCTTCACGGTGATCGCCGATGTGTTCTCCGGGAAACGGTGGATCGGTCTGCTGGTGGACAACGGCCAGAATCCGATGATCGCCTACCTGGGTCACACGAACTTCATTGGGGCGTTGCTGTTCCTGACGGGGATCGGCCCGTGGATGGACCGAATGACGCCAACCCCCTGGGCCGGCTTCTGGAAGTGCATCTTCGTGACGCTGTTGGTGGCTTTGTCGGTACGGATGTTCACCAGGTGGAAAATCTATTGGCGAACGTAGGCGATTAAGGATTAAAGATTAAAGATTAAGGATTCGAACCGGAATCAGTCGATTGCGGTGATTTGAGAGATATAAGGATCGATGCTATTATGCGACAAACCGATTTGGCCTCCGCTTGCATGTTTTCGAATTCTGTTTGGTTTAGATAGTCTGTGTCTCTCAGCAAGCGAAGCCAGTAATCCGTTTCTCGTGCTTCCTTGTAAGCAATCGACATCTTGGCGATGAAGTCAGCACGCGATTGGGCGCCAACGGCCTCTTCAACGTTCGCCCCGATGCTGGTGCCACTACGCAGGAGTTGTTTCGAGAGCACGAATTCCTTTTTCGTAGCCGACAGGTGCTGGTACAAACGCACTATGCTAATAGCTAACTGGTAACTCTTTTCAACAACGAGATTCTCAGTTTTCACTACTGCCAACCCAATAACCTGAATCTTTAATTTTGAATCTTTAATCCTTAATCTTTAATTCTTAATCCTTAATCCGCGTCAGCGCGTCTTCCAGCGTGTTGGCTATCGGTATCCAGTCGCCGACCTGGAGGACCTTCAGGCCGGAGGCGACGATGCCGGTGGTGGGGGCGAGGATACACATCTTCCCGCCGTTGTCGGTGGCGATGCGCGCGAGTCCCACCAGCATGCCGTAGCCGGCCGAATCCATGAACGTTACGTTATGCAAATCGATGACCACGCTCCCGGCGGCCTGAAGGATGGGGGAGACCTCAAGGCGCACATACGGGGCGGTGTGCATATCGCATTCACCGTTGAGGGTAAAGATAACCACCCCGTTTTGCTGGGAGGATTCGGTCGTCAGGTGTCTGGTCGGGTCGAAGTTCATAGGTCTACACGCGTATTCCCGCGGTTTTTCGCTTGTACTTTAGGCCATCACGCTTGATGATGTAAAGCGCCGGGGTCTTTCAGTAAGCCCCGCACAGGCCGTACGTGGGATTCGCGTAGTAGTCGTTGTACCACTTCGTGTAGTTCATCTTCTCAACGTGGCCGTCCAGCATCACCGATATCGGTTCCGCGTACTTCGTGTAGTTGACATCGTTGGTGTTCGCCTGGGCAACGTGCCACCGGCCCGGATCGTACGCCATCACCACGTTGGCCGCGGATATCGGCCGCCGCACGCCGTCCTGCCCGACGATGGACGACGGAAGGCTGTCGGTACTTCCGCTCCATTTAGAGCCAGCGACTCCGCGCGTCTGAATTCCGATGCGGGTGTTGTAATAGTAACTGCCGCCATTGTGCAGTTGCCACCACGGTTGCTTGGCGCGCGGGGTCTTAAGGCCGCCCTTGTCGTCCACGGCAATCGCGTAAGGCGCGTAGTGGCCCGCGTCGCTGGGGCACCGCCAGTGCTCGGTGGTTCCCGCGTAAGGTTTCATTACGTTCCAGATGAGCGGCAAAGGTCCCTTGACACCGCTCTTGCCTTCGAAGTGATTACCGTCCGAGGGATCTTTCGCGTACGGGAGACGCTGGTCGTAGTCGGCGGCATACATCAGAAATTGCACGCCGCATTGCTTCAGGTTGCTCTGGCACGTCGAGATCTTGGCCCGTTCGCGCGCCTTGGCGAAAACGGGAAAGAGGATGGCGGCGAGGATGGCGATGATGGCAATGACAACAAGCAGTTCGATCAGGGTGAAACCCGAGGGGCGTCGGTGATTGTTCATATATTGGCTCCGTGTTGCTGGATGTTGTCATTGTACCACGAAATCCGGCCTCGATACGCGCCTGACGGGGAACCATGCTACGATAGAGGCGTCAACCGGCGCGCTATATAAGGGAAGGCGAATCCAATGTCCACGCAAACCGAATACGAAGCGGCCGCGTCCAGCGCGGTCCTGTTCCCTGTAATCAACGGCGCCCGATTTCGCATGCTGGGGCCCGACTCCCAGGAATATCTGCACCGCATGGTCAGCAACGATTTTCTGTCGCTGACCTCGGGACAGAGCGCGTGGGCCTGTGTTCTGGCGATCGACGGGCGCCTGATCGCCGACCTTTACGCCTGGATCCTCGATGAAGAGACCATCCTCGTTGAAACCTCCGCGGACACACTTGCTCCGCTGATGTCCACGCTGGAGAAGTACATCATCATGGAGCGCATTGAACTGGAGGATGCAACCGGCGCTCTTGACCTTGTGACGGTGCTGGGTCCGGGCGCGCCGGAAATCGTGACGAAGGTCCTCGACATCGAGGCAAACGATATGCCCGAAGGCCACTGCCTGCCGAAGGACGACATGATCATCGCGGCCAGGCCGCGCGGGTGGGTCGGTAGCCTGGATATCTATGCTCCGCCACAGCGCATGCCGGCAATCAGACAGGCGCTGATCGCGGGAGGTTGCCACGACGGATCACCCGAGACGCTGGATATCCTGCGCGTCGAGTCCGGCATCCCGACCTGGGGCGCGGAACTCACCAATCGAACCATCCCGCTGGAGGCGAATCTCGTCGGCAAGGCCGTCAGTTTCGCCAAGGGATGCTACCCGGGCCAGGAAATCATCGCGCGTATCCACTCGCGCGGTCAGCCGGCAAAACAGTTGCGCGGTATCCGGCTGGAAGGCAACGTTGTGCCCGCGCCGGGTAACGCCGTTCTACACGATGGCACAGATATCGGAATCATCACCAGCGCCGTGAACTCGCCGCGCTTCGGCGTGATTGCCTTGGCCTACCTGGACAAGAACCACCTCGATCCGGATCAACCGGTCACCGCGGGTGGCGTTTCCGGAGTGACCTCGCTGTTGCCGTTCTGATCGATGACCATCGAGTTGCTGGAATCACTGAGAAGCCCGCAAGGCTCGCGCGCGCTGGAAGAGGCGGCGCTGTACGACGATCCCTTGAAAGCGGTAACGACGTTGCGCAAATCGTTTCCGCCGGAACTGGCTTCGGCGGCGGTGGAAATGGCGTTTCTTCGGCGAAAAGCGGTCGGGCGGTTTCCCCACGCAAATCACATGTTCTTTACCCGCGATGCCTTCGAACAGGCGTCCTCGTATGCCGTCTCCGCGTGGCGCGCCCGCCGGTACAGGGAATTCAGCCGCGTTTCAGACTGGTGTTGCGGTATCGGCGCCGATTCGCTGGCCCTGGCCGAAGTTACACGGATTGAGGGTCTGGACACGGATGAACTCCGCGTTGCTATCGCCCAGGCGAACGCCGAAGCCCTTGGCCTTGAGGAGCAAGCCTCGTTCCGTATTGCAAACTGCCTGGCGGAACCACCAACAGCAGGCGCGGTTTGGGCCGATCCCTCGCGTCGTCCGGGCGGGCTGAGGGTGACGCACCCCGATCGCTATGAGCCTTCGCTGAGAGCACTGCGGGAACGGGCGGACAGCGTTCCTATCGGCGTAAAATGCAGTCCGGCGATTGCCCACGGCGACATCCCGCCGGACGCCGAAGCCGAGTTCATTTCGCTGAACGGCGAACTGAAGGAGACCGTCCTCTGGTTCGGAGCGCTGAAAACCGCCGATCGCCGAGCGTCGATCCTTCCGGAAGGCCTTTCCATGGTACCGGGTGAAGGGCGCGCGCCGGTCCGACCGCCGGGAGGTTATCTGCTGGATCCCGATCCGGCCGTGGCGCGCGCGGGTTGCGTTGATACGCTGGCGCAGGAACTGGACGCCTGGCGCATCGACTCGACGATTTCATACCTCAGCAGTGACATTCCAATCCACACGCCCTGGGCGCAGACGTTGACCGTTCTGGACTGCGTTCCGTTCAACCTGAAGCGGATCAAGGCGCTGATCCGCGAACGCGGCTGGCACGCGGAGGAAGTGCGCAAGCGCGGCGTAACGTTGGATGTGGACGCAACACGAAAAGCCCTGAAGAACGAGGGCGGCGCGCCGGTGATCCTGGTGGTGACGCGGTTGGGCGGTAAAACGTGGGTATTGATAGCGGAAAGGAGAATCGACTGACATGGCACAACTGGGAGACCTGATACGGTTTACGTTCGTTCCGGTCGAAGACCAGGCAATGCGCTGGACAGCGGAAGTCCGCCTTCGGGCAGGCGCGGAGTGGAAGCAGGAAGTTGCGGCCGAGGGTATGATCGCCGCGCCGGAGGTCTGGCGCTGGTGCCAGTGGTTCTCCGACGCCCGCGCGCGCCGGAAACTGCGCGGCGACGCCGTTTCGCGCCTGTGGACCCCGATCGCGGGTGAACGCGTTGAGTTCTTTCTGTGGAAGGAAGCCACCGGCGGATACGTGCTGATGGCGCTGTTCACGAAAGACCCGGAACAACCGACCCACCGAACCGCCGTGGAGATGAATATTCAGGACCAGGAACTGGCCGCTTTCGGCGCCGCGTGTTGGGAAGAGGCGGCGGAGATCATGCCGAAGGTTACCATGCCGAAATGGTGAACGACCACCCTTTCGGGTGGCCGTTCTCTCGCTATGCAATTGGCGGCTTTCGGCCGCTTTCAGGTTGTCACAGAGCCAGGGCGAATGACCGGCCTGATGCTCGCCTGCGAACCGGTTTCGGATTGGCGTAGGGATCGTCCAGGTTCAGTTTGAACCGGGGCGCCGGAACTTCACTTGTCGCGGGAGTCGGTTCCTCCACGGAACCGTAACTGCGCCAGAGCGATTCCAGCGCGGCGTCCATATTATCAAACCGTCGAGGCTCGTCGGTCAGGTGGTAAACCTTCCTGGGCTTCAATCCGGTGTTTCGATCTTTGTGCGTATTCATGATTCCTTCTTCCCCATCCGGTGTTACCCACCGGGGGCGTCAGCCGTTTCCTTCGAAATGCACTACGCGGCGGATGGGGAAGAGGTTACAACGAAATGTGAGGATTCATGATTCGGGATTCGGGATTCGGGTAGGGGCACAGCACGCTGTGCCCTGCTGATCCATCATCCATCATCCGTATCCCGCGCGGACGTAAGCGTTGCCCGGCAAGCGTTTGACAAGGCCTTTGATCTCCAGCATCATCAGCGCGGCGGAAGCGGCGGGAGCCGACAATTGGGTGCTGGCGATGATATCTTCCATCTCGACGGGTGTCAGCGACAGAAGCCCCATCACGGCGGATTCATCGGAGGTCAGGTCGAGGGGCAACGGTAAGGTTTCGGCGGGGCCGGCCGGCAGAACGGCGGAAGGCACACCCAGTTCCAGCAGAACATCATCGGCGGTCTGCACCAGGCACGCGCCGTCCTTGATCAACTGGTGGCAACCGGTGTTCTTGCCGTTGGTCACATCTCCGGGGACCGCCATCACGCTTCGTCCCTGCTCCAGCGCGAAGGTCGCCGTGATCAAGGCGCCACTG
>JAKQQT010000303.1 GCA_029564025.1 Armatimonadota bacterium | reverse complement strand
TATTCGACCATGAGAAGTTGACCGTCTATCAGGATTCGATCCGTTTTGTGGTGTGGGCGGGTGAACGCTTGGAAACACTTCCAAAGAGTCTGGCGGCCTACGACCAGTTGGATAGGGCTTCGACGTCGATTCCCTTAAATTGGGCTTGATCCGCAGCACGTCCGCTGATCGTATCCATGAGGAACGGGCCGAATATGAGACCGACGACCGGCGGTTAGCGGATTAGGATTAAGATTAAGATTAAGATTAAGATTACGAATAAGCAGGGTATCCACCAACAGAACTGCCATGCGCCCCTGGACCTTCTGATTGCCATTTTCGAGCAGGCCCGTTACACTGATCCGCGTCATGCCGCTTACACTCGACAGTGCGGGGCCGATTCAACGGCGCATGGTGAATCTGGAAAAGCTCGGCGTACCCGGCGTGCCGCTGGCGGGGTTCACCCGGAGCGTGCGCTACGGCTGGGCGGTGGACGAGCATGCACACGCCGGGTGCCTTGAGATCGGACTCTGCCTTCGCGGCTCGCTGGTGCTGGAAAGCGGACCGGACCGACACACGATCATGCCGGGCGACCTCTTCGTCAATCGTCCCGACCAACTGCACCGGCTTCAAGCTTTACCGAAAGGGGATGTCCATTATTGGATCCACCTTCGCCTCCGTGACGCGCCGCCCGGCTTCTTGGGTCTTTCCGCATCGGAGATCCATGCGCTCCGCCGCAGGTTGAACGCCTTGCCCTGCCGTGTCCTTGCGGACACCTCGCGCATCGCCACGGCGTTTCACCGTCTGTTCAAGTGTTATGACGGCCCGCGCGGAAACTACCGGATGTTCGCGCTGCGCAGCGCCTGCATGTGCCTGGTCTTCGAGATCGCCGAACTGACTGACAAACAACAACGCCTCGCCGGGACAGACGAGCTGTCTGCCATGATCGACCGCATCCGCGCGCGTCCTGAACAGAAGATCAACCTCGACGCGCTAGCCAAAGAGGCTGCGCTCTCGTCAACCCGCTTCATCAACGTCTTCAAACAGGCCACCGGGTTCCCGCCGCTGCACTATCAACTCATGTGCCGCCTCACCGCGGCCAAACGCCGCCTCGGCGAAGGCGACGAACCCATCACTGATATCGCCGCCGCGCTAGGCTTCGCCTCGTCACAACACTTTTCCACGCATTTCAAAAAAATGTTCGGCTGCACCCCAACGTCTTTCCGGCAAGCTTCGC
>JAKQQT010000293.1 GCA_029564025.1 Armatimonadota bacterium | reverse complement strand
GCCGGTCCCCGCCACCTGGTGGCCTGCGCCGAGCGACGACGCAAAACCGGCGAGGGACTCGGTACGGTTCTGCTGACCACGGGCGAGGCAAAGGCGCGGGTGCTCATCACGGCCGCGCGGCTGGGCGTGATTTCGGAACTGGTTACCGACGCCATCACCGTCAAGTCCATCCTGAAGACGCTGGAACGTTAGGGAACAGAGGGTTCAGCCGGTAGCCCGTACGGGCTCCCAAGAAACGCTTGACCCTTCCGCTTCCCCGGTCCATATCCTTTGCCGTGACCGAATCACCTCGAAAAAGCGGACTGGCGCGGTTCGTGGCCCGGTATGCCGTTCCCCTGATGGCCATGCAAAACGTCATCTGGGGCGCGTCGTATCTGGCGGCAGACATCGCGTTGAAGGAAATGACGCCGGACGTGACCGCGGCGTGGCGGTTCCTGTTCACCACCGTTCTGATGGCCGTCATCCTTTTTGCCCGGCGCACGCCGGTGCGGATGAAACGCACCGATTACGGACTCGCGGCGGTGATGGGTTTCGTGGGTATCGCGGTTTCCTACGTGCTGGTGTATGAGGGGATTCTGTACTCCTCAGCCACGGACCGAGCGCTTGCCAGTCCGCTGGAGCCTGTGATACTGGCGCTGATGGGAGCGGTTTTCCTGCGCGAGCGCTTGAACCGACGGCAGGTGGGCGGAATCGTGCTCGCCTTTATTGGGGCTTACCTGCTGGCGGCGCGTTCCGCCATTTCCGGCGAGGGGTGGCAACCGCGATATGCCGTGGGCATGGCGCTGATATTGCTGGCCTTCTTCACCGAGTCGCTGGTGTCTCTTATCGGGAAACCACTGGTGGACCGTTACCATCCTCTTTCGGTCACCACGTGGGCCTTGGCGTTCGGAGCACTGTTTCTGATGGTGGAATGCACCGTACGGACGGGATTTCCCCAACTGCCGACCCGGCCGGAAACTTGGTGGGCGCTGGCTTTCCTGGTGATACCGTGCACGGTCATCGGCTACACGCTGTGGTACGCGTGCCTGGAACACATGCCGGTCGGAGTGATCGGCGCGTTCATCTTCATTCAGCCGGTGGTCGGTTTCGCGCTCGGGATGGCGTTCGAGGGCCAGAAACTCAGTATTCCCCTGCTGAGCGGCGCCGTGCTTATCTGCCTGGGTGTGTACCTGACCGGCCGCCAGCACAAACCGGACGAGATAACCGAACCGTCGGCGTGATTCGGAAGGATACAGGATTCGGGATTCAGGATTCAGGATTGACGACAGATGCCCGGATCCGAGTCCTGAGTCCTGACCCCTGAAAACAGGTTTCCCTTGCTCGCCGATTGTTATATAATGGTTTTCGGTAGATTCGTCTGCCCCTGATGTCCTGTCTTTTTTTATGTGTTGTTCTGTCGCTCACACGACGAGCCTGACCTGCCGCAACCTTGCCGATGTCCGCGTTACGCGGACCGAAGTGAAGCGTATCGCTGAGAGTCTGCCGTTCGAGCCGCGCCAGGTGGCCGATATCCTCCTGGCCGTGTGCGAGGCATGCATGAACGGCGTCCGCTACGGCGGCGCGTCCGACATCGTTCCCCCCGTCACCATCCACGCCCACCACTTCGAAGATCATCTGCGCATCGAAGTTGCCGACACCGGCGCGGGTTTCCAGCCTTCAGAGCCGTCCATGCCGGACCCGATGGCGGAAAGCGGGCGGGGCATCGCGCTGATGTACGCGTTGATGGACGACGTGGCCATCGACAGCACAAAGGACGGTACCCGCGTGAGAATGATCAAGTACTTCACGCGCGACACCGTCCTCTGATACCCTGCCGACGTCAGTCCGTTTGGAACACGAACTCGCCGTCCTTCGCGTCCACCGTCACGTGATCGCCCGCATGGATTTCGTTCTGCAGGATTTTTAGTGCGATGGCGTCCTGGATGTGCCGCTGGATGGCGCGTTTCAGCGGACGGGCGCCGAACACCGGGTCGAATCCTTCCTGCGCCAGTTCCATGCGCGCCGCCTCGGTCAGGTCCAGCGTAATTTCGCGTTCCTCCAGCCGTTTCCGCAAGCCGCGCAACTGGATACCGACGATTTCCTTGATCTGGTCCGCGCTCAGCGGGTGGAACATAATCACTTCGTCCAGCCGGTTCAGGAACTCCGGCCGGAAGTGGCTCCGCAGGGCCGACATCACCTCGTCGCGCCCTTGTGACGTGACCCCGTATTCCTGCAGGTACTGCGAACCGATGTTGCTGGTCATGATGATGACAGCGTTTTTGAAGTCCACCGTGCGCCCCTGCCCGTCGGTCAGGCGTCCGTCATCCAGTATCTGGAGCAGGATGTTGAACACATCCGGATGCGCCTTCTCGATTTCGTCCAGCAGGATTACTCCGTAAGGCTTTCTGCGCACCGCTTCGGTCAGTTGGCCGCCTTCCTCGTATCCGACGTAACCCGGAGGCGCGCCGACCAGTCGCGACACACTGTGCTTCTCCATATACTCGCTCATATCGAGGCGCACCATGGCGTGCTCGTCGTCGAACAGAAACTCGGCCAGCGCCCGCGCCAGTTCCGTTTTGCCGACGCCGGTCGGGCCGAGGAACAGGAACGAGCCGATGGGGCGGTTCGGGTCGCTGAGACCGGCACGCGAGCGCCGCACGGCGTTTGCCACGGCGATGATGGCCTCATTCTGGCCGACGACACGCTCGTGTATCTTCGTTTCCATCTGCAGGAGTTTTTCCACCTCGCCCTGCAGAAGGCGCGTCACCGGGATGCCGGTCCAGTTCGCGACGATGGCCGCTATATCTTCTTCATCGACCTGTTCCTTCAGGAATTTGTGCTCTTTCTGCAGGGTTTCCAGGCGGTCCGTCTGTTCCTGAAGTTCCTTCTCCAGCCCCGGCAGTTGGCCGTAGGTCAGTTCGGCCGCACGCCCCAGGTCGGCTCGCCGTTCCGCGGATTCTGCTTCCAGACGCGTCTGTTCGATCTTCTCCTTGATGCCCTGGATGGCCTGGATGGCCTCTTTTTCCTGCTTCCACTGCGCCTGCATGCCGGTCATTTTCTCGCGAAGTTCGGCGAGTTCGGTGTCCACGCCCGCAAGGCGTTCCTGCGCGGCGGGTGTTTCGTCGCGCTTGATGGCTTCGCGTTCGATGGTCAGCTGGCGGATGCGGCGGTCGACTTCGTCGATTTCGACGGGCATGGAGTCGATTTCCATGCGCAAACGGCTGGCGGCTTCGTCGATGAGGTCGATGGCCTTGTCCGGCAAGAACCGGTCGGTGATGTAGCGGTGGCTGAGCGTGGCGGCGGCGATGAGCGCCGAGTCCGTTATTTTGACGCCGTGATGGACCTCATACCGCTCGCGCAGGCCGCGCAGGATGGCGACTGTGTCTTCCACGGTCGGCTCGCCGACGACAATCGGCTGGAAGCGGCGTTCCAGCGCCGCGTCCTTTTCCACGTGCTTGCGGTATTCGTCCAGTGTGGTTGCCCCGACGGCCCGCAGTTCGCCGCGCGCAAGCATCGGCTTCAGCAGGTTGCTGGCGTCCACCGCGCCCTCTGCCGCGCCCGCGCCGACCAGGGTGTGCATTTCATCGATGAAAAGGATGATGCGCCCTTCGGCGGCTGAAATTTCCTTCAGGACTGCCTTCAGCCTGTCCTCAAACTCGCCCCGGTACTTGGCGCCGGCGATGAGGGCGCCCAGGTCCAGCGCGATGACCCTTTTGTTCTTAAGGCCCTCCGGCACGTCGCCGGCCACGATGCGCTGGGCGAGGCCTTCTACGATGGCGGTCTTGCCGACGCCGGGCTCGCCGATGAGGACCGGGTTGTTCTTCGTACGGCGGCTGAGTACTTGAATCGTGCGCCGGATCTCGTCGTCGCGTCCGATTACCGGGTCCAACTGGCCCTTGCGCGCCGACTCGGTCAGGTCACGCCCGTATTTTTCCAGCGCCTGGTACTTTTCCTCGGGGTTCTCGTCGGTCACCCGCTGGTTGCCGCGCACCTCCTGAAGAGCCTCGTACACGGCGTCACGGGTGACGCCGTTCTGCTTGAGGAGTTTTCCCGCCGCTCCCGCGTCGTCAATGAGGCCCAGTAGGAAGTGCTCCGTCGAGGCGTATTCGTCTTTCAGGCGCGTCATCTCGTCCCAGGCGGCGTTCAGCGCCTTGCCCAGTCGCGGCCCGGGCGATGCCTGGTTCATGCCGCCGGACACCGACGGCATTCGTGCGATCTCTTGCTCAACGGACGCACTCAATGCCGGAAGAGGCACGCCCAATCGGCCCAGGATCGGCGCGACAACACCGCCTTCCTGCGCCAGCAAAGCGGCCAGCAGGTGCTCCGGTTCAATTTGCGGTTGCCCGCGTTGGGCCGCCAGTTCCTGCGCGTCGCGCAGGGCTTCCTGCGCCTTGATTGTCATTTTGTCGATTCGCATACCTTGCCAACCTCCAGAAATCCGGATATTTTACCACAAAGACACAAAGGCACGAAGAGGCAGGATGCCCAGTTGTCATCCCGAGCGCCCATACGGGTGTCATTCCGAACGAATGTGAGGAATCTGCGGTTCATCCCTGCCCGCCGCTTGCGGCGGGAAAAACAACCGCCCATACGGGCCCGTAGGGGCAGATTTTTTGCTACGCTCGAAATGGCACGATCTACGCTCAGTTAGTCGATCTAGTTGGTACAGATGGCCTCTCTGCCTGCCCTTTCGCGTGGGCGACCACAGGTCGTACCGACCCCGAAAACCAGTCGCACACGCAGGGGCGATTCACGAACCGCCCTGAATCCCGAATCCCGAATCCTTTTCCCTGTCTCTCTGTGGTTACTTCGACTCGTCAAACTCAATCGCGGCGGAGTTGATGCAGTACCGCAATCCCGTCGGCACGGGGCCGTCCGGGAACACATGCCCCAGATGTCCTCCGCACTTGCGGCACAGGACTTCCACCCGGCGCATACCGTGCGAGTTGTCCTCGCGTTCTACAATCGCATCGCGGTTCACGGCGTCATAGAAACTCGGCCACCCGCAACCGGCATCGAACTTTTCCTTCGATCGGAACAACTCAACGCCGCACCCCGCGCAGGTGTACACACCTTCTTCATTGTGGTTCCAGTATTTTCCGCTGAACGGGCGCTCGGTGCCGGCCTTGCGAAGCACTTCGTACTGCTCCGGCGTCAGAACCTTGCGCCACTCCTCATCGGTCCGCATGATTTCGGGTCTCAATCCCTTCGCCTCCTTCGCCGGTTGCCTTACGGGCGCAGAAACGTTGCACCCGGAAGCAACCAGGCAGTTTAACAGCACGCCGATCACAAACAGGATGGTTCCCATGGCGTTCTCTACTTGACGTGGCAGGTCGCCAACCCCTTCTTTTCGAGGTACCTCTGGTGGTATTCCTCGGCGGGCCAGAATGTTGAAGCAGGCGTGATGCGCGTCACAATCGGCGCCTTGAACTTGCCGCTGTCGGCGAGTTTCTTCAATGACGCTTTCGCGGCCTTTTCCTGTTCCGGTGAATGGGTGAAAATCTCGGAACGGTACTGCTCGCCCGTATCCGGTCCCTGGCGGTTCAGAGTCGTCGGGTCGTGATTCGCCCAGAACACCTCCAGCAATTTCTCGTAGGACACCTTCTTCGGATCGTATTCCACCTGCACAGCCTCCGCGTGGCCGGTGGTTCCCGTGCAGACCTGCTTGTATGTTGGGTGCGGCGTGTGACCCCCGGTGTAGCCGACCTGCGCGTCGACCACGCCGGTGATGGAGCGGAAGACAACTTCAACGCCCCAGAAACAACCGCACGCGAATGTCGCTTTCAATGTGGACATATAACCTTCCTTTCCTGTCCATCCATCCATCAGAAATGACACCCGAAACGGGTCTCACGTTCCTGTTTTTCAGAACAGGGCCTTCTGAATGGCGGCAAGAGATTCCAGTTGTCCGGTTTCGGTTTCGCTCAGTGGCGTCAGCGCCTGCGCCGTTTCCACAGCCGTGCGGAACAGAGGCCACTCGCCGGGGGGAAGGGCGGCCGTGATCGGCAGTTCCAGCGTCCACCGAAGCGCCAGCGGGCCGAGTTCCGGTTCGTCCAGCGGCTCATACCAAGGCTTGCTCCAACGCCGCTCGACACCTTCCGGCCAGGGTCCCCGCGCCATCGCCTTCAGCGCCAGCAGGGAAACACCCTGCTCTTGAGCCGTTTTCACCAGGCGCTTGCCGAACCCGTTGTTTATCCAGCTCGCGAAGTTCAGAGGGAACAGAACGCTGTCGAACGGAAACCGTCGCAAAGCCTCCAACGCGGCGTCCTCGCTGTGGGCAGAAAAGCCCAGGTAGCGCGTTTTGCCTTCCTCGCGCGCTTTTACGAATACCTCCATCGCTCCGCCCGGACCGAAGGCCTGCTCGATATCGTCGGTCGTGGTCAGAGCGTGCAGTTGATACAGGTCCACATGGTCGGTCTGCAGGTTTTTGAGCGACTGTTCAAGTTCCGCGCGCGCCTTGTCCGCGCTTCGTTCGGCGGTCTTGCAGGCGAGGAACACGTCCTTGCGGTATGGTTCCAGCACGGGGCCCAGGCGAACCTCGGCGTCGCCGTACGAAGGCGCCACATCGAAGTAGTTCACACCCTGGTCGATGGCCCAGGCGACACGGGTCGACGCGTCCTGCGGTGTCTCATTCATGACGACGATTGCCCCGAAACCGACCACGGACAACTCGCGCCCGTCGGCGCCGTATGGACGATACTGCATTTGTGTTTCCTTTCCCGCTTCGAAACGCCCTGAATGGCCTAAAATGCGATTGAGAGATTGTGCCCTTCCAAGGAAAGGATAGCCGCAAGATGACAGGACGTGAACGCGTATTGAACCACTTCGCCGGCAAGCCCGTGGATTGCCTGCCGTGCATGCCCATCACGATGATGTTCGCCTCCGACTTCATCGGCGCCCGGTACCTTGATTACTGCACGGATTACCGTGTGATGGCGGAAGGGCAAATGCGCGTGTCCGAGGAGTTCGACTTCGATTATGTGAACGTGATGTCGGACCCGGCCGCGGAAGCTTCCGACCTGGGCGCGACGATCCGATGGTACGAAAACCAGCCGCCCGCCATCGACGAAGCCGCGGCCCTTCTGCTCGACAAAGCCCATATGTGCACGCTGACGCTTCCGGACCCGACGGCCGGCAGAATGGGCAACCGCTTGAAAATCCTGGCGTTCTACAGGGAACAGGTCGGCGATTCCAAGCTGATCGAGGGCTGGGTGGAAGGCCCGTGCGCGGAAGCGGCGGACCTGCGGGGCATCAACAACCTGATGACCGACTTTTACGACGATCCCGGCTTCGTAACCGACCTGTTCGACTTCATCGTGGATATGCAGATTCACTTCGCGAAACACCAGGTCGAAGCAGGCGCGGACCAGATCGGTATCGGCGACGCGGCGGCCTCGCTGGTCGGCCCCCAGATATACGAGGAATTCGTGTGGCCGTACGAAAAGACTCTTGTCGAGGCCATCCAAAAGATGGGAGCCACCGTGCGATTGCACATTTGCGGGAACACGCGCCGCATGCTGGAGTTCATGGGCCGGTTGGGGTGCGATCTGGTGGAGCTGGATTCACCCTCCCCGCTGACTGAAGCGCGCCAGAAAATGGGCCCAAACCAGATGCTGATCGGGAATATGGACCCCGTGCGTGTTCTGCGAGAGGGGACTCCGGAAATGGTCACCGCGGCGGTGGAACAGTGCCATCTGGACGCGGGAGAAAGATATATGGTTGCCGCCGGTTGCGAGGTTCCCCGTGACACGCCGCACGAGAATCTGCGCGCCCTGGTGGCGTATGCGAAATCACACCGACCGAAGAGAGCATCATGAGCGATCAACGTCCCGTCCTGGCGCTGGTGGACGGTTACAGCCTGCTTTTCCGCGCCTTCTTCGCCATCCCCGGCCTTCGCACTACCGACGGCCGTCCGACCAACGCGCTGTACGGATTCGCCTCGATGGTGCTGAACCTGCTGGAGAATTACCACCCGACAGCCGCCGCCGTTTGCTGGGACGCGCCCGCCGCCACCTTCCGCCACGTTCAGTTTGAGGCGTACAAGGCGCAGAGGCCGGATACGCCGGACGACCTGAAAGCCCAGGTCGAACCGGTGCGCCGCATGATCGATGCCCTGGGCCTGCCTCTGGTGGAAGCGCCCGGTTTCGAGGCCGATGACGTGGTGGGAACCCTGGCCAAACGCGCCGCCGAGGAAGGCTACGACGTTCTGATCGTGACCGGCGACAACGACGCCATGCAACTGGTCAACGACCGGGTCAGGGTTGTCACCACCCGCCGGGGGGTGTCGGATGTGGTCATCTACGACGCGCCCGCCGTGGTCGAACGCTACGGGGTGCGGCCGGACCAGATGGTCGACTACAAAGCCCTTACGGGCGACACCTCCGACAACATCCCGGGCGTGAAGGGCATCGGCGAGAAAACGGCGTCCAAACTCATCGTCGAGTTCGAAACGCTGGACGGCATCTACGAAAACCTGGACAAGGTTCAGCCGGAGCGGATACGCCGCCTGCTGGAAGAGGGGCGCGAAAGCGCGTTCACATCGCAGGACCTGGCGCGCATCCGGTGCGACATCCCGATCGATTCCGATCCGAAACTCTGGGCGCTGGAAGGGCCGGACAACGCCGCCGCGGCCGCCTTCTTCACCGAGTTCGAGATGCGCACGCTGAAAGCCCGGTTCGAGAAAGCCCTTCAGGAAATCGAGAACCCTCCGCTGATCGCAACACCGGCGGAGCCTGTCTTGCCCGCCGTTACCCGGGAAACGAAATTCCGAACGCTGGGATCGGCGGAGGAGATTGCCGGATTCGCAAAAAGCATTGACGGTCGCGCGGTCTCCGTGGCGCCGGATATCAACACTGGAGGCGGAATCCGGGGAATCGCCCTTTCGGCAACATCCGGCGAAGCCGTTTATGTCCCCCTGGCGGAAGCGGCGCCCGGCACTCTGTCGTTCGGCGGCGGTATCCCCGTTTCAGCGCTGGACGTTGTGTGGGACGCCTGCCGTGGAAAGGTCATCGGCCACCAGTTGAAGCCGGTTCTGCGCCGGCTGGGCGGCAAGGGGCTGACGCCGGTGTTTGATTCCGCCATTGCAGGATATCTGCTGGATGCCACGCGCTCGGACTACCGGATCGGCGACATGGCGCGCAACCTGCTGAACGTGGAACCTTCGCACGAGTTCGAGGGGCGCA
>JAKQQT010000288.1 GCA_029564025.1 Armatimonadota bacterium | reverse complement strand
GGTACATCCGCTCGGCGGGTTCTCCCTCGCGGAAGATGCGATTCCCGGACTCAAAATGTTCCTTGCGCGAAAGGTCGGAAAGCAAAGCGATGTGCTTCGCGTCCATCCCTTCCAGAAAAGGATGCTCCTTCAGCAACTGGCCAATGTCTTCCATCGGTCGTCTCCTTAGCAATCAGACGTTGCGGCCGGCCGGTGGGCCGGGCTGTGCCGGACAACAAGTGACTTTCGGAAGGGCTTAACGAACCTGCTACCGGGGCGGTTCCGCGGCGCAGTTTAGCCCCCTCACGGATGGGTGTTACGAATCTGGATTGTGTGATTTCAGGCCTGTTCGTGTCGGAATCGTTTGCAGTTATCGATGTCGAGCGAGGGACGGTGCTTGAGGTCGGTGTTTCGACGCGACTCCCAGAAGGGTCGAAGCGCGACAGCCTCGGAGGCCGCTTCACCGACTACGTTATCTAATTGTACGGAATTATTCTAAACTGCCAGCTTATAAGCAATCAAGCGAAATGTAAAATGCCACAAAGAAACGGCGCGAAGGTGGTATGAAACACCTCCGCGCCTTGGATCCGGCTTGTGTTCGGGCATCAGGTGGCGTAGCTGTGGAGCCCCTTGAGAAGGTAACTGACGCCCAGGAGGGTGAAGGCCACGGCGCCGAACCCGATGATGGCCACCCATGCCGACTTTCGACCTCTCCAGCCCATCGAGGTGCGCGTGTGCAGATAGGTTGCATAGATGATCCACGTGATAAAGGACCACGTCTCTTTGGGATCCCAGCCCCAGAACCGGCCCCAGGCGTACTGCGCCCAGATGGCCCCTACGATCACCAGAATCGTTTGCATCAGAAATCCGAACGCGATGGTGCGGTAGATCATCCGGTCCAGAAAATCCGTGTCGGGAAGCCTGCGCGACCAGAAGGATTCAACCGTTCGGGCATCTTTTCCGGTCTGGCTTTTGTCCAGCCCATCCTTGACCAGGTACAGGACGGCGAAAATGAACGCCAGAAGGAATGCTCCGTAGGCGAGTATGGCCGAAGCGACGTGCGGCACGCGCCAGGCGCTACGCAGGGCCGGCATCACGGCCTCGTCGATCCGGGCGTTCGGCAGTCTCTGTGTCAGGTACACGAAACCCGCAATCAGCGGGGCGAAGAAGGCACCTATGCTCGTTTTCCTGGTCAGCGTTTCGGTGACGACGTACACCAGCGCCGCCGCCCAGGTGAACGAGAGCATGTACTCGTACAGATTCAGGAAAGGCGGGCGTCCCAGCGCAATCCACAACGTTACGAAAGACGCGGTGTGGATCGCGGCGGCGGTAAGCATCAACAGGCGACCCAGCCTGGCCGGTTCGGGCTTGTTCTTCAGAAAGCCGAAGACGTAACAGACGGCTGAGACGACGTAGATCCAGAACGCCGTGTGAAAGAGGTTCAGCCCGAGTTGCTGGTTCATGAATGCATACCCTCCTGTGATTCAGCGGTTTGCGGTGACAGGGAATCGACGAGATGCTGAATATCCCTGTCAGGCGCATCCGGATTGCCCGTTTGCGTCGTCCCCAAGGCAACGCTGACGCCTTCCGGCGCCGGTGTCAAATGAACGCGGATGGTTTTGTGAGTCACGTAGAACGACAACAGGATACCGAGAATCATCAACGCGAAGCCGGTGTACACGCCGGGAAGGCCGGGATTCCGTGCCACCTGCAGACCCGAATAGAAGATGAGTCTCTCGATGGTGACGTTGTAACCCTTGAACCGCGCCGACTTCCCTTCCGTCATCCATCCGAGTCTCTGCCAGGCGTCCAGGCCCTTGTACTGCGGCCATCGGTCGTTGATCATCACTTCCACAGCGGGATTCAGAGGCAGGAGACTGCGGTTCAGTGCCTCGCCGCCAACGTAGTCGGGAACGAGATTGTGAACCAGCAGGTGCAGTTTTCGCCCGTCCAGTTCGACCTCCGTGAGGCCCATCTCCTTGATCACGTAGCGGCGGCCCTGAGGCGTGTTTTCCTCCACCACGGTAAACGACAGTCGTTTCGATTTGCCGGATAATCCGGTTATAACGACCGACAAGCCGTTCAGGCCGTAATCCGACTGGTAGAAGGAGATTCCCTGCCAGGTAAGGGGGTGGTTCACATCGACGACCTTCGAGTGGACCTCCCGGCCATCCTGGTGAATTCTCACGTCGCTCTTGTACCCGGTTGGATTGTGGTTGCCGTCGAATTCGATGGTGAAGTTGCGTAGTTCGACTTCGAAACCCAAGGGAGTCAACTTGTCCTGCCCCCGGCGGTAATATCCGGTTGTACGCTCGGTTTCGAGAATGGGCGCGTAACCGTCCGTGCCCAGAAAATGCCCGTAGATCGCGGAAGCGAAGATCACCAACAGGCTGAGGTGCGTGACGTGCGGACCCCAGAAACCGGCCCGTCCTCGAACCGCGTGGATCGCGATGTCCGAACCGACACCCGCGCTTGTGACCTTGTACCGGCGAGACCGGAGCGCTTTGGCGATGCGTTCGGAAACGGAATCGACCTGGCCGGGCGTCGTCAAGGATACGGAGCCGGCCATGCCCGCAATGTGTTGTCGATCGGTTACAACGACAGGCCCGAAAACCTGCCGCCATACCAATTTGAAGCGGTTGAGACTGCATACGGTCAGGTTTATCCCGACGAGCGCCAGAAGGGTCTTATAAAAGCTGGAGCCGTAGAGCGTGACGCCCTTGCGGTCCTCCAGCAGAGTCCCAAGCACGGAAGCCGCGGCCAGGAAAAGAAGAAGGACGATGGCCGTCTTCATGGAACTGAAGAACGCCCAAAGCGCTTCCATCGCGCCGATGTCACGCTCGTCGATTGGCGCTTGTGCAGAGGTGGTCGGTTTATTCTTGTTCGGTGAACTCAAGGAACGGCCTTTCGCGGTACGCGGATTCGATCGGACTCCAACAACAGAACGGCGCTTGATACGCATTTGTTTCTCTGACGACCGATACGCGCCAACCATGGTAGTCTATCCGGCGGCGGCAAAAGGGAGGAGACTTGCGGGGCAATGACCGCGAGACCATACTGAAGTGGCATCCATTGAGATGCGGGACAATGGCGTCCTATATAGGCGGGAAAGAGCAGGCAGTAATGAGGCATTGGTTCATCAGGTCGTTGTTGAGTGCGGTCATCGCGGTAACGGCGGTATCCCCCGGCGCGGCGGCGCCGGTCGAACTTCAGCACACAATCTACAAATTGTTCGGCCAACCGAACACGCGGGAGACGATGATCAACCGAATCGTACCAAACGCGTGCTTCCACGCGGGAGGGGTGGTGGTGGATACGTCGTCCACGCCCAACAAGATATACATACTCGATTCGGGCAACAACCGTATCCTCGGATTCAACGGTTTCAAGGCCGCGCCGGCGCCCGCCGATATCGTCATCGGGCAACCGTCGCTCACCGATTCCGGTTCGGCCAACGGCAACAACACCATCTACGCGTTGCCCACGGCTTCGACACTGGCGATCCTGGGATTCCCGGACGTCAACAGCACGTTGGAAGCTCCACGCGCCATTCATATGTCGTGCGACTCGTCCGGCAATCTGTATGTGGTTGACCTCTCGAACAACCGCATTCTGAAGTACAATGATCCGTTTAACACCGACACGATTGCGGACGATGTATGGGGGCAGACGGACTTCATTACCCGCGCCCGTCCCGTGAACGTCAACTCGAGAACCCTGTCGCTGGATTTTGTCGGCCAGCAGGTCTTCTGCGCCGGCGTTGATATCGATTCGTCCGGCAATCTGTGGGTAGCGGACAGCGGCAACAACCGTGTGCTCAGGTTTCCGCCCGGATCCAAGTCGGCCGATCTCGTGCTGGGCCAGGGAGACTTCTACACAACAACATCCAAGCCGTATGTACTGAATCCGCCGCTGAACCGGATGACACGGCCCGTGGCTGTCAAGGTTCACCCGACGACCGGCGAGGTTTACGTGCTGGAAGGCGAACAACCGCCCACCAACCGTGTGCTGGTTTTTCGTCCGCCATTCCGCAACGGAGGAGGCGCGAACCGGGCGTTCGGCGCCGCCAACGACTGGCTGGCGGTCAACCAGGTGCCGGAACCGGAAGAAGCGGCTGACTATATGCAGATCGGTTTTGATTCGGCACACTGGTGGGTACGCATTTCCAGCGGTCTTCGATGGGCGAGGGGTTTTGCCTTCGATCCCATCAATCCCGAACGGGTGTGGATCGGCGACGGAGGGAACCGGCGCATCCTGCAGTTCAACTCCACAACGGGCGCGATGACCGATGTGCTGGGATTCAGTTCGTTCTACGGACACGGAGACGCCACAACCCCGATCCGAATGCCGGACGGAACGTTGAATCCGTTGGGCCAGGTGGACGGAAGTTTCGGGGTGGACGCATCGAACCTGTATGTTCCGCAGTGTGTGAACGGCGCCTGGAACTTCAGGGGCATCCAGCGGATACCCCTGCCGATTCAGCGCGATTCTACAGGCCACGTGATTTGCGACGGCCTCCTGCTCAACGGCGGTTGGAACAAAATCGATCCACGCACGGCGACCAATCCGTTTGGTATGTCCAGCGACGGAAACCAGTTGTTCGTGTCGGACGGCCAGAGGATTATCGTTTGGAACCAGCCCGCCGACAAGCCCACGTACAGCCCCGGCGACTACTTCATGGGTCAGGAATCGGGCGAAACGAACAACAACACGCTGGGTCTGTTTCGCCACGGAATCGGCCAGACAAGCATAAAGAACGGATACTTGTTCACCATCAACGGCGACATTTCCATCAAGATTTTCCAGCTTCCCATAACGGCGAGCGAATACAATCCGGAACCCGTGAAGACACTGAGACCCAACAATGGATCCGTGCGCTGGGCCGACGACAATACGAGTGTTAACTTCTGGCCGAACTGCGCCGTGTATGATTCGGTGAACGATGCCTTATGGGTTGGCGATTATGTGCGCAACCGGGTTCTTAGAATTGCCAATCCGCTGGGAACGCCCGTGGTCGATCTGGTATTGGGACAGCCAAACAAGTCGGCAAGCGAGGACAACGCCGGCGCCGGATACCACAATCCCAACGCCTGGGGGTTTGAAAACATCTGGGCAATGAACCTGGACAACTTCGGCAATCTGTATGTGGTGGATTCCGGGTACGAGGGCAGGGAGGACAGCGGGAACCTTCGCGTGACGCGGTTTGACGCGGCGACGCTGGTTCCACAACCGGGCAATATCTTCCCGTTGCCGGCGGCCACCGGGGTTTTCTGCAAGATCAATTTCACGGTGCGCGACAACACAATCACCAATATCGGCGGCACGGGAATGCCGGCAACTCCGATCTACGTAGCCTTCAACAGTAAAAACGAGATGCTGTTGACGGTTTGCAGTTACGGTAATGCGCAAGGACAGAGAATCTTTCTTTATCCAACACCGCACATCGGCACAACGCCGTATCCGACCTACGTCATCAAACCGTTTATGGGCCAGGGAGCCTTCGCATCGTTCCTGACCGACACCGACGTGATGGTTCAGGATCACACGTGGAACCGCGTCCTCTTCCTGCATCTGGGACTGAAGGGAGACGTGAACGGAGACGGTTCCTTGAGTACTACGGATCTGACACTGGCGATGCGAATCGCGGCGGGACTGGAGACGGCAATACCCGCAATGATCACGCGCGGAGCCCTGACGGGCCAGGGCACGATCACGCTGGAGGACGTGGTGGCGTTAAGGAAGATTCTGCCGTAGCCTGCCTCTGGCGATGTATACTCAGTTCATGGGAACCAGTCGGAAGCCAAACCTGGTATTTCGAGTCCACGCAATACGACGTATGTTCGAACGCCGAATACGTGTATCCGATGTGGAAGAAGCGTTACGCTGTGGTGAGACCATCGAGGAGTACCCTGATGATACGCCATGCCCAAGCCACTTGGTCATGGGCTGGATCTCAAGCCGGCCGCTACACATCGTTGTGGCAGAGAACACAGATAATTCAGAGAAGATCGTCGTAACCGTTTATGATCCCGATCCGGATTTGTGGAGCGATGATTATCGAAGGAGGCTGTCATGAAATGCATAGTGTGCAGGCAGGACCGGACGGAACCCGGGGAGACAACAGTCACCTTGGAACGCGATGACCTTACGATGGTTGTGCGCGGGGTGCCTGCGCGTGTCTGTCCCAATTGTGGTGAAGCCTACGTCGACGATTTGGTTGCCTCCGGATTACTACTGATGGCGGAGGAAGTCGCTCAGTCGGGTGTCAGCATTGATGTACGACGGTATATGCCGATGTCTTATTAACTACCAGACCGTATGAACGCAAAGCAAAAGGGGCGCCCTTTAAGGCGCCCCTTTTGTCACGTCACATCAATCTCGGCGGATTAAGGCCGGCGACGGGATCGCGGTACGGTGAAGGTGCGATTCGCGGCGCTTCCAGGCCTCGGGCGAACTGGCCGATTGGCGCCCTGTAGGCAGGCGGTGGAGGCGTGTAAGGCTGAGCGCCTTTGGGCAACACCAGTCGTTGCAGGGCTTTCTGAACGACCGGGTCGTTCTGGCTCATTCGCGAAGCCTGCTCGAATTCCGCCCTGGCCTCGATGAAACGGTTCTGTTTCTCGTAAATCTCCCCAAGGCGAATGCGCGGCATGGGCGACCACTGCTGTTGTTTCGCCAGGTCGCGATAGGCCCTTTCGGCTCCCGCGTAGTCCTTCTGCTCTTCAAGAATCTCGGCGACAGCAGTCAGAGCAGACGGATCCCCGGGAGATTTTTCGCTGATCCGCCGGTAGGTTTCTACGGCTTCCGACAGTCGTCCGCGATTGCGGGCATACTGACCCAGGGCCTTCAGGGCGTTGATGTTGTTCGGGTACTTTTTGGTCAAATCCTTCAGAGCCTGCATTCCGTCTGCGGGTGCGTTTGGTCCGGGTAGCACTTCAGGCGCGCGCTTGACGTCCTTGCGTTCGTAAGCGTTGGCCAGCGAAGTGAACAGGTTGGGATTGTTCTGATTGTCCGGGATGGCCTTCATCAGGGAATCGACGGCCCAATCCAACTGGTTGTTCTTGTCAGCCAATCGGACCAGTTCGGGCGGCGTTATCT
>JAKQQT010000266.1 GCA_029564025.1 Armatimonadota bacterium | reverse complement strand
GTATTCTGCGTGGGCCCTCTTACCGTTCTCGGTTCATTTCAGGACGGACTGAATGGTGATTTTTCCATGCTGGCCACCAAATCCGTGCTGGATTTCTTCTCGTCGATGGCCTTCGCCGCCGCGTTCGGGTGGGGTGTTCTGCTGTCGGTGGTTACCGTGGTTGTCGTTCAGGGCAGTTTGACGCTCGGCGCGGGTTTCTTCCAGCACATCATGACGGACGTTGTGACAGGGGCGATGACTTCGGCCGGGGGAATCATCCTGATTGGGATGGGCTTCCGCCTGCTCAACGTCAAGCAGGTGCGTGCCGCGAACCTTCTGCCGGCCCTGGTGCTGGCTCCGCTGTTCGCCGCCTTTCTGGGAAGCCTGGTGCCGGGTTTGTTCGGAGGATCGTGAAATGCCTGCGCCCGATCCCGCCGGCATCAGCGTCCCATTCGAGATAGAGACGGAACGGTTGTTTCTGCGTTGTCCGCGCCCGGGCGACGGGTTGGAGATGAACGCGGCCATCCGGGAAAGCATAACGGAGTTGCGCCCGTGGATGCCGTTTGCGACGCCGGTTCCGACGGTTGAAGAAACGGAGCGATTCGTGACCGAAACGTTCCGGGCTTTCGAGGATAAACGCGGATTCGGATTCCGCATGGTCGAGAAGCAGACGGGAGCCTTCGCCGGAAACATCGGAACGCACGGTTTCAACTGGTCTGTTCCCGCGTGCGAGATCGGCTATTGGGTTCGATCGTGCTGTACGGGGCGCGGGTACGCATCCGAGGCGACCCGGGCTTTGACAGTGATGGCGTTCGATCTTCTGCGCATGGAACGCGTCGGCATCCGTTGCGACTCGCGCAATGTGGCAAGCCGCCGCGTGGCCGAGAAGGCCGGTTACAGGTTCGAGGGAACCTTGAGGTGCGATTCCCGCGCTCCGGACGGCTCGTTGCGCGACACACTGGTTTTCAGCATGATACGGCGGGAATACGAGAACATCAGAAGAGGAAGAGGAGTTTAGATGACAGGCGGATTGCCGGGATTGTTGGCGCGTATAGAAGACGAAGCGGCGTGCGAGGAGTTTCCGCTCGACATAGAGGTGTACAGGCGGGCCGGGCGGCCGCCGCTGGCGCCGATCCTCTCCGCGGGTAACAAGCGCGCCGACGTGTGTTTCTTCGCGCGCGACCTGGGTGTTGAGGAGGTACTGCGCGGGGAACCGCTGATCGGTTCGGCGGGGCGGCGCGTGCGACGGGCCGTGGTCGAGCACGTGGCGCCCGGAAAGGCGTTCGATCCTCCGTTCTACACCGCCGGTTCGCCACATATGTTTCTGACCAACACGGTGCCGTATAAACCGATCGGCAATGTGGAATTCTCACGCGAGGTGAAGAGCCGGTTCCGCCCTTTCATCGAGGAACTCCTGGTTTCCATCTGGACAGGCAACGTCATCATCCCGATGGGAGAAGGCGCGTTCAAGTGGTTTTCGCCGTACGCGCCGGAACGCGAGGTCCTGCGGTTCTGGGACGACAGGGAGCGGCGCTTCACCGGAACGATGATTGTCACCTTGAAGGCTATCGTGGACGGCGTTGAGGTGGCCAAGGAGGTCACCTTGGCGCCGGTTCCGCATCCTTCGCCGCGCAGTCCTTTCATGAAGGACTTTCCGCGCCTGCTTGAAGGTCGTTTGAAGGAGTTCCTGCGGTAACGTTTGTTGCAGATTGCATGCGAAAGGGGCGCTCATTCGAGCGCCCCTTTTTTCGTGATAGTCTGCCGTTGTTCTACGTTCCCTCGGCCTTCCGGCGAAGGAACTCCTCTTCGGTGCGGTCCAGGTCCGACTGGGAGAGGCGCTTCTCCGGCACCGCTTTCTTTGGAGGGGCGCCGGCCGGTTCCAGGTCCTTCACGCCGACCACCACGCTGTAGTTCAGCGTGAAGCTCAGTTCCTTTTCACTCAGTTTTCCGCGTGCGTCGGAAGACAGGCCTTCCAGCCACCTTGTCCGGAGTTGCTTCTGGATGTCCTGGTGGCGTTCAGCGTTCGATTCGGGCAGGGATTCCTTGTCGATCTCAACGCAGGCTTCATCGGGCGGGTATAACTTGCTGACCACGCCGGTCAGACCGGCAAAATGCGGAAAGTAGCTCTGCTCTTTCTCGTCGGCGGCTGTTTGCTCGCGTTCGACGATCCGCACCCGGTCGCCTACCTTGAGGTTCTTCATTGTAAATAACTCCTGTTGCAT
>JAKQQT010000249.1 GCA_029564025.1 Armatimonadota bacterium | reverse complement strand
GTATGCCGGGACGTCTTGGAGTCCTGACAGACAGCCCGCGCAGCGTCTATTCTTCCAAGAGGTGGACAGTGGGCGGTGGCGGCGGTTTGCGGTTGTCGGCCCGACACAGACAGGCAAGACGCTGGCCTGTTTCGTGACTCCATTGTTGTATCACCTGTTCGAGAAAAACCAAGCCACAGTGGCAGGTGTGCCGCATCAGGACATTGCCTTCGACAAGTGGCAACAGGACATCAAGCCCGCCATAGAGGCGGGCCCCTTCGCGGACTTGATTATGGACAGCGGACCCGGTAGCCGTGGCGGTCGCTTCACTGCGGTGAAGTTCCGCAACGGCGCAATCCTCCGGTTCATGGGCGCGGGCGGTAGCGACAAGACACGATCCGGCTTCACCGCTCCCGTGCTTGCGGCGACTGAGGTTGATGGTTACGATGAAGTAAGCAAGACCTCCCGCGAGGCTGACAAGGTTTCGCAGATGGAAGGCCGGACCCGTGCATACGGAGACCACGCGCGCACCTACCTTGAATGCACAGTATCCATTGAGACGGGGCGTATCTGGCAGGAGTATGTGAAGGGGAGCCATGCCCGCATCCTGATACCGTGTCCTGAATGTGGCGAGTGGATAACGCTAGAGCGGGAAAACCTCATAGGCTGGCAGGATGCGGCAAGCGAGATAGACGCCGAACGCAACGCCGCGTGGCAGTGCGGGACATGCCGAAAGACCTTCGATGATGAAGCGCGCGGCGCGGCCCATCGGCGTGCGGTGTTGGCGCATGACGGCCAGACGGTTGACAAGCACGGCAACATCATCGGCGCGTACCCTGACACGCGCACACTTGGCTTCCGTTGGAGCGCGGGAAACAACTTGTTTCTGAGCGCGGGCTTCATGGCCGGAGAGGAATGGCGGGCCGAACGTGCGGCGGACAAAGACACGGCCAACCGGAAACTCTGCCAGCAATCATGGACAATCCCGCCGCCCATCGTGAAAGATTTCGATGAAGCAATCACGCCCGAAGACGTGGAGGCGCGCAGCAACTACGTCCCGCGCGGCCTTGTTCCAGCGTGGGCGCAATTGGTGACCGTGGGGGTTGACTGCCACAAGTACCAACATTACTATTGCGTCACGGCGTGG
>JAKQQT010000232.1 GCA_029564025.1 Armatimonadota bacterium | reverse complement strand
CGCCGTTTTGCAGGCTCAGGAGTACCGGATAGGCGGGCGGCTGGTGCGGCGTGCTGATTTACCGGCGATTCAAAGCAGAATCGACTACTTGCGCGGGCAGATTGCGAACGAAAGCTACGGGACGACCGCATACGCCAGGTGGCCATCGAGATGAACGTTCGTCGTTGGATACGGAATCTGTTTTACGACGGCGCGAAACAGGACCGGTTAGGCGACGGCTGGCGTCCAGTCGGCGGGCGAACGGCGGAAGAGATCGACAAACCGTCTCGGTTCCTGCTTATGGAGCGGGCGCGGGACTTGGAGCGCAACTCCGACATCGTAGAAAGCGCCATCGGCGCAATCTCCCGGAATGCCATCGGCGCAAACGGCATTATCCCGCAGGCGCACGTGCTCAAGGCGAACGGCGACGAGGACGAGCGGCGCAACGACACGATAGAAGCCTTATGGCGTGAATGGTGCAGACAAGAGAATTGCGACGTTGCCGGGGCGCAGACGTTCTCGGAATTGCAGTCGCTTGTATTGCGGCGGCGCATCGTAGACGGCGAGGTGTTTGTCCGCAAAATCTACGTCAAAGGACGATTCCCGCTCCGGCTCCAGGTGCTCGAACCTGACCAACTGGACAAAAGTAAGATCGAGCATCAGGGGCGCAAGGTGTACGAGGGCATCGAGGTCGACGAATACCTTAGACCGGTCGCGTATTGGTTTTTACCCGACCCGCTGAAAGACCCTATCCGCGTGCCTGCGGATGAGGTTATCCACCTCTGGCACCGTAAACGCCCTACTCAGGTACACGGCGTTTCGGAGCTGGCCATCGTCATGCAGCGCATCAAGGATACGAAGGAATTCATCGACGCGGAGCTGGTCGCCGCTCGAATCGCCGCATGTTTCGCGCTTTTTGTCCGCACTCCGAACCCGGGAGGATTCACCGGGCGCATGGACAAAAACAGCGCGAATCAGCCGCTGCAATCCATCGAGCCGGGAATGATTCAGTACCTTGGGATGGGCGAGGACGTGGTAGAGGCAAAGCCGAATCATCCCGCGACGACGGCGAAGGATTTTGTCGGTCTACAGCAACGCCTTTCCGGGGCCGGCCTGGGGATGTCTTACGAATCCCTATCCCGAGACCTCTCGCAAGTTTCTTACTCCTCCGTGCGGCAAGGACATCTTGAGGACCGCAAGAACTACGAGATATTCCAACGCTATCTCGTGGAGCACTTCTGCCGTCCGGTCTGGGAGGCGTTCGTTGAATCGGTAGCCCTCTCCGGGGCGTTGAAAATCCCGGATTTCTACGGCCGCGAGCGATACGTCTCCGCACGCTGGATTACTCCCGGATGGCAGTGGGTGGATCCTTTGAAAGAGGTCAACGCGGCGACGCAGAGCCTGCTGATAGGCGCTTCGACGTTGGAGGAGATATGCGGCGGTAAGGGTGCGGACTGGCAGGAGGTATTGAGGCAGAGGGCGCGGGAACAGAAGTTCGCCGCCGACCTCGGATTGACTCTCGGCGGGTCGCCGCCGGAACCGACGCAGGAGGAGAAGGAGGAATGAAATTGAAAGACAAAGTTAAGCCGGAAGAGCGTAGGCAAAAAGCGTTGTACCGGGAATTGAGTATTCCAGAGGGCTCCATCGACGCCGAAGCGCGGACGGTGGAGCTCTCTTTTTCGAGC
>JAKQQT010000173.1 GCA_029564025.1 Armatimonadota bacterium | reverse complement strand
GACGAACTGATCAACCTTTCCGGCTTCGCAGGCTGGAAACCCGGACCCAAGGTCGCACCGCCCCACATCTGGCCCTACCGCCCAGCCGTCCGCCTCGCTGACGGGCGAATCGCATGGCACCCCCGCGCCAGGATGCACTCCGAAGCCCTGTCCATGTGGCTCAAGCAGCAGGACATACCGCTGGACGCGTTCGACATCGACGACTACTACGGCGACGGCGGGCTCGGCCCGGACGGTCGGTACTACGAGAAGGCGTACATCGGGGATGGGGTCAGCGACTTCGTGGAGGGCCGGGAAACCGGACGCTTCTCCGTCCAGGCCCGCCAGCCAGCCCCCGCGTTCTACAGCCAGCTTCGCCGCGTGATCGAGCAGAAGGTGCCCAACCGCGCCACCGTCGCGCAGATCCGCGCTACCATCGACCCGGCGAAGGGGTCCGGCGTGAAGGCCGACGAGGTGTTCTGGTCCGGTTTGCAGGAGTTCCTCGACGGCAAGAAGCCAACCGACATGGTCACCAAGGAAGAAGTCCTCGCCGCCACGCGGGAGGTGGTGGTGACGGATGTGGTGAAGGATGATTTCCCGGACTACGAGGTCAAGGAACTGGCAGACAAGCTGTTTCAGGACGCCGTAAACGAGAAATACGAGGATTGGGTCGACCGATATGGCGATCCGTTCGGGCCGGAATACACAGCAGAGGAACGCAAGAACGAAGACGGGGAAACATACTTCGCCGTCGTGACCGGATCACGAGGCATGACCGAGGAAGTCGACAGCTTTGACAACGAGGCTGAGGCCATAGACGAAGCCGAACGACTCACCAACGAGGCGATGGCGAACGCGGAGGAGGTAACGCGCAGAAACATCGCATCAGACATGGACTATTCGGAGTACGTGGAAGATGCGAGGCGCGAACTGGCAGACGAATCCGGCACCAAATTCGCCTCCTACCAACTCCCTGGCGGCGAGAACTACCGCGAGCTGCTGCTGACGTTGCCGGAAGCTACGGTCCCGCCGTCAACCTACACGGTGAAGAAGGCCAAGAACAACGACGGCTGGGCAGTGTTCGACCAGGACGACAGACAGATAAGCGGTGGAGGCCTGTCGCGCCAAGATGCAACCAGACTCGCAGAACAATGGGCGAAAGACCGCCGCCCGCTTCCAGACCCAAACAAGCCGTCATTCCGCTCCGGCCACTTCTCGGAACCCAACATCGTCGCCCACGTTCGCTTCAACGAGCGCACCAGCGCGGACGGCAAGCGCACCCTGTTCATCGAGGA
>JAKQQT010000135.1 GCA_029564025.1 Armatimonadota bacterium | reverse complement strand
CCTCGTCCGCAACCCGGCCTACCTGCTCGCCCGCGACAAGGCCGACCAGATCCGGGACGCATTCGACGGGCTCGCGAACTGGCCGATCAACGGCACCCGCTACCTCTCCGTCACGGCGATGAGTGATCCGGCCTACCTCGGGAAAGCCGCCACGAGCCAGGGGGAGACGCACGAGTTCAGCCTGAACTTCGCCACGATGTGCGAGCGGGCGGCACCGGTCATCGGCCTGTGCGGCGCCTACTATGACCTATCGAGGTGGCACACTCCATGATTGGTAAAGGCTCCATCTTCTACGACGTGACCGCCGGCGTCACCATCGCCCCGGTCTCCGCGATCGGCCGGCTCGACCTCGAACGCACCGAGATCGAGACCACGACGCACGGACCACAGGAGCGCCGGACGCACCGGGTCGGCCTGAAACGGGACGCCCCGGTCACTGTCCGCCTGAACTACCGGGAGAACGACGAACCGGTGGTCCGGCTCCTCGACCGCTACGAATCGGGCGAGTCCGCGGAATATGCTCTGATCTTCCCGGACCACTCGGCGTACGTGTTCGAGGCGTTTGTCTCCGCTCTCGGGCAGGAGACGCCCCGGGACGGACTGATCCATCGGTCGTTCCGGTTCTTACCGACCGGAGTGACTGAACCGCGCCTATCTGCGATCGCCTTCTGCGGCGACTACTACGATTACTCGCAGTGGTCCGCCCCCGGCGACGACTACCCGGCAGCACCGGCCGGGGCATGCCCGGTATCGTTTGACACCAGCAAGTGGTACAACGCATGACGACCTACTTAGGCAAAACGACGAAGATCGAGGTCGGGACCTCGCCGATAGAGATCACCGGCGTCGACAGTATTGGTGACATCAGCGTCACCGCGGATGAGATCGAAGACACCGTGTATGGATCTGAGAAATGGAAAACGTTTGTTCAGGGTCTGAAAGACGCTGGAACGTTCGATCTGACAGTGAACTACGATTCCGGCAACACGCAGCACAAAGGTCTTGTGACCTCGTTCAAAGCCGGCACGTCGGACCCATACAAGATCACGTTCCCTGACAGTTCATACCTGACGTTCACGGCGTTCGTGTCTGGCGTAAGTATGGCGACACCGAAGGACGAGAAGGTCCAGAGGACGTTTACCCTGAGAATCGACGGCAAGTCCGCACCGGCGTTCAGTGAGGCATGAACATGACAACTATTGGCAAGACTACAACTATTGCAGACCCGAGCGGCAACATCGCCGCCGTTGACGCCATCGGTGACATCAGTATCACCGCAGATGAGATCGAGGACACCGTATACGGGACCGGAGGATGGAAAACGTTTGTTCAGGGTCTGAAAGACGCTGGAACGTTCGATCTGACAGTGAACTACAGCAAAGACAACAGCAGCAACGTCCGGTTGACCCAGGCGTATGGGAGCGGAACGTCGAAACAGTATGTCATCACGTTCCCGGA
>JAKQQT010000128.1 GCA_029564025.1 Armatimonadota bacterium | reverse complement strand
GCCGATCACCTACGCCGCGGGCGACACGCCGAGTTCCGGCATCCAGGCGAGCGTGAACGCTTCGAAGACGGACGTGTATTCGACCATCATCTTCGGCGAGGGCGCGTTCGCGGAGGTTCCTCTGAACAAGGGGAACAGCGGGATCATCATCAAGGCGAAGGGCGCGAAGGATACGATGGATACCAGCGACCCGCTGAACCAGAGATCGACCGTAGGTTGGAAGACCATGTGGGCGGGGCTGATTCTCGACGATAGCCGCATCGTGCGTTACGAGCACGGCGTGACGGCGTAAGGGGTGACGCGGAATGAGTATGAAATTCAGAACTCTTGAGAACGCCGCGCTGAACGATAATTTCGGACTGCTGGCGAAGGCGATGAGCGGGGACATGAAGTTCTCGCTTTCGCAGACGACCGCTTCTCCGACGGTTGCCGAATGCACCGCTGCGGCGCAGGTGTACAACATTACGGTGAGCCTGACCACGGCTGCCGGAGAGGTGCATAGCTGGTACAACGGCAAGGTGCTTCTCGCTATAGCGGACGACGACGATATCGGAGCCGCGAGCATCGATCCCGCCGCCGGGGAGCGCGCCATGACCAACGGCGTGATTGATGTCGAGGTGACGATGAGCAAGGCGGTTTGGACCGCAGGGAAGAAGGCGACGCTGACGGTCTCCGACCTGGCTACCGCCGGAACGGGTATTCTCGGTTTCGTTGTCGCGGACGCGACGTTTGTTGCGACGGTGAAGGCATAGTTTGATTGGTTGGGGCGGAGGAATCCGCCCCTTTTGTATTGTGACGGGAGCGTGGTGGTATGGAGTATCGCGTGCTTGAAGACGCGGCGGTAAACGAGAATTTCGAGTTGATGTCGAAGATTCTTTCCGGAGATGTGAAGCTGACGCTTTCGCAGACGACTGACACTGTAACGGAGACGGAAGCGGCGGCTGGACCGAGTTACGAGATCGGGATCAGGCTGGAGGATTCGGCGGGGAACCTTCATGAGTGGTACAACGGTAAGGTGACGCTTGCGGTCGCCGACACGAGCAATGTGGTGGGGGCCGCGATGGCGGTCGATCCTGTCGCGGGAAGCTACGCTATGGACGGCGGTACTTACGAGGCGACGGTGACGCTGAGCGAATCAGCATGGGCTCCCGACGACACGGCGACGCTGACGGTGACGGCGACGGTGTGCGGCTTCAACGCTTCCGCGACGTTCGTCGTGACGGTTGTAGCCGATCCGGAACCTTCAGGCGGATAACGGAGAGTGAACGACGAGCAGGGAGGCGAGAGTCTCCCCGCTTTTTTCATATGTGAAAGGGAGGCTTTTCGATGAGTATGTTTCAACCCG
>JAKQQT010000071.1 GCA_029564025.1 Armatimonadota bacterium | reverse complement strand
ACGGCTCTGTCGGGAGCCCGTGGACGTGGGAGGAGGCGCGAGTAGCCTGTGTCCCCGGAACCCGCGTGAACGTGAAGGCGGACGGGACGTACAGTCTGCTGGCGAACGAGGGGACGACGGACAAGCACTACATGACCATGTATGTCGCCCGACCTGACGCGCCGATCTGCTGGCGCGGGTATACCACGACACCGGGTGATGGCGGATGCGCGTCAATCAGCATGGGCGAGTATGATGTGGAGCCGACAGTAAGCACCGTTATGCTGATGATCTCGCCGCCGGGGACTTACAACAGATGCCAGCGTGGTTGCTGGTCCATGCTGAACTTCAACATTCTTGGGCGAAACGGGAGAAACGGGTTCGGCGTCATGTACGACGATAACGACGGCTGGCGCACACGCCCCCTGCTGATCAACGTCCACGTCCACAATTCGTGTGACACCGCATCAAACAACGACACCCGCGCCGTCACACTGTCCGGCCCCGTCTGCATCAACTGCACCTTCTCTGTGGCGAGCGTGCAGAACTCAGGTTACCACTCGAACGTTTTCTATGGAGACGACTGGGCCATGTACGGATGTGTCGTGATCGGCACTGACCAGATCACACACGGCCCAAATCGCGGCTTTTTCAGCAGGTGCCTGTTCAAGGGGAGCGGAAGCGGCACGGCGATTTACGGCCCCGGATACTCCAACGAGATCGGGTCCAACTTCGAGCACTGCGTGTTCGACGGGTTTGCCCTGGTGTTCGATGACACAGACAGCACGAACTCCGGCGGGTTCAATGTCCGGAACTGCATCTTCCGCAACTGCGCAAAAATCTTTCTGGACACAAGCGCGACGGCCTATCGTCACTACTTCATCTACGGGAACAAGGCGTGGAACGCCTCGGGCGACTACAACCTGTTCGACCTCAACAGCAACGACTCCGACTTCGGGTACGCATCGAACGACATGTGGCCGTTCGGAACCGTTGACATCCTCGCGGACGATCCGTTCGTGGATGCGGAGAACGGAGACTACCGCGTGACCTCCGCGTCCGGCTGCATTGACGCGGCGCTGCCGCTGCGCACGCAATACGGCACGGTCATCGGGACCGACATCGGCATGGTGGAGGTCGTCGCCGAAGAGGACTACCCGGCAGAGGAGGA
>JAKQQT010000739.1 GCA_029564025.1 Armatimonadota bacterium | reverse complement strand
CCGTCATCGGTGGTCAGCCAGAACCGGGAGCAAACGGCGCGGAGTTCGTCTTCCAGGACAATCAGGTCTTCCGACCGGGCGCCGAGGATGACATCGAGGTCGTTACCGGCTTTGTGGATGGCTTCCGCGATGGGCAGGACGACCGCCGCTCCGACACCGCCTGCCACGCAGACCACACGGCCCCATTTGTCGATGTGGGTCGGCTTTCCGAGCGGTCCGGCGAGGTCGCGCACGAAGTCACCAGGCTCCAGGGCGCACAGGTCGCGGGTCGTGGCGCCGACCTGCTGTACGACAAGGGTGATACTGCCGCGTTCCGGGTCGGAACCGGCAATGGTGATGGGAATGCGTTCACCGGTTTCCGTGACCCGCAGAATCACAAATTGTCCGGCCAGTCGCTTGCGGGCGGTGAGGGGCGCCTCAATCTCGATCTTCGCGACCGTGGGCGCTAGCCACACTTTGGAAAGAACTTTATTCAAGGGCGGTACTCTCCGTTGTTGAAGGCGCCGCGAACGTCCGGCGGAACGCCGGTGCCACTGGCGCTATTTCTATCAATGTAGCAGAATGTAAGTAAAGGACAGGACTCGCACGGCATCAGCGTGGCTCGTGCATCGGGGATTGGTAGCGGATATGGCGCAGATGGAAATACTGGACTACACACACCCGGCTTTGCGATCGCAGACCGAGGAAGTGCACGAATTCAACGCGGAGTTAAAGCGTCTCGTAACCGATATGTTCGAGAGCATGGAAAAAGGCTTCGGCGTCGGACTGGCCGCGCCTCAGGTAGGCGTGTTGAAACGGGTTTTCGTGTACGATGTCGGCGAAGGGCCGCACGCGGTTGTCAATCCTAGGTTCACGCGCGCCAGGGGCGAGGAGATCGCCAGCGAGGGTTGCCTCAGTATACCGCGCCTGCGAGGGGATGTGCCGCGGGCCGAAAGACTGACAGCCGTTTGGCAGGACGAAACCGGCAAGCGCTTCCGCAGAACAGTGGAAGGCCTCACCGCGCGCGTTTTTCAGCACGAAAACGACCACCTGTACGGCATCCTGTTCACCGACAAGGTGATTCCGGGCACTCTTCACATGATTGAGGAGTTCGAAGAGGAAACGGAACCGGAGGCGGTCTCTGCGTGAGAGGCGACGTCTATTCGGTTTCAGGCATCAAACGCATACTCGCCCGCCACGGTCTCGCGACATCACGCACGCGCGGACAACACTTCCTGCCCGACAAAGGTACATTGGACCGGATCGCGGACGCCGCCGAACTTCACTCCGACGAATGCGTTCTCGAAATAGGTCCCGGCCTCGGAGCCCTGACCCGTGTCCTGTCACATCGCGTTCGGAAGGTCGTTGCGGTTGAGATCGACGCGGGCTTTATGCGGGCTCTGGAACAAACGCTGGAAGACCTGACAAACGTCCGTGTAATCCACCAGGACTTCCTGAAACTCGACCTCCGGCGATGGTCCGCCGAAAACCTCGATTCGTTGCCCGCGCCCATCGTGGCAAATCTGCCATATTCTGTGACGACGCCTGTGTTGTCGGCTCTGTTCGAGACTCCGGAGTGGTGGCGCGTGGCGGTCCTGCTGTTGCAGAAGGAAGTGGCGCACCGTCTGGCCGCCGGACCGGGCACGCCCGATTACGGAAGCCTTTCGGTGTACGCACAGTTTGCCGCCGAGATTGACGTGGTTGGACTGGTGCCTGCCGGGGTATTCTACCCGCCGCCGAAAGTAGAATCGGCAATCGTGCGTCTGCGTCCCCGGAATGAGCCACCTGCTCCCGTGCGTGACCCGCGCATTCTGCAGAGGGTTGCCCGGGCGGCATTTGCCCAGAGACGCAAGACACTGCTGAATTCGCTGGGAAGCATCGAGGAATGGGGAAGGGAAGGAATCCGCTCGGCTCTCGAGTCGGTGGGGATTGAACCGGGCGTTCGCGGTGAGACCCTCACCCTGGCGGAATTCGCCGCTGTCGCGAATGCGCTTACTCCACCGGAGGAGTGAGGAGTCCGCTCTTCCGTCTTCTGCCGGTCAGCGCGACGCTCGCAAAGAACGCCGCCGATTGCGCAAAAACGATTGTCGCGCCGCTTGGGATGTCCAGTCGGTAGGATACATCCAGCCCCACCACTACGCAGACGATACTGATGGTCGCCGCAAGGACGGTCATCGCCGAGAAAGACCTGGAAAACAGCCTTGCTGTCGCGGCCGGTATCACCAGGAAGGACGTTACCAGCACGATTCCCACAAGTTTGACGCCTATGACCACGGTTACCGCAATGAAAATCGCGAGGATGTAGTCGTCGAATAACACCGGAAGCCGGTCGGCGAGAGCCAGTTCGCGGTCGAATGTTGCATACGCCCAACGTCCCCACATCCGCTGAAACAACAAAGCCAGCAGGAGTACAATTCCTGTTACATACAGGTCGGTTGTGGTGACCGACAGGATGGAGCCGAAGAGGAACGAGAAAGCGTCGGCGCTGTAGCCGCGCTTGAGCGACATGAAGACGACACCAAGTGCCACGGACAGCGAGAAGAAGATGCCGACAGCCGTGTCCGAACCGAGATCGGTCCGTTCGCGAACCCACGTGATGGCAACGGCGACAACAATGGTGAAAGGGACCGCAATCCACAGCGGTTCGGTGTTCAACAGCAGGGCCAGCGCCACTCCGCCGAACGCCGCGTGAGCCAGCCCGTCGCCCAGGAATCCCAGCCCCCGCTGAACGACGAAGGCGCCGAAGTAGCTTCCGATGACGGCGATCAGCAGGCCCGCCACCAGCGCCCTCTGCATGAATGGTTGGTCAAGACCCAATGGCAACATCATCGAATCCCAGCGGCAAGGTGTATTTGTGGCCTCCGTGCCCGTACGCGCGGCGGAGGTTTTCCTCGGTCAGTGTTTCACCCGGCAAACCGAAACCCACGACACTGCGGTTCATCAGCAGGACGTGCGTTGCGTGGTGGAAGGCGACAGCGAGGTCGTGCGTTACCATCACTGTGGTGGTCTTCCCGGCGTGGTGGCGTTCGTCAAGAACGCGGTAGACATATTCCTCGCCCAGGAAGTCCATGCCTGTTGCCGGTTCGTCGAGAAGGATCAGCCTCGGATCGCGGGCGACCGCTCGCGCCAGATAGATGCGTTGCAGTTCGCCGCCGGAGAGAGTCGAAACCGGTTGCGTGGCCAGTTGCTCCGCGCCGACCATCTCCAACGCCTGTTGTGCGGCCGCTTGCTGATGTCTCGTAACACGCCACGGCCAGCGTGAGCGCAAGCCTGTTGCCACGAGTTCCACGCCCGATCCGGGGAAGGAGCGATCCAGGGTTTTTAGTTGCGGAACGTATCCAAAGGCGTCGGCCGGCAGGTCCAGCGGCGATTTGCCGAACACGCGAACGCTTCCGGAAGCCGGTTTCCAGAGACCCAGCAGTGTCTTGATGAGCGTGGACTTGCCGGAGCCGTTTGGTCCCACAATTGCCAGGAACACACCCGAAGGCACGGAGAACGTGATCTTGTCCAGCACGAGGCGGTCGTTCAGGCGGACGGTGAGGTCACGGCATTCGATCGCGGGATTCACTGCAAGGCTTCCTTCAGAGACTTCACGTTGGCCCGAATCAGGTCGGCATACCGTGACGTGTCCGGTCCGCCGCCCAGCGGATTCAGCATGGAGACCGGAATGCCTGTGGCTTCACCGAGCACCTCGGCAGGCCGCGCCGGCAACTGAGGTTCCGAGAAGATGGCCTTTACCTTCAAGTCCCGCATCGTTTTTACCATACGCGCCATGTCGCGCGCGGAGGGTTCCTGGCCGGGCGAGGGCTCCAGAATCACCGGCGCCTCGATGCCGTAACGTTTCAACAGATACATAACCGACGGGTGAAACAG
>JAKQQT010000036.1 GCA_029564025.1 Armatimonadota bacterium | reverse complement strand
CTTCAGGATGGCTGCGGATCGCGGTTCTCTTCTTGGCATGAATCCGTCCTTGGTGTGTTCTGAATAATACTCACTGGTTCCCGACACGGTGTCCGGGGGAGCTGCCAGAGCTGGATCAGACGGTAGTGACCGACAACCCATCCTGATTATCGCATGAACTTTTATAATTTGTCACATTTATATGTTTTTTCTCAAACCAAATGGATGCCTCATAACATGCTGATTCCTCGCGGAATCTTCGAGTGCCTCGCGGACGGAGCCCTTCGTCGGATGAACTGGACTCGGATTTCGAATGCTTTTATGAGTATTCGGTAACTCCCGTTACTCTGGCTTCTGCTGGCAAGATTTTCTTGACTGAAACCATGAGAAAAACGAACAGCCGGCAGGCGGGAGGTACTGCGAGCGGCAGCGAGCGGCGCCAGGGGCCAGCCGCCCCCAACCGGCCGGCGCCACGACACCATTCCATCACGGTGACGGCAGTGCAGCGCACGCAGCGTGGTGTGTCGTATTCGATCGCGGGTGATGATTTGATCCTTGATGGGAGGGTATTCAAGCGGCTCAGACAGTGTGGTCGGGCACCTGGGGGAAGGCGTGACGAGTGGGCTTTCGCGCCGCTCGCTGCCGCTCGCGGCACCTCCATGTCGCCAACCGGCGGATTGTGTTCGTGTTCCGATCGCCAACCGGCGGATCGTGCTCATGACGCAGGCGCTGGACCGATTGATGAACGGCTGGTTGAACGAGTGAATTCCGAACACTCCCAATCAATGAGTTCCCGCTCCGCCGGTTTGAGATAACGAGTACGGTCATGAGCACGATTGTGATAGCATTTGCGAACACGATGAAATGCGGCGAACCGGAGGCATCGCGGTGAGGTTGATCGCCGACAACGCCCGGGTCATGTGGCCGGTGTTCGACGCGCGCGACGTCCGGGAGGCGTCGCTGCTCTTCGTCACGTCCGGCGGACGACGCCTGCGGTTGGCTTCGAACTGTGCGTACGAGCTCTGGCTCGATGGCGCCTTCGCCGGCGCCGGTGGCCTCCGCTGCGCGTCGGGCACCGTGGAGATTGACACCTGGGACGCCACGCACGCGGCGACTGTTTGGGTCCGCCTGCAGTATCTGAATTCCGAAACCGTCAGCCTCTGGTTCCGCTGTCTGTTCCCCGACCCTTTCCTGG
>JAKQQT010000034.1 GCA_029564025.1 Armatimonadota bacterium | reverse complement strand
GGTGCCGGCGGTGACGTCGGCAGTGAACGAAGCACCCGTCGTGGAAGGTGTGACGGTGATGGTCCTTTCTGCGATAGCGTTTCCGCCCGGGCCGGTTATGGTGAGGCGGGCGGTGTAGGTGCCGGGGGTAGTGTAGGTGTGGATCGGGTTCTGCTCAGTGGAGGTTGCACCATCGCCGAAGTTCCAGAGCCGGGTGGCGATCTCACCGGTCGAGTTATCGGTGAACTGCACCGCAAGCGGCGCCGGCCCGGCGGTCACGTTCGCGGTGAAGTTTGCCACCGGCGGTGCCAGGACAGTGATATAATTGGCTCTGGTCGCGTTTGAGAACCCATAGGCATTGTTTGTGTTCAGGGTGACTGTGTAGTTGCCCGCCGTGACGTAAGTGTGGATGGGGTTCTTCACCGTCGAGGTGTTGCCGTCCCCGAAGTTCCAGAGCCAGGCAGTCACGTTGCCGGTGCTCTGATCGGTGAACTGGACGGCCAGAGGGGCGTTGCCCACAGTGGCGTTTGCGGTGAAGTTTGCGATCACCGGTGCCGGCGAACCCTCCACGACAAGCATCGCATCCGTAGTGCCGGGTGCATACCGGCCAGCGAGATCATCGTCGACCTTTATCGGGGTGATCGTCAGGTTCGTCGTTCCGGCAGCATCGCCGCGGATGGTCAGGGTGCAGAGCGTGACGTTGGTCGCGCCGACCCCAATCAACTGTTCAAGGTCGACCGCCTGCACGAAGACCGAGTCTGCCGGCAGCGAGCCGTTCTTCGGCATCATCGCCCAGGCAGGGTAGGAAACGCCGACGATCTCGCCGACGGAGGGATCGGTCAGCGCAACGCTGATGTTGAACCCAGAGAGGCCGGCCGGCACACTGTTTATCACCATAGCATAGGGGGTCGTGTCACCAGGCGAGATCGTCGCGATCCCGGGGATGAACAAGAGTCCCGCCGTGGGCGTGGGGGCCTGCACGGTGATCGTAGTCGGAGCGCTGATGCTGTATCCGTGGGCGTTGCTCGCGTTCAGCGTTACGGTGTAGGTGCCCGTCGCTGTGTAGGTGTAGGTTGGGTGCTGCTCGTTCGAGGTCGCGCCGTCACCAAAGGACCAGAGCCATGCAGTCGGGTTGCCCGTCGAGATGTCGGTGAAGTGGACGGCAAGCGGGGCGGTGCCGGCGGTCACGTTCGCGGTGAAGTTTGCGACCGGTAGAACAGGAACGTTTCTCGTGCTAAATGTCCCATTTTGAATACGACAGGTAGATGTCAGGCTTTTTGGAGGTATAGCAATGTTGTTGAGTTCCTCTAGAGTCAAACCGAGTTCTGATGTCGAACCATCAGTGTTCAGCGCCTTGAATGTAATATTGG
>JAKQQT010000030.1 GCA_029564025.1 Armatimonadota bacterium | reverse complement strand
CGTCCGTTGGACACCCGACGGCCAAAGGCTAATTCGCTCACGGTGAGCGAATTACAGAAGAAGGTAGCCGCCGAGGGTGGACAGTCTTTCGGTAGCGTCAACCGTCGAGCCGCCTGCCACCTTCACGGCGATCTCTCGCTGGACTTCCACGGGCTGGCGGGCGATAGCCTCAAGGTCGCGGGTTGAGTTCGCAACGGGAGTGTCGTTCAATGTATCCAGTACGTCATCTGGTATGTGCGAAGCAATGGTAATGTCGCGCTTGATTGAGCGCACACTTTGGCCTGTCTTATCGGAGGTGTCCTCATAGAATTGGGACACCGTGGCCCGATTATCTTTCGGTCGCCCGGCTGTTGACACGGCTTCGGGATGGAGTTCCTGCATTATCACTTTGCGCCGTTCGTTGCTTCGCGCCCTGTCTATCACGGTCAAGTCATGCCGGACAAGATTCTCGTCTATCTCCGCGAGTTCCGCTTCCAAGTCGTTCAAGTCCACAACCGTCGCGTCGATCTCAAGCCAGCCTATGGCCTTGCAAGCCTCAAGGCGGTGGTAGCCTGCTACCAGTCGGTAGCCGTCGCCGTCCTTGCGGACGGTAATCGGATTCAGCAGGCCAACGTCCTCTATAGATGAGGCCAGGGCTTTCACGTCCTTCAGCGCCCGGCGGTGTGTTCCTACCTCGATACTGTCAATCGGGATTCGTTTCATGTGTACCTCCACGCTCATGATAGCACGTTGCAAAAAAAGTTTTCAAGAATTGTTGAAGATTGCTTGGAAAGTGGTTACAATGGTATTATGAGCGTGAACTTAGACATGACGACTTCGGAACTGGCCCGCGCCCTGCGGTCTGACATGGTAGGGCGGCGGCTGTCACTGCGGCAAGCGTGCATCCTGCATGACTTGCCGTACAATCCCGTCTACCGTCGTTTGCAGGCGGATGGCTGGGTGCTACGAACCACGCTGATCAAGGATCGGCGTCTGACTGCTAAGTGACACAACGGCCCGGCGTACCGAGGCACACCGGGCCGGGAGGTGGAAGTGGACACAACCATCCCCATGATAGCCTCGCGTAAAGGATTACGCAAATGACTGTAGCAGAGATTCGGAAGCATGCCGAGGACATCGCCGTGATGAACGGCATGCAGGAGTACCTGGGCGACATCGAAGCATCCATTGCCCTTGCTGAACTGAAGCGGCGCGATGCTGAAGACGCGGCACACCTGGCCGAGATGAACGAGAAGACGGACTACGACATGCTGTGCGAGGCCGAGGCCGAACGCGACCTCGACGCTTATATGCACGGCGGGCACTCCTATACAGGAGGTGCGTGATGACGATCACCAAGTGCGGATGGAACAGCCCAGGCTTCCCGTGGCACTCGCCTATCGGACTATCGGAGATGTACGCGGTATCCGAAGGCTCCAGCGACATGGGGCGCGTGTTTGAGACACTTGCGGAGCCTCACCAATACATGGCCCGCGTATGGCCCGGTAGCAAGGACGACGAATCACCGGCCTGTGACAGCCTCGACGCGGCTGTGAAGTGGCTCATTGACCGCTGGAACCGTCCGGGAGTGGGTAAGCCGGACTGGTACAAGGAAGCGGTACGAAACGGCGTGGTCGCCAGGGACGCGCAAGGCGTGATAACGGTGGTGCGCTCGTGAAAGATATCCATACGAACACGTGGCCGGAGTACTTTGCCGAGAAGGACATCAGGCCGTGCGCGACGTGCAACGACATTGGCATTGACAGCCCTTCGGTATCCGGGCCGCTTTACCCGGACATTGACGAATCCTCTGTGAAGTACGACGTGATTGTCGCCCTGCTCAATGCGTCCGACGAACGGGTGGCGCAGGTGGAGGCCGTATTCAAAAAGTACAGCCAGCCCGATTGGGACACATTGGTCATCGACACGCTGACCGACGGGCGGGAATACGTCACCGCTTCCGGTGAGTACTCAGTGGAATACGGATTCAACGGCGTGGATACCTACGAAGTCGTCCGCATCGACTCTGACGATACGGATGGCCCCTCGTGGCTTTCCGACTTCGCCGAGGATATCGGCGTGGAGGTGCGCTCATGAGAGATATCCATACGAACACGTGGCCGGAGTACTTTGCCGAGAAGGACATCAGGCCGTGCGCGACGTGCAACGTCCAGCGTGAGAACGACGTGCTCCGCGAGCGGGCCGTCGGCTGGAAAGCGTGCGCGGATCGCAACGAGTGGCAAGCAAGCCATTGGCGTATGTGGCAAGCGGCGGTAAGCCCTGCCGCGAATCTGCGCCACGCCCTTTACCGGGCGATGGACGAAAGCGGATTCTTGCTCGGCGTGATCTTCGCTGTTGGAGGTTTTGCCCTCTACGGTCTGTTCAGTGTGGCGGTTGTCGTTATGGCCGCCATT
>JAKQQT010000028.1 GCA_029564025.1 Armatimonadota bacterium | reverse complement strand
GGATACCAGCGTCGGCCCGGGCCTGCCGATCAGGATAGTGGCCGCGAACCTCACCAGTGGAAACGGCCAGAGTTACGACCCCGGACATGGTATCGATATCCTGGACGGCCTGAATCCGGACATCGTTCTGGTTCAGGAATTTAACTATGGCAGCAACAGTTCTTCGGACTACCTGGATTTCGCGCAGCAGGTCGCCGGTGCCCAGTACTGGGCCGTGGACGACTCCGGTTTTCAGATCCCGAACGGCGTTGTAAGCAGGTGGCCGATCACCGGCAGCGGCTACTGGGATGACCCGAACATATCCAACCGTGAGCTGATGTGGGCAACCATCGATATCCCGGGCGACGTCGATCTGATGGCCATCAGCGTGCATCTTCACACCAGCCCGTCCTCTGACCAGGTTCAGGCGGCGCAGGTCATCGTTTCCAGAGTGAAGGACCACAGGACCGCCAATCCGGGCAAGTACATGTATGTCGTCGGCGGGGATTTCAACGGCACGTCTGCCGTGTCGACATCCGGATTCGGTACCGATGGTGTTTTCGTGGTTGACCCTCCCGATCCGGTGGATGACGACGCCAACCCGAACACCAACAGAAATCGAAGCAAACAATACGATTTCGTTCTCTGCGACCCGGCGCTCTGCGCCTACCAGGTTCCGGTGGTCTTTCCTTCGTCCACGGATGCGACGTCCAGGGTCTATTCTGATGGATTAGTCTTCGATACCAGAACCTTCACGCAGGCCGAGTTGGACAAGTATTTCAGTCCGGCCAGCACCGGTGATTCGTCTGCTTCGAACATGCAGCACATGGCGGTGGTCAAGGATTTCCTGATTAAATGAGTTTCATCGAAACAGTTTTCGCAATGAATTCTTAGAGGTTTTGATGCGGATAGCGCGTTTTGTGAGTGTTGTCGCTGGTTTGTTGCTGTTCGTTCCGGCAGTCTCATTCGCCGGAGTGGATGCAGGTCTTGATGATGAACCTAACGTGTATCGTTCGGGGCTGCGCGAAGGTGTGGGCGTTCCCGATCGTTACTACCTGGTGACTGTCGCACCGGAACGTGGCGATGTAGCGGAACTGGTGCGATCTGCCGGCGGTCGGGTGCTGGCGACCCTGGTTCCCGGCAGGGTCCTGGCCTCGTTCAGCGACAACGCGGCCGCGTCGGCACTGGTTCGGGATTTTCGGGTGCGTTCGGTGTCACCGTTGTCCGGCGTCGGAACGGGCTGGCGTGTCGACGAGCAGGACCTCGATGCATTCAAGGGCGCGCGCCTGGCGTTGAGCCGCCCCGTTGTCGATCCAGTCAAGCCGCCTCTGGTGCGAGACGTGGTTCGTTACGAGCGTTTGTCCGGTTATGAGATCCCCTTGATTGCCCCGGTCGTTCCACCAGACGGGATGGTGCCTGGCCTGGATCGACGCTCGGCGGATTTGCCCATGACAGCGCCCGTTCTTCCCGCCTGGCCGATGAGGAACGTGATCGCGGTCACCATCATCATGCCCGAGAGCGACGGTTCGATCGACACCAACCGCGAAAACTGGACGACACAGATGGAAACCGCCGTTTTCAACGAGATTACGTCCGGGTTGGCGTGGTGGCCGGACAAGGGCACGAACTACGGGATTGATCTGGAGTTCAAGTTCTACAGTTATCGCCCCAGTCAGCAGGGGACGGCAGTGGCGACCGGATACGAACCGATCTCCCGCCGTTCCGATGAAGAGGGGCTGTGGATTGGCGACGTGATGAGCAACCTCGGTTACAACGGCTATTACGTCGACGCGGTTGAATCCTTCAATACCTACATGAAGAACTATGCGGAAGCGAACAGCGCGGTCACGGTTTTTGTCGCGAACAGCGTGAACGACAGCAACGGCGAGTTTCCGGACGGCTATTTCGCATACGCGCACTGGGGCGGCCCGTTGATCGTGATGACCACGGACAACAGCTCTTACGGGCTGTCCGAGATGAGCAACGTCATTGTTCACGAGATGGGACACTCGTTCTACGCGGTGGATGAGTACTATTCGCCGGGCTACGCGACCTGTTCGTGCGACGACGGCTACAACGGCTGCACGAACCGGAACTGTGCCGACAACTGCGGCATGAATACGCCGTGCATGATGCGTTACAACGAGGATGCCCTCTGCGCGGACACGATCTGCCACATCGGCTGGGTCTGTCGGTGCAGTGCCGGCGCGTGCTGCGATGGTTGTGGCTATCGGCCGACCACCCACGTGTGCCGGGAAGCCGTCGGTGGATGCGACGCGCGTGAGATGTGCCCCGGCACCGGCACCGAATGTCCGAAGGATCAGATTCGTCCGGCATCGTACAAGTGCAGGACCGCCATAGGCGACTGCGACACTCCCGAGTATTGCGACGGTGTCGCCAGGGAATGCCCGGATGACCTGGTCAAGGCCGTGGACACGGTGTGTCGAGAGTCGGGCGGCGATTGCGACGTGGCCGAAAAGTGCACCGGAATATCCAAATCCTGTCCCGCTGACAAGTTGCTGGATTCCTCGCACGTGTGTCGTGAATCGGGTGGTCAATGCGACGCGGCCGAGTACTGCAGC
>JAKQQT010000738.1 GCA_029564025.1 Armatimonadota bacterium | reverse complement strand
TGGGCGAGTGGGGCGGGGTGGTGGTGATGGCCAGCCTGACGCAACTGCCGAACGGAGACTGCCTGGCCTGGTTCCACGACGACGGCCGCTTCATCGGCCCGGAAAACCGCGGCGACGGCATCTTCCGGCTGTACCAGACGCGTTCGCGCGACGGCGGCCTGACGTGGGAGTATCCAAGAAAACTGTACCATTCGTCCGACGTTCACCTCTGCGAACCGGGCCTGGTCTACTCGCCGGACCGGAAACAGATGGCGCTTCTCCTGCGCGAAAACAAGCGGGTGAAGAACTCGCACGTCATCTTCTCGTCGGACAACGGCGAAACGTGGACGGAGCCCCGGGAACTTCCCCTGTCACTTACCGGCGATCGGCATACGACCGGCTACCTGAAGGACGGCCGATTGTTCATCTCCTTCCGGGACACGGCCAGGGACAGCCCCGCGAAGGGCGACTGGGTGGCGTGGATCGGAACGTGGGACGATATCGCGAAGGGCCGCGACGGCCAAATGCGGATACGCCTGATGGACAACCTGAACGACTGGGACTGCGCGTATCCCGGAGTGGAGGTTCTGCGCGACGGAACGGTGTTCACGGCTACCTACGGTCATTGGACCAAAGACGAAAAGCCGTACATCGTGGGATTCCGGCTGAAGCCCGGAAGTTTTGTACCGCCCCGCTGATTCGAGGCCGCGCCTTTTACGTTCAGACGGCTGTTTACGCTACCATAATCGCAGAGAGATTCAGCATATCGTTTCGGGCAAGCAAGGCTTTTTAGTCCTGCCTCTCACGGCCATCCGGGCGCCCAATTCGGGGAGCGGCCCCTCATGACCCGAAAGAAGCAGATTTCCACACGGAAGGGAAATCAGTATGTTATCTCCACGACTGCGATGGGCGGCCCTGTGCCTCACCGGCATCATCGCCTGCATCCCGGCGCATGCGGCCACCATCACCCACACCAACGTCCCGGACTTCCAGACAGGCATTTCGGACGGCATCGTCCAGGCTATGATGGAAACCAGCGCCCTCACGTCTCCGGAAGGCGCGGTTGGTTTACTGCCCGGGCTCGGAGATGTCGTTTTCAACGACAACTTCGACTACAGCACCGTTTCCGAAGCCGCGAATTACCTCTTCCTGACCCCGAATCTGGACGACTACGCGGACTTGTCAGCGTTCCCCAGCCAGTTCATGTGCTGGGGGGATACGCCCACCGCGCCCGAGGCTGTGGCTCCGGACGCGGGTTTCCTGCGCATCCACGCTTCGCGCCCACACGACTTTTATTCGGGTGGGCAGGGGCAGAGATCGCCTGCCCTTGTCATCAACAAAACACTGCTGACCGGCGACTTCATCGCCGAAACCAAGGTGACGCTCCGGAATCCGAGAAGCAGTAACAACTACCGGCACGACGGGCTTATCATCATCGTCCCGGAAACCTCGGCGGGACAGGTGGTGGACGTTCCCATCACCGTCACGACACCCTACCTTTCCGCCGGTCCTTTTGAAAACATCACAACCGACCAGCTAGCCACGGTGGCGAAGTTGTACGGCGCACAGCACCCGTATCCCACCGAATTCGGCACCCGCGTATTTACCGGTGAAACATGGTACATCCGTATCGTCAAGCGCGGCGCGTACTTCTATTCGTATATGAAGAACGACGAAGCCGCGCCCTGGGTCCTTCAGCAGTGGGTGAAGATGCCGGAACTGGCCAACGCGCCCGGCCTGGTGGTCGGATTGTTCGCCAAGTCCTTCTCCGGCGCCACTCCGCGCTACAGGACGACGACTTCGACTACCTGAAGGTATACCGCATCGGAAGCCTTTCCGGCTCGTTCAGCAACGTGATGGACGCCGGCGAAGCGGCCGACTGGCAGACGGTGTCTCTGAACACAAACTCGAAGGAACTCGTGAAGTACCAGCTCCGCGCCGGCAACACGCTCGCGGCCGGCACACTGACAGACGCCGGTTCCTTTGTCGGCCCGGATGGAACATCAACCACGTTCTTCACCGACGACACGGCCCAGGTGCCGCCGGGGGCAACCGGCAAGCGGTATCTGGAGTACAAGCTCTTCGTGGACGCCGCGACTTCGCCGACAGCGGGCGGCCTGGTTCCAATCAACCTTCCGCCATTTGTGCGCAGTCTCAGCGCCGTGTGGCGCCCCTCCGGCCTCGGCTCCAAATTGCTGTCCACCGCGGCGGACTTCGGCGCGGACGGCGGAGGCATACAGAATCAGCCCGGCAGTGGCGATATTTCGCTGTCGCGTACCCAGATCTACCGCGACGACTTCTCTACACCCACGCTGGACGCCGGTTGGTCGTTCGATCCGGGATACACGGCCACCGATCCGAATGTCGTCGGTGACTACTCGCTGACGGAACGGCCCGGCTATCTGCGCTTGAAGGTCGGATACCCGCAGGACTTCTATGCGGGCATCAAAGGCGGCGGAGTCAAGATGCTGAGAGCCTTGCCGCCCGGAATCGACGTCAGCAACTTCGAGGTGGAAGCCGAAATCAACCTGGAAAGCCAGCAGTGCCGCGAAGCCGTGGTTTTGATGGCGCAGGACCTCAACAACTGGATCGGCGTCGGCATCGGCCGGCGTTTCGAGAACACTTACGAAATCGGCGTCATCGAGGATTCGGTACTCAACAACAACGTACCCGGCGGCGACCCGGTCATTATGAACTACGGTTCGAACACGATTCAGTTGCGCGTTGCCAGGCAGGGCACCTGGGTCACTATATCGGTTCGTGACCCCGCGTCCGATTCCCCCTCCTGGCGTGTGGTTTCCACTCGCAACACGGCCGGCGCGGCCACAGGCGGCACCGACTTCGCGCCCAACATGGTCGGCCTGCTCGGAAAGAGTTGGGGCAAGGCGGATCAGGGTGCAAACAACTACGATGTGAACTACTTCCGCGTAGCCGCCCTCACCGGATCCGGCGAGAAGACGCTGACCGTCCCCCTGCCGGCAGACGCGCGCCTTGATACGGTGCTGGCGGTAGGTGACGGCGTGAATCCCGATAACACAAAGATGCAGGTGATGGTAACCGGCGCCGGATACGTGGGACCGGACGGCACATCATCGACCTGGTTCACCGTGAACGAACCGAAGATTCCGGCCGGCCTGGTGGGCCCGACGTCGCTTCGAGTCGTTCTGGACGGAGCGTCCGGCAAGGGGACTCCGTATCTGCACGCCGCCGGCATCCAGTATGCCACCGGCGCGACGCGCGTGGCGCGCGACACGAATGCCCTGGACTTCGCCGGAGGCTCGAAGGACAACGTCACAACCGCCCCCCCCGGTCTCATCGCCAATGCCGGCGGTGTGACGACGGGAACCCCCCAGACCGAGGAGTTCGATACCGCGCCGAACGGTTGGCAGTTCAGCAACAATCCTCCGGGACCAAACCTCGCGAACAGCAGTACCTACTCCTTCACGGACGCGCCGGGTTGGGCCGTGATGAACGTAGGCGCCCCGACCGACACGTGGGGTCCGGGAACGGCCACGCAGAAACCGCGGTGCTTCCTGTATTACGGAACCCCGTTGACCGGCGATTTTGAGATTGAGACATTGATTGACATGCCCTACAGCCGAGATCAATACCGGCACATGGGGCTTGGTGTCGTCGCCCAACTCACCGGTGGAACTCCACCCGATGCCAATCTGGACATGACCAATCTCCTCCTCTTTGGCCCGTACCACACCGGTGAAATACGAATCCTGCGCGGCGACAACAATGTCTTTAACGACTCGACCAACAACGCGATCGATACACAGGTCGCTTACGGCTACACCGGATACACTTACAATCTGCGCCTGCGAAAGGCAGGACGGTTGTTCACCGGTTCCGTCAGCATCGACGGCTCCACCTACACCGAGATATGCCGCTACACGTTCTCGCACGACCTTGGCCCGGTGTACGTGGGGTTCCTCTCCAAGTCCTGGTACCTGGCCTCCGGCCAGTTGCCGCTGTACTTCGACTACCTGAAAATCTCGCCGCTCACCACTTCAGGCGCCTTCGAGAGCCGCGTGCTTGACCTGGGCGTCACGGGCTTGACCCCGAAGGTCGAAACCCTGGGCGGAAATTCTGTCGCAACGCAGATTCGGTGGAGAGCCGCGGATACCCTTGCGGGTCTGGAAACGCGGACGTTCACCGGACCCGACGGAACAACCAACTCCTACTACGAAGGCACCTACACCGGTTCCCTTCCGGCCGAATACACCGGCAAACGCTACTTCCAGTACCGCGCCATACTGCCCTTCGGCGCGCAACTCAATGACATCGCCGTTGTGGGTATCGGTGCAACCAGCCCGCTCACAAGCGCCGATGTCGCACAAGCCGTCCGCATCGCCGCGGGCCTGGCAACCGCTTCACCGGCGGATCTGGCGCGGCTGGACGTTGTGAAAGGCGTTTCCTCCGGCATCATCGGCTTGGTAGATGCCGTAGCCATCTCGCGAACGGTAAACGGCCTGTAACCTTCCCGTTCCACGTTATGAGAAAGGCCGCCCAATCCGGGCGGCCTTTCTTGCATTGGCAGACGGGCGCCCTGTCGTCTGTCTGCGTACAGGCATTCACCGGTTACAGTTACCGTACGCGGGCCCGTACGGGCCCCTACCGTGCCCGACACCTGACACCTGACGCCTGATCCCGTCCGTTCTCCCCAGGTTCTAGAATGACAGGAGACACACGGGAGGATACCAACCCAAGTTGGCGAAGAGTTTTCACATCATCACGTACGGCTGTCAGCAGAATGTGGCCGACAGCGAGTACATCGCGCGCCTGTTGACGGCCGGAGCCTTTACCGAATCGCTCGAAGCGGAAACGGCCGATATCGTGCTCCTCAACACCTGCTCGGTGCGCGAGAAGCCGGAGAACAAGGTCTACCAGAAACTCGGCTACTTGCGAAGCATCAAGCGCCGCCGTCCGGGCATGATCATCGGCGTGTGCGGTTGCCAGGCACAGCGCGAGGGCGAGGATATGCGCGCGCGCATGCCCGGCATCGATGTGCTGGTGGGCACCGCGCAGATTGAACGCCTCCCGGATCTGGTAACGCAAGCCCTCGAAACCGGCGAACCCGTAACTGCGCTGGACCTGCCCACCAAACGCGCCGACCTGGAGGAATACGACGACTTCCCCGCCGTGCGCAAACTCGTTCCCGGAGCGCAATCGCAGTTGCGCGAGTTTGTGCCGATTATGTTCGGGTGCGACAAGTTCTGTTCGTTTTGCGTGGTCCCTTACACGCGCGGACGGGAACGCAGTCGCAACCTGCCCGACATCGTGGCCGAAGTCACGGCGCTTGTCGAGGGCGGCACGAAGGAAGTAACCCTCCTCGGGCAGACGGTCGATTCATGGAAGTCGCCGAAATCCGCTGGTCTGCTGAACATCGCGGACCGGCGCGGCGCGGAAATGCTGAAGTTTCCCGACCTGTTGAGAGCCGTGGACGCCGTGTCCGGCCTGCAAAGGCTCCGCTTCACGAGCCCGCACCCGAAAGACTGCACGCCGGAACTGATTGCCGCGATGCGCGATCTGCCCACCGTGTGCGAGTGGATTCACATGCCCGTCCAGTCCGGCTCCAACGAGGTTCTGGAACGCATGCGGCGGGGCTACACCCGGGAACGGTTCCTCGAAATCATCGCCCAACTGCGGCAGGCCGTGCCGGACATCGCCATCACGACGGACGTTATGGTCGGATTCCCGGGCGAAACGGAACAGCAGTATGAAGAGACGCTATCGCTTTTCGAGCAGGTTCAGTTTGACGGGGCGTATATGTTCATTTACAGCCCCAGGCCGGGCACGAAGGCTTTCGACGCAGGCGATGAGGTGCCGAAGGAGATCAAGTCGAGCAGGCTTCAGCGCCTCGTGGCCATTCAGAATCGCATCAGCCGTGAGCGCAACGAAGCCCTGCTCGGGCAGGTGTTTGAGGTGCTGGTGGAATCCGCGGGCGATCGCCCCGGCCAGTTGACCGGATTGTCGCGCCAGAACAAAACGGTTCACTTCGACGGGCCGGAGTCTCTCATCGGTCAGATCGTCAACGTGCGCGTTCACGAGGCGGCGATGTGGGGACACATAGGGACGATGGAAGATAGATGATGGAGGACGGAGCCCGGAAAGCGGCGCCCGAGAACCTGGAACGCATCGTCTGGGCGCTCGCGTGGCCGACCATCATCGCCAACGTCCTCCAGAACGCCGCCGGACTGATTGACCTCTACTTTGTGCGCGGCCTCGGTGTGGGCGCCCAGCAGGCCGTCACGTGGGGCGAACAGATCATCGGTGTGGTATTCGCCGTCAGTATCGGGGTCAGTGTCGGCACCACGGCCCTCGTTGCCCGGTTCGTCGGCGCGCGCGATGAGAAGTCCATCGGAATCGCGGTACGGCAGTCCATTCTGCTGATGATCGGGCTGGCCATCGTAACCACGGTTGCGCTTTGGTATGCCGCCCCTTCCATCCTCACGGCGCTCGGTGCGGACCGCCGCTCCATGCCGGCCGGTCTGGATTACTGCCGCACCCTGCTGTGGGGTGTGGGCTTCTTCTTCATCAACGCGGTAGCCGCCGGTGCGTTCCGGGGCGCGGGCGACACGCGCACTCCCGTGTACGTGT
>JAKQQT010000697.1 GCA_029564025.1 Armatimonadota bacterium | reverse complement strand
TGACCGAACGCAGGCCGAATACCGCCGCCACCGCAATCGTGATGACGGTGATGCTGACCGCCAGCGTTATCGTGCGGCCGATGAGTGACACGAACGTGAAACGCTTCCACGCCTTCACACTGTTCAGGCTTTCGGCTGAATCGAGGCAGTGCCGCGAAAACAGAAGTCCGACGGCAAGCCCTAGAAACAGCGCAAAGAGATCGTACTGCGACGAAAAGTCCAGTCGCCATCCGCGCCCGGTCTGTTCCACCAGCACGCGGTTGATAAGCATGATGATCGGCGCGGCGGCCGCGCCTGCGGCGATCGCGGCGGTGGGTAGAGCCGGTCTCTTTCTGTCCGTATACCACGCGGCAATCATGGTAATCACGGCGCTCATCGTCAGGCCCAGACCGAATCCCTGCAGATAGCGGAAGACCACACCGGTGAACGCGACCGACAGAAGGAACGCGCCCAGTGGTACGGAGATCGGCAGGCCGCGATGATTGTTTGCGGCCCTGGCGCCCGGCCAGATTGAGAGGAAAGCGAATACGACGATTCCACCCAGCGGAAGTGGCCACATCAGGGAACCGAGCCCCCGGTACTGGAGAATCAACGTAACAAAAACAGCGGCAAGACCCGCGATGATTCCGCTCCGGAACGAGTGAGGGAGGGAATCGTCACGGGAGGATCCAGTCGGAACCAGCATCATCACGACGGCGCCGACGCCGACCAGCAAGGCGGGCAAGGCCCAGTAGGCATCGGCCAGAGGATCGCCCGCGGAACGCGAAAACCGTTCAATGGCAATGCGTGTCGCGCACGCCATGACCACAGAAGCCAAACCGTATACCTCAATCGTCCGACACGCCTGAACTCCTTCAACCCGTCCGTCGGCAAGCGCCGGCCTGAGGGTGCCGGAAGCAACGAACGCGGCCATCGCCGCCCCGAGCCCGAAGCCCGTAATCGCGGCGGTGGGATACCCCCGGAAGGCGATGAGAAGCAGTGAGGATGCAAAAGCGGCGGAGGACAAAGCCCCAACGGCAGGCCCCGGATTCCAGAGATCCGTTTCCGGAGAGCGGAGCGCGGCGACAAACACACCAAGCCCGGCCCCCAGCAACAAACCGAAACCAAGGGTCAGCCCGCTCGTCCAGGGAGGTGTCTGCGGCAGAGTGAGGGCGAAGCCCAGGACCGCAATAACGGACATCATCAGTAACAGCGGCGGGCGCCAGGCCGATTGCGGCTCCCGGTCGGCGTTTCCACCCGTTCGAAAGAGCACGGCATACGCCATGCCGAGAATGCCCAGAACACAGGCGGTGGCAGAAAGCGCGATTTGCATCTTGGTCACCTTTCAGCGAGGCCGGGAGTCGTAATCGGCTCCAAAGGTCCTAAGGACGGAACGGGTGGGGCGACAAAATATGACGGACGCGCGCTCCGGCTTCCGCCCGTGTCGGATTGGTCACGCTTTTTCGTCTATACATAGAATGTTGGAGAAATTCGAGCGCGCCTGTAGCCCGCGAGCGGCGCGGCGTGCGCGGAGTTACGAAAGGAACGGCATGCGTCCTCCCAAACCCCTGGAATGGCACAAGGATGATCTTCTGGTTGTGGTCGATCGGCCGAGGTTCGGCCTGAAGGACCCGGATTACCGCGACTACATTGTGGAACGGTGTCTGGGCTTGAGGCCCGGAATGGTGGTTGTGGACGTGGGTTGCGGATCCGCCGCCAGTTCACTGACTTTCGTGCCCTATGTCCTTCCGGGCGGACGCCTTGTCGGATGCGACCGCGATCCGGAAGTATTACAGATTGCCGAACGCCACGCGGCGGAACAATCCTTGTCGGATTACGTGGAGTTTCGTGTTGGTGAGGCGGAGAGAATTCCGTCTGAAGACGATGAGGCGGACGTCATTTACTGCCAGACCCTGCTGATGCACGTTCCCGACGCGGCGAAAGTGCTGGCCGAAATGATACGCGTCGTCAAACCCGGAGGACTGGTGGCGGCCATGGAGCCGGACTTTTCGGCGGCCGGTATCGCGCTGGTCAACGGCGAACCGAGGCCGCCGGAGCGGGCGGCGCTGTGGGCGCACACCATGACGCTGATCCACAAGGGCGCCATTGAACGCGGGGCCGGCGACTGGACTATCGGCTCCCGGGTCGGATTGATTATGCGGGAACTGGGACTGAAACAGATTCGGGTGCGGCAGACGCCAGGTTCCTTCACGATTGTTCCCAGCACAAAGGCCCCTTCCAACCGCGAAGCCCTGGACTGGGCTATGGAGTTGTTCTATCCGCCGGAAGGATCAGACCTTTTCCGTTTGCAGAGAGACAACTACCTGGCGGGCGGCGGAACGAAAGAAGGCTGGCAGGAATTCGCGGACATGCGCGCGTTGGAGACGGAGCACATCATGGGCGACCACGAGGGTTCCCGGTCCATCGTCCAGACGCACATCCCCGGCTTCCTGTCCATGGGCCGACTGCCGGAGTGAAGCCGGGTCAGGATTTGTCCGGCCTGTCGTGAGGTCCTTTCCACGTCCAGGAGGGCGGCCGGTGTTCGCGAAATGCCCGGATCCCTTCTTCCGCTTCCTCGGAAGTTCGTATCTCAGCCAGCAGGGTTGCTACGTCGTCCAGTGTGTCGGAACTGAGCATGCTGTGTCCGTGGAAGGTCAGGCGTCTCAGAAGGCTTTTCGTGGTCTTGTAGGACAGGGGTGAGCCTTGCGAGATATCCGCGGCGAGTTCTTCCACCGCCGCATCCAGGTCAGCGGGAGTTCCCACAATCTCGTGCACGAGCCTTAACTCGCGGGCGCGCGCCGCATCGAACTGCCGTCCGGTGAGGAAGAGATATCTGGCGTGAGCCAGGCCGATTTTGGATAGCACGAAAGGCGCGATTGTCGCGGGAACAAGCCCCAGCCGCGCTTCAGGAAAACGGAACGTCGTCTCGATGGAAGCAATTACGATGTCGCAGGTGGCCAGCAGGCCAATCGCGCCGCCGACGACGGTTCCGTGCGCGGCTCCGATGATGGGTTTGGGGTACCGGTCCATCCGGTCCAGGAAGCCAGCGAAGGCGCGCGAGTCCAGCAGGTTGGCTTCTTTCGTGGTTTCGCCCATGCGGGCGTACCAGTCCAGATCGGCGCCGCTGGAGAATACCGGTCCCTTACCCCGCAGAACCAGAAGGCGGACATCGGGATTACGGTCGGATTCAGCCAGTACGGCGTTGATTTCGTGAATCATCACGTCGTCGAAGGCATTGCGGACCTGTGGGCGGTTCAGCCAGATGGTTAATGCGCCGTAAGCGCCGGGGCTGGTTTCAATAGTCGAGTAGTCAGGCATGAGCAGTCTCCCTGACGGCGAGGGTGTCGGGCGTCGAGTACACGTTTCTTTTCCCGCCGTCCCATCCTCATTATGTGAAAAGACACACCGGCTTAAGCGCCATAATCTTTCCTGATGGGTAACACGCGTTTTTCGACAGATGACGGATTGGGATTTCTCGGATTGCTCCAGATGCGGCGCGACTGGAAGCATTACTGCCGTGTTGCCGGGGCCGAAGGTTTCTTCCCGTCCCTGGGCGTTCTGCTGTCTTCGCCTTCGCTGTGGGCGTTGTGGATTTTCCGCTACGGCCGCTGGGCCTACGGCCTTCGCAACCGCGTCATAAGCGCCCCGTTCCGTGCCTGGTATCTTTTCATCTATCACATAGGCCAGCACGTTGCCAAGGTCGCGATCGACATTATAGCCGACGTGGAGGCCGATGTATGGATTGCGCCGCGAGGTTCCGCGCACGTCGCTCCCGGATCACGCGTCGGTTCCGGTTCGTTCCTGCACGGAGACAACACGCTGGGTTCGGGTGGGCGGCCGGGCAACCGGGGCGTCCCGCGTATCGGAAGGAACTGCCACGTCGCTCCAGGCGCGGTCCTGGTGGGGCCAGTGGAAGTGCCGGACGAAACAATTCTGGGCGCCAATGCCGTGGTCGTGCGGTCCCTTCCTCACGGAGGAGCCTGGGTGGGGTGTCCCGCGCGCCCGTATGAAGG
>JAKQQT010000670.1 GCA_029564025.1 Armatimonadota bacterium | reverse complement strand
GAAGGCAACGGAGCTTACCAGAAGATCATCAAGCTCGCACCGTTCCTGGTGGCATCCGCCGAAGCAACAACCGCCAACGCGCCGGTAAAGTCCTCTCCAACCGCTGTTGAGGGCGTTGTTTACTTTGGCGCGACGAACGGTTGTCAACCGGCATTGAACATTGACCCACCATCGGCGTCGAATTTTGACCCACCCCTGAAGGTCATTGGGGCACCGTGTTTCTGGTCTTGATCCTCCAACTGTCGTTCCCGGTCTCGACGATCTCACAGTGATGAGTGACCCTATCGAGAAGGGCGGTGGTCATCTTGGAATCCCCGAACACCTGAGGCCATTCACCGAACGTCAGGTTCGTCGTGATCAGCAGCGGAGTCCGTTCATAGAGCCTGGAGATCAGGTGAAAGAGCAGTTGCCCGCCGTTTCTGGAAAACGGCAGGTAACCGAGTTCGTCCAGCACGACGAGATCGAGCCGCGCCAGGCTCTCCGCCAGTTTGCCGCCGCGCCCGCTCATCTTCTCCTGTTCCAGCTGATTCACCAGATCGACGACATTGAAGTAGCGGCCGCGCCGGCCCTGCTGGATCAGATGCCTTGCGATGGCGATCGCGAGATGGGTTTTGCCCGTCCCGGTGCCGCCGATCAGCAGGACGTTGCTACGCGTCGACAGAATACTGCCCTGGTAGATCGAGCGAATCTGGTGTTCATTGACCAGCGAGTCGCTGAACTCGAAGCTGTCCAGGTCCTTGTCCACCGGAAACTTCGCCAATCCGAGCCGATACCGGATACTGCGGGCGGTCCTCTCGGCCAGTTCCGCTTCCAGCAGGTCGAGCAGCAACCGTTCCGGGGCGCGGCGCTGTTTGATTCCCGCGGCCATCACTTCGTCAAAGACGCTCCGCATGCCGTTGAGATGAAGGTGTTCCATCGCCGTGATCAGTTCATCGCGCAGCATATTCACCTCCCTTCAGCAGAGCGTCATACCGGCGGCAGTCGGCAATCGGGGCAACCGTGAGGGCCGGCAGGTGTTCGATCGGCGCACAGGCTTCCACGTCGGGATCGTCGTGAGTGCGGCTGAGGATGTTCAACACAACATCGCGGCTGACAGCCTTGACGGCGAGCGCCTCTGTGCAGGCGGCTGTGACCGCTTCCAGTCCATAGACGGATATGGCGCCGAGGATACCGACAAACTGCTTGTCGCCGTCGGGTCGCGTTCCGAACATTTCCCGGATCGCCGTCAAAGCCGGAGGCAGTTCCCAGTCCTTGAACGGCGCTCCGTTCCGCAAGGCACCCGGTTTCCGTTGCAGAACCGCAACGTAGTGCCACGGATCGTAGCGGACCTGATGGCGGCTGAACAGACGGGTGTGTTCGCCAATCACTTGCCCCGCTTCCATGACGACGATCCGATCCGCATAGGCGCGCAACATCACGGTACGGCCAACCGCCGAGGCATCGACGCTGTAGCGGTTGTTGTCGTACGACACCAGGGACGTGGTCGAAACGCGGACCGGCGCTTCCTTGAATCCGTCGAAGGGAGCGCGGACCCTCACCAGTCGCGACTGCTCCTCGGCGAACACCTCCGCCACCGTGCGTTCTTGGTACTCGGGGTGTCGGTACCCGGCGGCCAGGGTCCGGCAACGGTCACGCAGGTACTGATTCAACTCGGCCAGGTCGGCGCACTTCACGCGAGGCACGAAGAGGCGCCCGCGCACGAATCCAACCTGGTTCTCCACTTGACCCTTCTCCCAGCCCGCCGCCGGTGTGCACGCCACCGGATCCACAAGATAGTGGGAGGCGAGTTGTTGGAAGCGGCGGTTGAAGGTCCGATCCTTGCCGAGCAGAATCTTCGTCACCACGGTCTTCAGGTTGTCGTAGATTCCCCGCCG
>JAKQQT010000656.1 GCA_029564025.1 Armatimonadota bacterium | reverse complement strand
CGATACGACATCCGACGGCGTGAATATCGCGATCGTTCCGGATGCGGCGGACGGATCACGGGTCGCGCTCACGAATGCCGCGCAGATCGTAGCGGGAGAAAAGACATTTTCGACGATTCCGAAGGTGACCGGGACGCCGACCGATGATACGCACGTTGTTTCCAAGGCGTTCATGACGGCGGCGATCAACGCGGCGCTGACGGGGCTTGTCTGGCAGGAGCCCGTATCCGAACTCTGTATCGACGCCGACACGTTGACGCCTGCCGCCGGGATGCGGATTCTCGTGCTGGATCCGGCGCTCGCGGGGGCGATCCCGGCGACGGGAGACGCCTTCGAGGGACAAGCGAACAAGATCGCCGTCCGGAATTCCGGCAATACGGAATGGGCGTTCACCGATCCCGTTGCGGGGATGGCGCTCCTGAATCTGGGCGACAGCACGCAGTACACGTACACGACGGCGTGGATCGTGCTCGGGACGACGGCCGACATCCCGGATGCCACCACGAGCACGAAGGGGAAGGTCCAGATTGGAGAAGGCCTCGCGATTGCGTCCGGCGTCGTGTCGCTCAAACGGCGCCAGGTGACGGAAGTCTTCACACCGACCGACGGCGTGGAGTACGTCGAAGTCGCGAACGTCATCGTCACGTCGCTCAAGGAAGAGACGATTATGGTCGTGGCCGGCGCTCCGGGATGCGTCTACGGCGTCGACTTCACGGTCATCAACGACGGTTCGAGCGTGCTGAAACGAATCTCGTGGGCGGATCTCGGGATGGACGGGCTCATCACGTCGTCCGATTCCGTCGCCGTCACGTACTGGACCGACGCGTAGGGGGTGAAGGGAGGTGCGGCTGAAGTCGAAATACCTGGGGATATCGGTTGACGATCTCCCCGACACCACGACAGCGAAGGCGCTCACCGATTCGGAACAGGCAATCGAGGGGGCGAAGACGTTCAGCCGCGCTCCCTCGCTATCATCGGAACCGGCAACATGGGATGATCGCGATCTTGCGACGCGGGGTCTCGTCGGCGTGGCGGAGGAATACATCGGGCGCAACGCCTTTCTCTTGTGGACGCATAGCGAAGAAGGGATTAACCTTCTTGAATTCGATATTCCGAGAGATGCTTACAAA
>JAKQQT010000639.1 GCA_029564025.1 Armatimonadota bacterium | reverse complement strand
ATCTTCAAGATGATCAACAACCTGGTGCGCCTGGGGGCGAAGGTCATCCACGAGCGCACCGCCAACGTGCACGGCTCCGGCCACGCGCAGCGCGACGAGCTTGAGCAGATGATCCGCGCGGTCAGGCCCGAGATAATGGTGCCCATCCACGGAGACTACCGCTATCTGGTCGCGCACCGCGAGATCGCCGAGGCGTGCGGCGTCAAGGACGTGCGAATCCTTGAAAACGGCTACCAGTTCGAGATCGGCAGGCACGAAGCGCTGGTGACCGACCACGTCAGCCTGAACTTCCACTACGTGGACGGCCCGATGATCGGGGACTCGGACGAACTGCGCCTGTCCGAACGCCGCCGCATCGCGTGGAACGGCGTCATGGCCGCGACGCTGAAGATCTCGCGCGGCCACGACGAATGGGACGTTGGACTGAAACTTTCGTCGGTGGGCGTGCCGTTCATGGACGAGGAGGCTCTGGACACGGCCCGCAGGTATGCGATCGAACAGCTTGAAGAGATGCACCCGGACGCGTCGCGACGCGTGATCGAGGACACGCTGGTCTCGTCGCTGCGCTCGTACGTCAGGCGCATCACCGAGCACAAGGTGGTTGTGCTGCCCTTCATCGAGGTAATCGGCGAGTGATTCCGGACACCATTACGCTCAAACCGATGCGACTGGTGGACATCCCCGCGATTGTGCGACTTGAACAGGTCTGCTTCCCGGACGACCCCTGGCCTTTCGAGGCGTTCGAGCACGAAATCATCAACGACTATTCGGAACCGTTGATCGCCCGCGACCGGGAAGGCCGGATAGTCGGGTACATGATTACATGGTTCATGGGACCCGAGGCCCACACGGCCAACATCGCAGTGGATCCGGCCATGCGCGGCCACGGAATCGGACGGGCTATGATGCAGGCGGCCATCGACAAGGCCCGTGACTCCGGAGCCGAGGAGATGGTGCTGGAAGTCCGCACCACGAACGCCCCGGCCATCTCGCTGTACAAGTCTCTGGGGTTTGTTCCGATATACGTCCGCAAGAACTACTACAGCAGCGGCGAGGACGCCGTGGTGATGACGCTGGTGCTTTAGATTCGCGACTATTTCCGCCGCAATCCCGACCACAACGCCGCTGTTCGCACCAGAACAGCCTAATTTTCTTGAACAAGCGGAATGTTTCGGCTAGAATGCAGCCTGATTGC
>JAKQQT010000631.1 GCA_029564025.1 Armatimonadota bacterium | reverse complement strand
GCCCAGATTGCGAGAAACAGGCTTGAGAACCAGAGCGCCAGGTAGCAACTGACCGTGAAGATATCGCCGTGAGCGAAATTGATCATGGTCAGAATGCCGTAGACCATCGTGTACCCCAGAGCAATCAACGCGTATACACTTCCCAGTTGGAGCGCGTTGAAGGACTGCTGTAGAAGGAGTTGGATGGTCATAAGGCCGGCTCCGCCGAATCAGGGATTTACTGTGTCGTGATACACGAACTTCCCGCCCTTCACCTGAAGGACGACCGCGCTCTTCACGGGATCTCCCGTCCCCTTGAACTGCATGCGCCCCGTCACGCCCTCAAATGACTTCGTGTTGCGCAGGGCGTCGCCCAGAGCCATCCGGTCCACCACGCCCGCCGTCCGGATGGCCTCAAACAGCAGTCCGAACGCGTCGTAAGTCAAGGCGGCCACGTCGTCCGGATCCTGCTGATAGGCGGCCTTGTATTTCGTCATGAAGTCCTTGCACAAAGGCGTCGCCCGGTCCGGCGCGTAGTGCATCGTGAAATACTGGCCCTCCAGCGCGCCAGCCGACAATTTCAGAATCTCGGTGTTGCTCCACGCGTCACTGCCCATGATCGGGCCGGTGTAGCCCAGCCGCCGCGCCTGCTTCACCTGCATCGGCACTTCGCTGTAGTAGTTCGGCAGGAACAAAGAGTCGGCCTTCGCGGCGACGATGCGCGACAACTGCGACGAAAAGTCCTTGTCACCGCTTGTGTACGTCTCGAAGGCAACCGGAGGTGTACCGCCGGCTTCCAGGGTCTTCTTGAACACCTCAGCCTGGCCCTTGTTGGCCTCGGAGGATACATCGAAGAGGATTGCCGGACGTTTTGACTTGAGGTAGTTCAGCACAAACTTCGCGTCCGCCGCGGCCTGGAATTCGTCGGTGAAGCACGCGCGGTACACGTATTGCTTCGGCTTGCCGTCGCGCGCACCAACAGTCAACTTGGGATTTGTGGACCAGGGACTGATCATCGGAACCTTCGCGGATTCGGCCACTTCCGAGGCGGGAATCGCGTTCCGGCTCGCGTTCGGGCCGATCATGGCCAGCACTCCGGAAGCCACCAGTTTTTGCGCGGCGGCCGTGGCGGATTCGGCCTTGTCCTCGTTGTCTTCCACCATCAGTTCGACCTTGAACTTGCGGCCGCCGACTTCCAGTCCGCCGGCGTCGTTCAGGTCCTTCACGGCCAGTTCCGCGGCATTACGGCAGGACCGTCCGACGACGGGGATACTTCCGGTCAGTTCCGTGTTCAAGCCGATAAGCAGGGTGTCGCCGGTTGTTTTCGGAGGAGGCGCTCCCCCTTCCGTCGCCGGTTTACAGGAAGAAAGCAGGGCAATCGTAGCGACCAGCGGAACGAGTAACAACAGACGCTTCATGGAAATCCCTCACATTCTGTAAAGAAAAAGAAATCTACACCACGCGCACGCCCTTCGCGCGGAGTTCCTCAATGGCACGCTCACCGTCGTCAGGTTGCACGTTCACCGCCCGGCAACCGTCTGCCACAACGGTGACACCGAATCCGGCTTCCTTTGCGGCCAGGGCGGTGTGTTTAACGCAATAGTCGGTCGCAAGACCCACCACCACCGTATCC
>JAKQQT010000737.1 GCA_029564025.1 Armatimonadota bacterium | reverse complement strand
CCGGTCTGCAACCTGTACAACGAGGAAGGCCTGCCGGCGTCCCCGTTCCGGACGGACAAGTGGCCGGGAATCACGGAACCGAAAAAGTAACCCACCGGCCGTCAAGACCATAATGAGAGGGGCGGCCCATACGCCGCCCCTGTTCCAAATCATCACGGGGGAAACATGGAAAGAACGGCAGTAACGAAGGAAGACGGAAGGATCGTGTATTTCTACACGTTCGATGACGAGTCGACAGAGGAATCGGCGGAGGAGAACGGGGAATGAGTGAACGCCGATGGAATCCCACCCTGGAACAGTGGGTGCTGACAGCAACCCACCGCCAGGACCGAACCTTCCTGCCGCCCGCCGATTACTGCCCGTTGTGCCCCACCGCGCCGGGCGCCGCGAAGGCATATGAGACGGACGTCCCCGCTCCGCAATACGACATCGCCGTGCTGGAGAACAAGTTTCCGTCGCTGAAATTCCCGGCGCCGGTTCCCGACGTGGAAGGAACCGAACTCTACCCGGTCGGTCCCGGCGAGGGCATCTGCGAAGTCGTTCTGTACACGCAAAAACACAACGAAACGCTTACGGTTCAGCCCGTTGAGCGCATCGAACGCCTGGTGCGCGTGTGGCAGGACCGCTACGCCGACCTCGCCTCCCGCCCGTTCGTGGACTACGTTTTCATCTTCGAAAACAAGGGCAAGGTCATCGGCGTGACGATCGACCACCCGCACGGTCAGATCTACGCCTATCCGTTCGTGCCCCCCGTGGCCAAAACCGAAATCGACGCCGCTAGCCGATACCGGGAACGCACCGGCCGCCGCCTGTGGGACGATATTCTGGCCGAGGAACTGCGCGACGGACGCCGCATCGTGGCGTCCAACGCGAACTGGGTGGCCCTGATCCCCTTCTACGCCCGCTACCCCTACGAGGTCCACCTCATACCGCGGCGACACCTGACCAGCATCACGGAATTCACGAAAGAGGAGCGCTGGGACTTCGCCCGCATCCTGAAGGTCGTCCTGCAAAAGTACGACAACCTGTGGGGTTTCTCCATGCCGTACATGATGGTGATGCATCAGGCGCCGACCGACGGAGGAGATTACGATTTCTACCGGTTCCACGTGGAGTTCTA
>JAKQQT010000628.1 GCA_029564025.1 Armatimonadota bacterium | reverse complement strand
CATCACCCGCTGGAACATCCACAACAGATAAACGGCGGCCAGAATGACGCCTGTGGTTGCGATGATCGTCGCAACCGGGTGACTTTGATAGGCGCCAACCAGAATCGTGAACTCGCCGACGAAACCGTTGAGCCCGGGAAGGCCAACGGACGACAACACAGCAACGAGGAAAACAACGTGAAGAGCCGGAACGACTTTGGCAATACCTCCGTAATCGCGTATCAACCGCGTGTGACGCTGATCGTAGATGAGTCCCACCAGGAGGAACAACGCTCCCGTGCTGATCCCGTGGTTCACCATCTGCATCAGGGCGCCCTGCCATGCTATGGAGTTGAACGCGAACAGGCCCAGCATCACGAAACCCAGATGGCTGACCGATGAATAGGCCACCAGCCGCTTCATGTCGGGTTGAACCGCCGCGACAATGGCGCCGTACACGATACCAATGACAGCCAGTGTCACAAACAGCGGTGCGAACTGATGACTTGCGTTCGGGAACATCGGGAAGCAGAACCTAAGGAAACCGTAGGTCCCCATTTTCAGCAGTACGCCGGCGAGGATCACGGAACCCGCTGTCGGTGCTTCCGTGTGGGCATCGGGCAACCAGGTATGCAGTGGGAATAGCGGAACCTTGATGGCGAACGCCAGCGCGAACGCCAGGAACAGCCATATCTGCGTCGGTTCCGCGATGGACCGCGTCGACAGTGTAGCGATATCAAACGTTCGACCTGCCGAGTTCCACAGCCAGAGGATGGCGACCAGCATCAGCAGACTGCCTACCAGAGTGTACAGAACGAACTTGATGGTCGCATAAATGCGGTTCTCGCCGCCCCACATCCCGATCAGGAAGTACATCGGAATGAGCTGGAACTCCCAGAAAACGTAGAACAGGAACAGGTCCCTGGCCACGAACACGCCGATGATGCCCGTTTCGAGCAACAGCATGAAGACCAGAAACTCATGAACGCGGCCCTTGATGCTGTTCCACGACGCCATCAACGAAATCGGCACCAGAAGAGTCGTCAACAGAACCAGAAAAAGGCTGATTCCGTCGATTCCGATGTTGAATCGCGCGCCGATGGAAGGAATCCACGCGCGGTCAAACACAAACTGGAATCCACCCTGCTGTGGCTGATAACCGACAAACAAGCCGAGCGAGACAAAAAAGATAATCCAAGTACCGATAAGCGCGAAGGTCTTCGCCTGGTTGGTGTTCTCGCGGGAAGTCAGCGCCACAGCCATGGCCAGAATCACCGGCGCCGCCAGAAGGTAGATGAGGAAGAGGTCCATTATCCCGCTCCTCCTGTCGGTAACACCGGTATCGCCGAGGCCTGGGTGATTGACTGAACAATCAGCCATCCGACAATCAACACCACGCCCACAAGCACGCTGAACGCGTAGGATCGAACGTAACCGCTTGTCCACAGCCTCAATCCGCCGCCAATGGCCCGCACCGTTGAGGCTGTCCCGTTCACCGCGCCGTCCACAACCAGCGTATCAAACACCTGCCACAGCCACGCGCCGATTCGCTTGCCGGGATCGATGATGAGCGCTTGATAGATCTCGTCCACGAAGAACATCCCGCGCGACAGGTTGTACAGCACCAGAGGCAGTCCGCACTTTTCGAGGCGCCCGCTTCTCTCCAACACAAAGGCTGTAACGATTCCCAGCGCCGCGACGACCAGAGAGATGCCGGCCAGAGCCACATGGCTCAACGGCCCGTGGTGGGCGCCGTGCGTAGTGTGCCCCGCGTGTTCAGCGGCGTGCGGCCACCAGGCGCCAAGGGCAGGTTCCAGCCATTTTTCGAAGTTCAGGTTGGCCAGCGTGTTCGGCGACAGCGACGATATCCCGAAAAGGAATCCGACAAGCAGTGACCCCAGCGCCAGCGCCGCCAACACGAAGTTCATACCCGGCAGTTCGTGGATCAAGCCGTGCTTCTCGTATTCGGCGACCGGTTCCTGATGCTCTTCGTGAGATTCAGTACCGTGCCCATGTCCCCCGTGCTCTGCCGCGGACTTCAGCGCCGGCCAGTCAACACGCTCATTACCCTCGAAAGTCAGCAGGTAGGAACGCGTCATGTACAGCGCCGTAAGGAAGGCGGTCAACAGCCCTACCGCCCAGATGCCGGTGTAGAAACCTCCCCGGTCGAACGCCGCGGCCAGGATATCGTCCTTGCTGAAGAATCCCGCGAACGGGAAGATTCCGGCGATGGCGAGCACGGCGACGAGGTAGGTCCAGCGCGTATAAGGCATATACCGCTTCAGTCCGCCCATTTTGCGCACGTCGATGTTGTTCGCCAGGGCATGCATCACCGCGCCGGCGCCGAGGAAAAGGCAGGCCTTGAAAAAAGCGTGCGTGAACAGGTGAAACACGCCTGCCGCGTAAGCGCCGGTTCCGACACCGATGAACATATATCCCAATTGCGAGACCGTGCTGTAGGCGAGAATCTTCTTCAGGTCGAACTGGGTCATCGCGATGATTGCCGCCATCAGCGCCGTCAACGCCCCGATTCCCGCCACAACCATCTGCGTGGCCGGTGTGGCGGTGAAGAGAACGTGGCACCGGGCAACCATGTACACTCCGGCGGTAACCATCGTCGCGGCGTGGATCAGCGCAGAAACCGGCGTGGGACCGGCCATCGCGTCCGGCAACCAGACGAACAGCGGTATCTGAGCCGACTTTCCGGTGGCCCCGAGAAACAACAGCAGGGTCACGCCAAGAATAACGGTTTCCGACAGCATTCCGGCCTTAGCGAAGACTCCCGCGTAGGTCAGCGTGCCCGTCGCCGCGAAGAGAACGAACATCGCCGCCAGGAAACCAAAGTCGCCGATGCGGTTCACGATGAACGCCTTGGTTCCCGCCGCCGCGTTGTTCACGTCCTCGTACCAGAATCCAATCAGAAGGTACGAGCACAAACCCACGCCCTCCCAGCCGATGAACATCAGCGGAAACGACGCGCCGAGTACGAGGACCAGCATGAACGCCACGAACAGGTTCAGCAGGCTGAAGAAACGGCTGTAGCGCTCGTCGTGGCTCATATAGCCCATCGCGTACAGATGGATCAGTCCACCGATACCGGTGATCACCAGCGTCATCGTGATGGACAAGGGATCGGCCAGGAACGTGACATCCAGATCCAGCGGCTTCGCGCCGCCGATGGCAATCCACGAGTACAGCGTCGCCTGAATACTCCGGTGATTTTCCGGTTGCGCCAGAAGGTGGAAAAACACGCGAAGGCCGAGCAGGAAGGAGATAAAGACACAAGCCGTGGCGATCGCGCCCGTCACCAGCCGCGAGAAACGGCCGGCGATTGTTCCGCAGAAGATAAATCCCAACAGCGGGAACAACGGGATGAGTTTGATGATGAGAGATATGTCCATCAGATTGAATGGTTCGCCTTGCGCTCTGTCGGTGCTACCACTTCATCACGTTCAATGAATCGACATCAACGGATTCGTGGCGCTTTCGGAAGATGGCAGTGATCAGGCCGAGGCCGACTGCCACTTCCGCCGCCGCGACCGTCATCACGAAAAACACCATCGTTTGCCCGTTCAGGTGCTTCCAGTGCATCGAGAAGGCGACCAGAGACAGGTTCACGGCGTTGAGCATGATCTCGATGCTCATGTAGATGATCAGCGTGTTGCGCCGCGTCAGCACCCCCAGCACGCCAATGGTGAAAAGGATGGCGCTCAGTGCTGTGTAAAAACTCAGCGACAAAGGCATCTCAGGCGCCCTCCTCCCCACTTGACTCGTTCTCTTCGGCGCTCACATTGCGCCCGAGGTACAACGCCCCGACCAGCGCCGCCAACAACAGCAGTGAGGTTGCCTCAAACGGCAGAAGGTACTGGCGGTACAACAAACGGCCGATCTCGTCCGGAGTTCCCACCACCTGACGACCGTTCAGCACCACGGCCGGCAGTTGGACCTTCACAACATACACCATTGAGAAGAGGTAAACGATGCCCAGCGCGACCGAAGCCGGCCTCAGCCACTTCAGCCCGCCCTCGAACGGATTCTCGCCCTTGGAACTCAACAGCATCACAACGAACAGGAAAAGCACCACGATGGCCCCTGCGTACACGATCAATTGCGCGGCCATCAGGAACGGAGCCTGCAAAGTGTAGTACAAAGCGGCGATGCTGACCAGATTCAGGATCAACGCCAGCGCCGAATGCACGGGATTCGTCACCGATATCACCAGCAGGGCTGAGATGACGGCGATGACGGCAAACACGATGGTTATCAAAACGATGCCGGACAAGATCAATTATCTCCGGCCGGTTTTCATACCGGCGCTATACGGACTCCAGCGGGCTCAGCGGCGCGTTGTCCTCAGGACTGGCGACCAGCAGACGGTCCTTCGTGTAGATAAAATCCTCGCGGTCGTAGTTGGCCAGCTCGTATTCGCCGGTCATCACGATGGCGGTTGTCGGGCAGGCTTCCACGCAGAAACCGCAGAAGATGCACCTCAGCATGTTGATGGTGTAAGTTTTCGCGTAGCGTTCACCCGGCGATTTCGGATCGTCCGGCGGATTCTCGGCGGGTTCCACGAAAATTGCGTCGGACGGGCACGCCGCTTCGCACAGCGAGCACCCGATGCACATCTCAAGCCCGTCGTGGTAACGGCGCAACTGATGCAAGCCGCGAAAACGCGGATACGGCACCCACTTCTCTTCCGGGTACTGCATCGTCACGCGCGGCCTGTAGAGATGTTTGAATGTCGTGGCGAGGCCGATCGAGAAGGAGCGGATCGTGTTGATCGCCTTCTTAATCGCGGACCCACTGCCACCTACGTTTTTAGCCATATCCTTATGCCTGGTCGTTACATCGATCCAGGTCGCATTTCTTACTTGACGAACGTCACCCACGTTGCCGTAATCATCACCCACAAGAGCGACGCCGGCAACAGCACCTTCCAACCCAGCGACATCAACCGGTCATACCGTATGCGCGGCAGGGTTGCCCGTATCCAAACATAAACGAACATAAACACCACGATCTTGGCAAGGAACCACACGACGCCCAACAGCGGGAATCTGTCGACGAACGGTCCGTGCCACGCGCCGAAGAACAGCACCACCGCCAGTGCGGAGAACGTGATCATGTTCACGTACTCGCCCATGTAGAACAGGGCGAACTTGAACGACGCGTATTCCGTGTGGAAACCGGCCACCAGTTCCTGCTCCGCCTCCGCCAGATCGAACGGCGCGCGGTTCGTCTCGGCAATCATGCAGATAAAAAAGATGACGAACGCCGGAAACTGGGCCAGCCACAGGGCCGGTTTCGAGGCGATCTCCAATGTGTTCACCGAACCGGCGGCTATCAATACCGAAACAAGCGCCAGGCCCATCGCCAGTTCGTAACTGATCATCTGCGCGGAACTCCGCAAGCCTCCCAGAAGGCTGTACTTGCTACCGGATGACCAACCCGCCAGCACGATGCCGTAGATACCCAGGGACGCGACCGCCAACAGCATCAGGAAGCCAATGGATAAATCCGCGGCGATGTGCAACGGCACCAACCGGCCGAATATTCTGAAGTCGGGCGGACCGAACGGGACCACGGAAAAAGCGACCAGTGCGGCGGTCATCGACACCATCGGCGCAAGGACAAACACAACCCTGTCCGCCTGCGACGGAGTCAGGTCCTCTTTCATCGCCAGCTTCAGTCCATCCGCGGCGGGCTGGAGCAATCCCAGCGGTCCCACGCGGTTCGGGCCGATGCGTACCTGGAAGCCGGCGATCAGGCGGCGCTCGAACCACGTCATCACGGCGAAGCCGGACAGCAACGCCACGGCAACGACGAGTATTTTGACCAGCAGTATGATGACTTCAATCCAGTCCACTCTAAAGCCTCACAACCCGGTATCTAAGCCTTCGTAACCCGGACACGATGTGTTTTACGGGTAAAACTGCACAGGACGTTGACGCTGAACGAACCAACCTTGCGCGGAACAAACACCGTTCCTTCCGACACCCAGTCACGAACCCGTGCCTTCAGAACCGCCGACCCGAACTCCGATGTGACAGTAACCGTTTGGCCGTCCTGGACGCCAATGTGGTCGGCATCGTGATAAGAGAGATCAATCCACTCAGCCGACTCCAGTTCGTCGAATCCTTTCGTGTCGCGCGTCAGAGGGCCCCTGTCGTAAAGAATATCGCCTGTCAGCAGGATCAATGGGAAACCCGCGCTTCCTTCGGCGCCGGTCTGCGGAACGGCTGTCGGAACGCCGATGTGCTCTGCGCGCCGGTCCTGTTGCAACACGCCGTCCAACGGCAGTCGTTCGGGAATGGCGTTTTCGTATTCCGGAACGGCTTCCGCGATCTGACGTGTCACGTCATCGATGCCAAGCACGCCCGGAGCAACACCGAGACCCTGCAGGACAGCCGCCAGAATCTCCCAGTCCGGACGCCCGCTTCCGATCGGATCAACAGACCGCTTGAAGTACTGGATCCGCCCCTCGGTATTCGTAAACGTTCCGTCTCGCTCCGCGAAGGTCTGGCCCGGCAAAATCACGTGGGCGCATTCCATCCAGTCGGATCGAAGGATATCCTGGACCACAATGAAAGGCACCATGCTGAGCGCCCTTTGCACCAGGGATACGTCCGGGTAATGGGCAAGCGGGTCGGCGCCCATGATGTACAGCGCCTGCAGTTGCCCCGAAGCGGCTGACTGCAGAATCTCCGTGGTGTTCATGCCCGGTTTGCGCAGGGGTTCCCAACCGGGTCCGTGGTCGGGAACCGCGCCCATATCATATGCGCCGCGCGTGTTGTTGTTCGGCAGAAGAAGCCCTAACCGGGAATTCGGCACGGAATCTGCCACGCTCCAAAGCGCGCGAACGATATCCGAGCCCTGGTAATGCCTGGTGACGCGCGGACCGGCCAGCAGAACAAATCCGTCCTTCATCAACTCCGAGGCTTCACCGGACACCAGCGACAATGCCGTGGCAATCTCACTGCCGGGCTTGATGCGAACGGTCTTCACCGCAAAGGAGTCTGCTTCGGAAGCCTTTTCGTCGATGACGACCAGTTTGGCTCCGGCCTGCAAAGCATGGTGAACGCGCAACCAGACAAGCGGCGCTTCTTCGCGGACATCAGCCATGAAGAGAACGATGACCCTCGCACGTTCAATCTCGTCCAGCGGAAGCCCCGAACCCGGAATCAACGCCGCGCTGAAGTTCTCCCCGTCACGACTGTCGATGTTCGAAGTGCCGATTCCCTCGCGGGCCAGCCTCTGGAACATGAAGATATCTTCGTTGCTTGTCTTCTGCGAACCGAGGAATCCGATGGAATCCGGACCGAACTTCTCCTTGATGTCTCGAAGCCGGTTGACCACGGTCAACAGGGCTTCCTGCCACGACGCCGGCACGAGTTGGCCGTTCTTTCGGAACAACGGCGTCTTCAACCGGGCTTCGCTGTCTACGAAATCAATGCCGAATTTGCCCTTGTCGCACGTCCAGCAGACGTTGACGTGAACGTTCTCGCGGGCAGTGATTCTCAGCAAGGCGTTCTGACGCGTTGTGTGGATTGTATTGCACCCTACCGCACAGTGGTTGCACAGGCTGGTCGCCGCGCGAACCTCCCAGGGCCTCGCCACCAGGCGGTATGGCTCGGCGGTCAGCGCGCCCACGGGGCAAACCTCCGTCACGTTGCCGCTGAACTTGCTGAAAAACGTACCCTTGCCGAAGGTATTGACCGTCGTCGCTGAACCCCGACCGAAAAAGTCAATCTCGCGGTCTCCGGACCACTCGTGCCCGAAGCGTATGCATCGCTGGCACTGGATGCAACGGTCCATATCGCGCACCACGAACGGTCCCATATCGTAGTCAGTAAAGTGGCGCTTCCCTTCGCGGAACAGGCTGTGGTCCGGCCCGTGCGCAAACGATATGTTCTGCAGATCGCACTCGCCGCCCTTGTCGCAGGTGGGACATTCCAACGGGTGATTCGCCAACAGAAAGCCGACGATACCCTCTCTCCATTGCTTGACCTTTTCCGAGGAAGCATCCACGACCATGCCCTCGCTGACGGGCGTGGTGCAGGATGTCACCGGCTTTGGCACGCCTTCAACCGCAATAAGGCACTGCCTGCACGCGCCGACCGAGGACATATGCTTGTGGTAACAGAAGAACGGCACGTCGACGCCCTCTTCGAGGCAGGCGTCGAGCAACAGCGTCCCTTTTGGAACGCTGATCTCCCTGCCGTCGATGCGGAGGGATACCATTTCTACCTGTTCTATGTTTTCGGGTGTCGGCATAACTTTCTAATGGGAAAGGCGAAGGTCATAGGGACATCGGTGTTCACGGATATGACGTTCGTAATCCTCCCGGAATTTCAGAACACTGGTCCTGACAGGAACAAGCGCGCTTTCGCCCAGAAGGCAGAAACACTTTCCGTCCATATTGTCGCAAAGCTTTAACAACGTTTCCAGGTCCTCCTCGCGACCATGGCCGGCCTCAATACGCCGCAGTAATTTGAACAGCCAGTCCGTTCCCTCGCGGCACGGTGTGCACTTCCCGCATGATTCGTGCCGGAAGAAGTGAATGAGGTTCAAGGCCGCGCCGACCATGCACGTCGTGTCGTCCATGA
>JAKQQT010000624.1 GCA_029564025.1 Armatimonadota bacterium | reverse complement strand
CAAGGCATCGTCTCCTACTTCTGGGACATGGATACCGCGACGGACTCCGACTCGGACGGCAACGCGGCCAACGACATTGATGCGGTCGGCGTGAATCCGTCCTACCTGTACGCCAACGCCGGCACCTATGCCGTACGCCTGGTCGTCATGGACGGGGCCGGGCAGGCGGACACCAACGGCGTGGACGTTACCGTCTCCGCCAACCGCGCGCCGCAGGTGGTGATTCCCTTCTACCAGGGCGACCCTTCGGCCCCCCACCCTGCGATTTCCGGGATGCCGCATCTGCTCAAGGGTGTCGCGCGCGACAGCGGCACGCTGCGCTGCCAATGGCTCTACGGCGACGGCACCAGCAACAGCGTCACCACCGTCAGCGACCGCAACAAGATTGAGTCCGCGCACACGTATACGGGGACTCCGGGCCAAACGTTCACCGCCACACTGCGGGTTTGGGACGCCGCAGACAATGTCGGTGAAGCCACTTACACGGTGGCGCTGGTTGAAGACACGCCCGCGGCCCGAACCGACCTGGCGCTCGATCTGGCGCTCTGGTGGCTGCACAAGGACCAGAACAAGAGCACCGGCCAATGGACCAGCATGTACACCGACTGGCGCGGTGTCGAAACGGTCGGAGCCTGCATCAACGCCTTCCAGAAAAACGGACACCGGCTGGACGGAAACGCGGCGGACAACCCGTATGTCGAGACCGTTCGGCTCGGTTACGACTGGCTCTTCGCCAAACTGGCGACGGTCGCCGTTTCAGGGCCAGCGGACAGCAACAACAACGGTATCGGGCTCAAGACGCCGGACGGCGAATACCCGGACGTCACGGTGTCGCGCATCATCGACACGCTGTCCCGTGCACAGCGCCATTTCGCAATGGCGGGCACGGGTGTGCCCGGAGTCAAACACCGCCATTTCGCCGACCTTGCGGCCGACCTGGCCGACACCCTGGTCGCGCGTCAGCGCACGGATACCGCCTACCGCGGCTCTTGGAACCGTTGGACCACCAGTTACGGCGACATGGCGGTCGGCATGCATCTCGCCCTTGCGTTGCGTTCGGCGCAGCGTGAATTGGGTGTGATGACACCGGACAGCCTCAAAACCGAAAACCTGATCTGGCTGAACCGTCAGGTGCGGCCCAACGGATCATTCGGCAATGCGTATCCCTATCCGCAGGACAGCTACGACTTCTGGTC
>JAKQQT010000623.1 GCA_029564025.1 Armatimonadota bacterium | reverse complement strand
TGCTGTGCGTTACCAGAACGTGACGCAGGCCGGTGAGGTCGAGTCCGAAGCGGTGGACGGCGTACATCAGGTCCGGGCCAAAGTCGATGATTGTGTCCGGGGGAAGAAACAGCGACGTACGGGCGCGGATCTCCTTGCCTCCCGTGGCGCGGGCGTGGCGGCAGGTTTTACACCCGCAGAAAATCGCCGGGATACCTTCCGCGGCGGCCGAACCGAGCATGATGGCTTGCATATGGCGAAGTCTCTTTCTGTCTGGGGATTGAGAGGCGTCATTCCGGGGGGAACAGCATTTCCTCTACATATGTATCCTGAAACGCCGGATCGGTGTTAAGGGAAACGTGTTCGGTGCGATTTCGAACGTTTTGATATCCCGCGGCGTCGCCATCTTCCGAAAAAAGCGCCAGTTTCGCGCCGAGAAGGGCAGTGTTTCCCATCGGAACGATGATTTCCGGGTCGTAGTCCAGCAAGCCGATGCGCCGCGCGGAGGCGCGGTTGATGTAATTCCCGAAGGCGCCGGCCAGGTACAGCCGCGTCAGATCGCCCGGTTCCGCGCCCCATTGGGCCAGAAGTATTCGAATACCAGCCGAGATGGCCCCTTTGGCGAGTTGCAGTTGGCGGATGTCGGTTTGAGTCAACACGACAGACGGAGCCAGCCGGAATTCCTCCAGACCCCGGGCCAGTCGGCCGCTGGGAAGTATGCGGCCGAGGTCCAGGCCTGCCGCCACGGCATCCACAAGCCCGCTTCCGCAGATACCGATCGGCGGCACATCGCCGATGACGTGAACAAACGGTTCGCCGTCGCGCTCTTGCACGCTGAAAATGGCACCTGTGGAAGCCCGCATACCGGTGGAAATCCGGGCGCCCTCAAAGGCGGGACCGGCCGCCGTGGACGCGCACAGCATCCTGTCGCGGTTTCCGATGACGATTTCACCGTTCGTTCCCAGGTCCACCAGGCCGACCAGTTCACGACTCTCTGCCAATCCGGTTGCCATCACGCCAGCCAGGACGTCACTGCCCACAAATCCGCCGAGGCAAGGCAGAAAGTGGATGCTCGCCGTCTGAACGACATCCCAGTCCAGATCACCCGGCGAGAAGACCATTTCTCCGTCGTTCACGGGCTCGAAGGGGTAATGCGACAACGGTTCGAGGTCGACGCCGCAGAACAGGTGGTGCATCACCGTGTTTCCCACAACGGTGACTTTGCGGAGGTTGCCGACGCCGGCTGGCGTTCCGTCGAGAAGAGAGCGGATCATCCCGCCCACTTCCCCGCGGATGAGCCTGGTCAGCAATCGGGCCCCATCCGTTGTGACCGCCAGCTCCACGCGGCTCATCACGTCGGCGCCGTGTTGTGCCTGGGGATTCAGCGCGGAACGGACGCCCAACACGTGTCCGGTCGATAAATCCAGCAGTTGCGCGACCAGAGTGGTCGTTCCTACATCCACTGCGATACCAAGCCCTTCGCGGGGAGTGAAGGCGAACTCGGCGTCGTTGGCGAGGATTGGAATATCCCACTGCCTCAGTTCGATGACAAGATCGCTGTCTGGTTCCATCTGGCAGGCAAGGCGCCATCCGTTCGCGATTTCATCGAGACTCAGGCGCTCACGCTGGGTGTCGTTCAAGGAGGCGGAGCCCTGCAGAACGCGGACGCGGCAACCCCGGCACCGGCCGTTCCCGCCGCAGGGAAATTCGACGCCCTGCTCAAACAGGACATCACGGAGAGGGGTGCCGCGCGTAACGGTCAGCACGGTTCCGATAGGCTCGAGCCGGATGGTGAATGTAGATTTTGACGACAAACGCTGAGTCTATCCCTTCTATTCCGGCAGTTCCGGAACGTTCAGCCAACGGCGTTCCTCCCACGACCGCAATCCGAGTTCCGCCAGTTGCACCCCCGCCGCGCCGGTGCGCAGATTCCACGGGAACGGCTCACCGCACGCCACGTGGCGCAGGAACAATTCCCACTGGGTTTTGAACGCGTTATCAAAGGCCTGCGTTTCAGGGACTTTCAGCCAGCCCTCGCGGAAGTCGATTGGCTGGTCGATGTCGGGATTCCAGACTGGCCTGGGCGTCTGCCCGGCGCTCTGGCACCAGCACTCGCGCAATCCGGCGACCGCGGAACCGAGGGTGCCGTCGACCTGAATGGTCAGCAGGTCGTCGCGGCGGACGCGGACCGTCCATGACGAGTTGAAGTGCGCGATCACGCCGCCTTCGAGTTCAAAAGTCGCGTAGGCGGAATCGTCGGCGGTGCATTCGTAGGGCTTGCCGGATTCGTCCCAGCGTTGTGGAATGTGCGTCGCGCCGAGACAGGACACGGCCTTTACGGTTCCAAACAGGTTGTCGAGCACGTATCGCCAGTGGCACAGCATATCGACGATGATGCCGCCGTCGTCCTCCTTGCGGTAGTTCCACGACGGGCGCTGGGCGGGAACGGTGTTTCCTTCAAATACCCAGTAGCCGAACTCGCCGCGAACGCTCAGGATTCTCCCGAAGAAACCCATGTCGCGCAGTGCGGCGAGTTTGCGTAAGCCGGGCAACCAGAGCTTGTCCTGCACCACGCCGTGTTTTACGCCGGCGGATCTAGCCAGCCGGTACAACTCCATCGCCTGTTCGGCAGAGGTGGCAACCGGTTTCTCGCAGTAAACGTTCTTGCCGGCGGTGATGGCTTTCGAGACGGACTCGAAGCGCCGGCCCGTGGTCTGGGCGTCAAAATACACCTCGCAGGAAGGATCGGCGAGCGCGGAATCCAGGTCGGTTGTCCACCGGAGTCCGCCGCCCATATCCGATAGGGCGCGGAGTTTGTGTTCACTGCGGCCGACCAACACGGGGTCTGGCATCAGCGTTTCGCCGTTGCCCAGCGGTACACCGCCCTGTTCGCGGATCGCCAGGATGGAGCGCACAAGATGCTGATTGGTACCCATCCGCCCCGTGACGCCGTTCATGATCACACCGATGGAGCGGGTGCCGATTTCGTTTGCCATTGTTATCCTTCCGTGTCCGTTCTCTGAGGGGCCGCCCCTACAGGCAGGGCTGGGGCTTCGATTCCCGCACGGGGCAGTGTGCCGGCAAGTTCCTGCTTCCAGTGGTCCACATCGCCCGCCGGGGAGTAGCAGTACAGCAGTTTCACCGGGGAACCCGAGAGGTTCGTCAACTGGTGAAACGTGTTTGGCGGGATATAGACGGCCTGGCCCGCCGACAGCGAGCCGAGTTCGTCGCCGACGGCAATCTGCGCCGTGCCCTCGATGATGGTGTAAACCTCTTCGTTCGGATGTGCGTGCCACGGAACCTGCCCGCCTTCCGGGTCGAGGATAACCAGTCCCATCGCAAAGCCCTTCGCGGTGATGGGCCTGCCTTCGCCCACGAAACCCTTGGTGCACCGGCCTGCAGGATAGCGTCTGCCTTCGATTTTGTTCGTATCTGCGGTAATCACTCGTGATTCTCCTCGGCGGCCATGGCGCCCTCGATGCGTTGCAGAATGTCCTGAAGGATAGGGACATCAGTGTCGGGCCGACGCAAGCCGTTCGGATGAGGCGCATCGCAAACGAGCCGACGCCTCAGCTTCAGGAACTGCGCGCACGAGTGCTTGTACGCAGGCACGGGTGGGCGGAAGGCGAATGCGCCGAGATACTGTAGGGCGTCGTTCAGTTCGTAGAATCGCGGGTCGCCCGTTACCCAACACGCGTCGCGTTTCGCGAAGGCTTCGGGGTGGAACGCGGAAAGACCCAGCAGGTAGTCGCTTCCCCACATCACCATGTCGATGGCCAGGTCGTTGCCTGTGTAGATATCAAAGTCCGGTCGGATACTGTCCCTCAGCGCCAGGCGCTCCCATTCCAAACGACGGCTCAGCGATGAATGCTTCAGTCCCTGTACATTTGGAATTTCCATAATACCTTGAAAAGTATCCAAGTCCCAGATTTCACCGAACGGCGCGAACATCTCGCCCAGTTCGAACGCCAGGATGCCTTGCGATTTTTCCGCGACGGACGCGTACAGCGCCACTTTCGCTCGCCGGTCCATCTGTTTCAAGGCGTTGCACTGGAAAAGGATGGCGGTTCCGCCGTACGATTCAATCTCGGCAACTGCATCGTGATACAGTTTCTCCGGATCGCCGTCCAATCCCTCCACGAACGCCCCGGCGATGAACGGTGTGCCCTCCAGGGCGTCGCTGGTCACCTCCAGCACCGACGTGCGCTGTTCCGGCGTCAACAGATTGGTGTATCCGGTGTCCATGTTGACCGCCGGAATCAGATGGGCATTCACCGTGTGCAGGATGTTGAATCCCAGCAGTGCGTGCACGATGTTTCCCGCCTCGTCGAACGGCAGGAGCACGGCGGAGGCGCCGGTGATGCATCGATTGGGTACGATGTCGGGAATCACGAGAGTCCTTCCAAGGCGTCAGGCCATGTGGATTTCGACGTTGTCGGCCACGCCGCCCAGCATGGTGTAAGTGCCCGGCACGGTCTGCAACAGCGAACCGGGCACGAGAGTGTTGACGGGTCCGTGCGCGCACAACCTGGCGATGAACCTCTGCCACGACACGCCGCCTCCCAGGTCGCCGTCGAGCCAGAACGACCGGTCGCGCGCGCCGACAATCTGCGCCGGGCCGATGGTGTTGGCCTTGGGCGGCACCCACGACCAGTCGCCGCCGAACGAGTGAAGTGCGTTCTGCATGATGGTCATCGGCGTCAGTTCCACGCACCGCGGCCCGGCTATCTTGTAAGCCTCCAGGTCGCCGCCGAATTCGTGTCCGAGGTCGGCTTCCCAGAAGGCGATATGGCCGCACCAGCCGATGCCGCCGTAGCAGACGTCCGCGCCGCCTTCGTCCTCGATCATACGGCCGTAGGCGTCGATCACATCGTCGGTCGGGAAATGAACGTTGCTTTCCAGCGGACGCAGATCGGAATCGAGTTTCAGGAAGAAATTCTCGCGCATCGAGCGCTGGAACGAACCGGGCCAGTCGGCCGGGGCCGTCCTTCCGTCCTGGTCGGCATATTCGTCCATGTTGAACGTAACCAGGTTCCGGCATGATATGCAGGCGCTGTTGATGAGTTCGGCGGCGACGGCATACTGCGGCATCGGACCGACCGGCAGGATCATAACGACCTTTCGGTTTTCAGCGTTGGCCTGGATAATGCGCGAAACAATGTCGGCGGCGAAGGCCCCGTAGAACGTGGATGGTTTTCGAATGACGCGGATTTGGAAGTCCGCATTCGGATGCCTGCACAGGTCCTCGGTCTTGATGGCGCGCACGCGCTCACAGACTTCGGCATCCCGGTAGGCGATGAACTTCGCCAGGTCGTATTGGAAACTCATGGTATCTCCTAAGGCAGAACCCTGCGGCTGGGTACGCGCGGCCATACCTCGGCACGTCGGTAACCTTCGGCGTATCTCGCACCGCAGGCCAAACCGCGGAACCGCGCGGTCACTTCGATGAAGTCGATGATATCGACGTCGTTGTACTCCTTCAGCCACACCATCTGGCTTTCGTGGCATTCCAACGCGCGGACCTTGGCGTCGAAGGTATCCGTAATGTCCACGTAATCGGTCGGCATGAAGCCAACGCCGCCGAGGCTGTCCATGTAGTACAGCGGCGGAATGGTCGGGGCGACTTCGGTATTGGTGAGGACATTGGGAACGGCGGCGACGAACGATGCGCCGAACACGGCCTCGCTGACCGCTCGGTGGTCCGGGTGATAATCGTCGGGAGTATGCGTGATGATCAGGTCCGGAGCGGCCTTCCGAATCATTTCGATGAACACCGGCCTCGCTTCGGCGGTGTCGTACAGGAATTCATCCGGATATCCCAGCCACAGCAGTTCGGCGCCGAGGACATCGGCCGAAGCCCGTGCTTCGGCCTCGCGAACCTTCGCCAGTTCGGGCGGTTGGAGTAACATGCTTCCCATGTCACCGTTTGTGGCGATACCGATGAAGACCTTCGCGCCTTGCCGCCGGAACTTTTCCAGCGTTCCGGCGCACAGGATATCAACGTCATCGGGGTGCGCGCCCACGGCCAGCACCCGCTGTGCATGAGGCAGTTCAGTAGCCCGGCTCATACATCACACTCCTTTGCAGAGTCAGCCATCACGCTCATTATAGATGCGGCCTTCCGTCTTTCCGGTCCGTGTTACAATGAGTTTGGAAATCGGCGACCTTTTCGGTCGTATACTGTAAGCACTGCACCGTGAACTCGCATCAAAGCGATGGCATTCTTATGACGGGGGACACAGAAACGTGAGTCGAATCATTGGTATAGACCTCGGAACGACCAACAGCCTGGTTGCCGTGATGACACCGTACGGTCCGGAGGTCATTCCCGGGCCGAAAGGCGATGTTATGGTGCCGTCCGTTGTGCACTTCGACGGTGACAGGATTACGGTCGGCGCCGACGCAAGACAAGGGATCATTGAGGACCCCGAGAACACCATCTATTCCGTCAAACGCCTGATGGGCAAATCATACGAGGATGCCGTTTCCGAGCAGGACCTTCTGCCGTATCGTCTCTCAGGGGCCGGAACCGGCGTGGTGCGCGTATTGGCCGGTGGACGCGAGTGGTCCGCCCCGGAGGTTTCATCCATTATCCTGCGCGGTTTGAAGTACCGCGCGGAAGCGGCGCTCGGCGAACCGGTGACAAAGGCCGTGCTTACCGTACCCGCCTATTTCAACGATGCACAACGCCAGGCCACGAAGGATGCCGGTCGCATCGCGGGATTGGAAGTTCTGCGTCTGGTGAACGAACCAACCGCCGCCAGCCTGGCTTACGGACTCGCGAACCGCGACGAGGCAACCATCGCCGTGTACGATTTCGGAGGTGGTACCTTCGATATCTCCATACTCAAGTTGTCCGACGGTATCTTTGAGGTTCTGTCAACCCACGGCGACACGCACCTTGGGGGAGATGACATCGACAGGGCGCTGGCGGCCTTGTTGTTCCGGGAGATTGAGACGGAGAAAGGCGTCCGCCTGCAGGATTCGTCCGAAGGTTTGGAGACCGTGCGTCTTGCCGCGGAATCGGCGAAGCGCACTTTGACCGAAGCAGACACGGCACAGATAAGCATCCCGATTCCCGGTTCGGACCTGTGGATACGTGAGGTGTCCCGCGCCGAATTGGATGCACTGGCCAAACCTATCGTGGAACGCACACTGCTCGCCTGCCGCCAGGCACTGCGCGATGCCGGTCTGCAACCCCCCGACATAGACGAGGTGGTGATGGTCGGCGGAAGCACGCGGGTTCCCCTTGTCCGGTCCATGGTTGAGGATCTGTTTGGGCGCGTTCCCCATACGGAGTTGAATCCGGACGAGGTTGTTGCACTCGGTGCGGCAATACAGGCCGATATACTGGCGGGAGGTTCGCAAGACCTGCTTTTGCTGGACGTTACGCCGCTCAGTCTTGGCATCGAGACGATGGGCGGCGCCGTGGAAAAACTGATCCACCGCAACACCACGATTCCCTCCACAGCAACGCAAAATTTCAGCACGGCGGTGGACAACCAGACGGCCGTCGATATCCACGTCCTGCAGGGCGAACGCGAACTAGCGGCGGACAACAGAAGCCTTGCGCGGTTCCAATTGCGCGGCATTCCTCCCATGCCGGCCGGATTCCCCCGCATTGCGGTGACGTTTATGCTGGATGCGAACGGGATTCTTCAGGTCCGCGCGGTTGAGACGCGCACCGGACAGGAGGCGAGCGTGCAGGTCAAGTCCTCTTACGGGCTTACGGAGGACGAAGTCGACCGGATGGTGGCGGAATCCTTCGACCACGCGGAAGAAGACATCCGCGCCCGCCTGCTTGTGGACACCAAGGTTGAGGTGCGCACCGTGCTTCAGCAGACCGAGAAGCAAATGGAAGTATGGGGCGGCTTGCTGACCTCGTCGGAGCGGGTGAAGGTGGAGCAGGCGATGGCGGCCACGCGAACCGCGCTGGCTTCGGATGACTTTGTTGTGATTCGCCGGCAGGCCGATGCCTTGAATGAGGTTACCCGACCCTTCGCCGAGAAGATACTGAACGCCGGCATTCGGGAGGCTTTGGAAGGCAAGACACTTGAGGAGGCAGAACACACGCCCGCTGTCGCCGCACCGGGCAGGGAGACCCAGAAGAAATGAAACTGATGTGGACCGACGCTGAAGACATCGCCCTTGCCCTGATGGAATCGCACCCCGAAACGGATCCGTTGCAGGTCCGCTTTACCGACTTGCGCGACTGGGTGATGGACCTGCCGGATTTTGCCGACGATCCGGCCAAGTCCAACGAGGGCATCCTGGAAGCCATCCAGATGGCCTGGTATGAAGAGTGGCAGGACGCCCAGTGACCTTCGTGTCTCCATGC
>JAKQQT010000620.1 GCA_029564025.1 Armatimonadota bacterium | reverse complement strand
TACGTTCCGCTCATCCCGGTGGGCACGATCACGTCCGTGGTCGATCCCTACTGGGGCGGTCTGGAACTGATCCGGCTCGCTGTCCCGACGTCCACAACGGCGATCGTTGCCGGAACGCTGGCGGTGTGGGATTCGAGCTATCAGTACGTCATCGCGCCGAACACGGCGAACATGGGCCAGTCTCTCGGCGTGTCCATGTCTGCCATTCCGCTGAACGCGACCTACGTGCAATACGCGTGGTTCGTGATCGGCGGCAAGTGCCCGGTGCTCTGCGGCGCATCGGTGGCGGCAGATACGGCGTTCGGCATCACGGCGGCAGGCAAGGGCGGTGCAATCGCGAACGGCAAGCAGATCGTGAATGCGCGCGTTCGTACGGCTGCGACGGCGACGGTGGCGAAAGCCAACACGACGCTTCAGTCCGGATCGACGGTCTACAAGGTGGCGAATACCGATGGCTGGTTTGTCGGTCTTCCGCTGTCCGGTACGGGCGTCGCTGCTTCGTCGGTCATCACCGGCATCGACCCCGATAACCGCACGGTCACGGTGAACAACGCCGCGACCGCTTCGGGTTCGGTGACGGTGACGGGGACGTACAACGATGGTTCCGCGAACTACTGGAACACGGCCATCCTGAACCGCCCGTTCGCTCAAGGGCAGATTGTTTAACCGCAGTCCAACGCAACACGGCCCCGCTTCGGCGGGGTTTTTTATTGGGCGTTATCCAGCGTCCAATAAAAAGCCTTTCACCGTGGAGAACCCACCCAATGCAAGTCGTCGTGTCCGAGAACTCTGTCCGCCCTTTTATCCGCTTCGAACAACGCTCCGTTCAGGACCGCAACGCGAGCGAGGATGCCGGGCACCCGGTGTATGTCAACGTCGATTTCGTGATTCTGATGCAGAAGGGATCGAAAGATGAGTACGTGAAGCAGGCCGATGAATGGTTCGCGCAGAAGAAGCGCGAGTCCGCGACGGGCGTCTACAACCCGCAGTGGCTGGAAGCCTTCAAGAACGCTTACGACGGATGGAAAAAGGGGCAAGAGATCCCCGCAGACGGCATGCCGCTCACCATGTGGCCGGGCATCACGCCCGCCGAGGTGGATATGTGCAAGGGCATCGGCTGCTATTCCGTCGAGGACGTGGCGAACATGACCGAAGAGGCGCTGTCCCGCTTCCTCGGCTCGCGTTCCCTGCGTGACAAGGCACGCGCCTACCTTGCCGCTGCGAAGGATCACGGCAAGGTCAGTGAAGAAAACGCCGCGCTGAAGGTCCGCGTGAGCGAGCAGGACACGCAGATTGCCGACCTCATGCGCCGGCTCGAAGCCCTCGAAACCGAAGAACGTCGCGGCCCCGGTCGCCCGCGAAAGGAAGCCGCTTAAATGTCATTGCTCACGATGGTTACGCAAGTCTGCCGGCGTATCGGCATCGTCGCGCCGAATGCCGTCGTGAGCAGTGCCGACCCGCAGATCATCCAACTGCTCGCGCTCGCAAACGAAGAGGGCGAGGAACTCGCGAACCGCTATCCGTGGCAGGCAATGCGGCAGCAGGCGACGTTCACGACGGTCGCGACGGAATCGCAGGGCACGATGACGGCGCTTACGGGCGCTGACTTCAAGTACATCGTGAACGAGACGTTCTACAACCGATCGCTTCGGCGTCCGGTGTTCGGCCCGCTGTCGGATAGCGACTGGCAGAACCTGAAGGCCATGCAGATCAACGGCCCGTGGAATCAGTTTCGGATTCGAGGTAATGAAATGCTGTTTATCCCGGTGCCTGCGGCCGGTCAGGATTGCTATTTCGAGTGGCAGTCGAAGAACTGGTGCAGCGACTCGACGGGCGCGACCACGCGCAGCGCATGGGGCGCGGATGACGACATCGGAATCCTCGATGAAACGATCATGTTGCACGGCCTCATCTGGCGCTGGAAGAGCGTGAAAGGTTTCGACTACGCCGAAGACATGGCGAAGTATGAACGCCTCGTGGACGACGCCACGGCCCGCGATGGTGGCAAGCCGATCCTGAACGGCAGCGCGAATCGCTTTGACGTGTACCCGGGCGTCCTCGTGCCCTCCGGTAGCTGGGCACCCTGATGTTCCAGGCACTCGCCACCAAGCGTCCGCGCAAAACACAAATCACCCGCATCTCGTCCGTCCCTGCTCCGGTGGGCGGATGGAACGCGCGCGATTCCTATGCCGCGATGGGCGCATCCGATGCGGTCATTCTGGAAAACTTTTTCCCGCTGCCCTATGCGGTCAGTCTGCAGAAAGGCTTTACTGAATGGGCCACCGGTATGAACCACCCGGTC
>JAKQQT010000577.1 GCA_029564025.1 Armatimonadota bacterium | reverse complement strand
CGGCGTAGTTCAGCCGGTAAATGGAGAGCGGCGAGCCCTTCTGTCCCGCGAACCACTCAAAAACGCGCTCGCGCCCGATGCAGGTGTTGGCATATTCGCCGATCGGTTCCAGAGGGTCGTCCTCCAGCGAACCGGACGATTTCGCCGGTACGTTGGAGTAAACACAACCGGTGGAGTACACCAACTGCCGCGAACCCGCGAATGATTCGGCCACCCAGGCGGGAGCCAGCACATTCATCGCCCAAGTGCGTTCCGGGCACTGCGTGGCGCCGAACTTGAACCCGGCCATGAAAATCACGTTTTCCACGTGCGGCAGGCGGTCGATGGCATCCCGGTCCATCAAATCGACCTGAACGGTTTCGATGCCGTGCTGATTCAGAGAGGCGATCAGTTCGGGATTGGAGAACCGGGCGGCGCCGATGACCCTGTCCGTGCGGCCCAGTTCGTCAAAACCGCGGCGGATCATGCGGGCGAGGCTGGGTCCTATCTTGCCGCCCACACCAAGGACCAGGATGTCGCCGTTCAGCCGTTCCAGGGCTTTCAGAGCGCCTGCGGTCGGCTGGGAAAGGCAGTCCTCGAGTTCCGCGATGCTGGAGGGGACGGGGCAACTTCCGTTGGAACGCGCGGAAGGTTTGTCCAGCGTTGTGTTTCTTAATTGTGTTTCCGTATCAAGATCAGTCATTGTCAAAAGAGAGAACGATGGCGAGTGTCTGGTCGGGTTGGTTCATCAGTCGGTCGTACGCGGCCGAGGCATCGTAGACGGACATGCGGGCGGAGATTAGCGGTTCAACGCGCACGCGCCCCGCTTCCGCGAAACGCACAAAGGTTTCGAGGTTTCGGCCTTCGGTCCATCGGGCCGTGGTGATGGGGATATCCACGCTATCGGCTTCGTACACGGGATCGTAGCGTCCGAGGCCGGTGGCACGGGAGACCATCACGGTTGCTTCCTTCGAGAACATCATCTCGCGCGGCCACTCGGTTTTTACGTTGCCGACCAGGACCACCCGGCCCTGGAATCGAACGGCCTGCAGGGCCTGCACGGCGGGAACACTGGAATCCGGCGTTCCAGCGACGCACAGAACCGCATCCAGACCGGTGCCGTTGGTGAACTCCTGAACAGCGGCCTCCCATTCGTCGGGCGAGACCACCACATCGGCGCCGAGTTCAGCGGCGATATCGCGTCTGGTTTCGATGGGATCGGAGGCGATGACCCACGCCCCCGCCGCGCGGGCGAACTGGGCGCTTATTTGTCCTAACACGCCCAGTCCCATAACTCCCACACGCTCCCCGAGATGGATATGCGCATTCCGCACACCGTGCACCGCCACGGCTCCGATGCCGCAGAACGCGGCCTGTTCCAAAGGCAGTGTGGTCGGCACGATAAGGTTCGGGGACACACAGACATGGCGCGAATGCCAGACGTACGGACCTCCGTAGGTGGCGACAGGGGTTCCGGGAGCGAGCCCTGTCACTTCGGGGCCTACCTCCTCGATGTATCCGGCACCGGTATATCCGATGTGCCAGGGCTTTTCGAGTTCGCGGGGGTTGGCCCTCAGATTGCTAATCATTGTGGTTTCGGTTCCCGTGCTCACAGCGCCCACGGAGAGCCTTACGCGAGCGTGCCGGTCGGGCAAATCCGGGACCGGGAACTCCACCACTTCCACGCGTCCATCACCGGTGAGGACGATGGAAGGATTCTCAAGTGACATGGCTTGTGTCCTTTTCCGCTGTCTAGCCCGGGAAGTTGTCGAAGATGTTGCCGGGCTTGCCGTTGTCGCCGGCCTGGGTGGGAATCTGGCTCCAGTCGATCGACGCGGCGTGCGTGTCGAAGAACATCGCGTTCAGCCGTTTCGCGTGGCGCGGGAACGGGCGCACGAATGCCAATCCGCCGCCGCTCCAACCGGTGGTATCCCACGGAAGGTAGAAGTAGTAGATATCCGCCGTTACGGCCAGTCTGCGGTCTTCCTTCCACTCATTGGCGGGTCGGCCGGCGGTGGCGGGGTCCATCACGGCGCAGTCGCACGACCAGACGGTGCCGGAGGGATCCTTCACGTAGGAAGTCGGCCGGCCGGGATTGACGGTGTTCCCGTACTTGCCCGAAGCGCTGGTGATGTACCAGTTGACGCCGTACGTGGTCGGGTAAGGCGGGTACATGGCGGTGTTCAGTTTGTCGCGCTTCAACAGGTCCGACGGGCAGGTGAAGATTTCGAGGTTCTTGGTGTAGGGTTCCAGCAGTTTGGTGAAACGGGTGGAAGTATCGTGCTGGGCGTACGGGACCAGTTTGTCGTCGTAGTCGTTTTCGTACATTTTCGCCGCCACGCCCATTTGCTTCAGGTTGGAGAGGCACGAGGTGGCTTTGGCGCGGTCGCGGGCCTTGGCAAACACCGGGAACAGGATGGCGGCCAGGATCGCGATGATCGCGATAACCACCAGCAGTTCGATCAGCGTGAATGCCCGGTTCTTCGTCTTGATGTTCTTCATTCTTTCCTCCGGTATGTTGCCCGGTGCCTGGGTGTCCGTCCCTCCTCCTTCCGGTGATGAGCCGGGAGGAGGAGGAGACGGACGGTTTTTCCTAGAAGGCGTCCAGGTTGTTCACCTTGCGCTGGATGCGCGCGGCGTCAACCATGTCAACCTTGCCGTCACCGTTGATGTCACCCACCGAGAGGCGGGTTCCAAGGGCCTCGCGGCCAGCCGCGATGTTGATCGCGATGACCGTGTCAGCCGCGGTGATGGAGCCGTCGCCGTTCAGGTCGCCCAGTGTTGGTTTGGGTGTGGCGTTCTGAACGAACTTCAGGGTGTTGTGCAGTCCGAAGTCGGACGTGTAGTACGGTCCGGCGATGTAACTGCTGGCCGAAGCCTGCCCGTCCTGGTTGCGAACTCTGCAGAACAGGCCGCGCCATTCGTCGCCGAGAGCCGGCGGTTCGATGTACATGGCGTTCTGGCTGAGGTCGCCGTACGGAATCGAGAACTCAACGGACCAGGTGCTCTTGCCGGCGTCCTGTGAGGTCATCGGCGCCAGCGACCAGATGGATTCCACCTGGCGCAAGGACTGAGCCACCGGGCCCACGCGGATGGTGCCGTCGTTCCAGCCGATCGCCGTCATATTGTTGTTGACGCCGATCTGCCAGACTTCGCGGCCGTAGCCGAGGCCGACGCTGGCCATCGGATCCAGGAAGAGTTCCACGTTGTCGTCGGCCCAGAGGCTGGGCGACTGCGAGTCGAGGCCGGAGGCCAGAGCGGTGATTCCGGCGAGGTTCGGTTCGTTGCAGACGAACGCGAAGTAGACGTTGTTGTCGTCCCACAGGGCGTATGCCTTGGTGGTCACGTCCGGCGGCACGGTGGCTCCAACCTTCCAGTCCAGCGATATCTCGGCGGACCTGGACCATTCAGCGGCGTTCACAACTCCGTCGATGGTCGGGGCGGTTGTGGCCCTGGCGATCTCGATGATCGGAACCGGGCGGCCCAGCGTCATGTTGAAGTTGGTGCGTCCGGCCTTGGCCAGGTACTTGCCGCTCTGGGAGACGGCCTGGTAGCCGGCCTTGGTGACGATGACGTAGCAGGACTGCGTCAGGTCGTTGGGAACCGGATCGGAGAAGTCAAAGGTGTATTCACCGTTGGCGTTCGTTACCGCTTCGTAGTTGTCTTCCCAACCCAGTGTCGAGATGTTGCCGATCAGCAGTCGCACGGTGGCGCCTTCGGCAGGCTGGCCGCTGGGCAGGAGAATCCTGCCGCCTGCGGACATCGGGATTACTGTGCTGTACTTGTGGTCGGTCGGGAAACGGTAACCGCCGATATTGCTGACGGTCTCAACAATCGGCGCCTGTCCCGGATAACTGATCGTAATCGTTGCCGGTCCTGTCGGAACCTTGCGCAGAGCCCAGGCTCCGTTGGGACCCGATTCGGTGGTGCGTGTTCCATCAGTGATGGTTACGCCGGCCACGCCGTTGCCGGCCGCGTCCATCACTCGTCCCCAGACGGCGCCGGTCGGTCCGACGCGCTTAACCTGGTAACGGGTGTCGTCGAACAGGGTGCGGGTCACCTTCGGCGTGGAAGTTGTGGTTCCCAGCATGTAGGTGGACACGCGGATGTAGGTCGCGAACTCGTACGGCGCCTGGCTGTTCGTGTTGTACAGCCAGTCCCAGTTCGTTCCGCCAGATGCGCTGACGGGGATGTTCGACTTGAAGCCGGCATCGTACCAGGCGGGAATCGCCGCGTTCGGCTCGGTGATGGAGTAGGCGAAGTTGGTGCTCGCCTTGGTGGTGGCGTCCGGTGTGTCGATGAACCGGCTGTAGGTGCCGTTGATGTACATCGAATCCGAATCGGTGGGCACGCAGTACGGAAGGTCCGTGTGGGCGTAGATGTCCCAGTTGGCGGTCGTGATGTCACCAAGCCGGTGAAGCATGGACTTGGCGCCCTCGATTTTGTCTTCCGTCCCGGTTTCCAGCGTACTGTTGTTGCCGGTGCCGAACATCGCCGGAACCCAACCGTCCGGTCGGCCGGTGGTTGTGTTGTCGATTTCGTAATTGGCGTTGTAAAGCAGGTTGTTCGCGGCCTGTCCCACGTCCGCGTACATGCTTTCCAGTGTGGTCGCGCCGTCGGTGGTGACCGTGGTCATCGTGTAGAACGAGTGGAGCAGGTCGGTGGCGGTCGTGTCCACGTACTCATACGGGCCGATCTTGGAGATCGGTTCCGTGTTCAGTTTCGTCCACGGGCCGGTTTCGGTGGCGCCGCGGTAGATGTTGAAGCCCACGTAGGTCCAGCCGGCGGGCAGAGTGGATTCCAGGTTCACCACCCAGCGGAC
>JAKQQT010000573.1 GCA_029564025.1 Armatimonadota bacterium | reverse complement strand
CAAGGCCGAGGAGTTCCGAAACGTGGAACCGTTCTACATGGAGCCTTAAGCGGCGGAGATGCCGATATGCAGATCCATCAGGTTGTCGGCTGGGTAACCTGGAACCTGTTCCTGGCGATTATCCCCGTGATTGCCGGTTGGACACTGGCTGAGTGCGCGAGACTGCTCAGCGTGAAGCAACGCCTCGTTCCGCTGTGGTTCTGGTTTCCGCTTACGGTCGTGTGGTTGCTTTTTCTGCCGAACACGTGCTACCTGCTCACCGAGTGGCGGCACTTTCTACTGGACGATTACTGGCGGGATATGCGCAACGCCGCGGCGTTTGACTCCGGCGCCAAACTGCAACTCGCGCAGTGGGGATTGTTTTACGCCGTGTACAGCGGGCTTGGCGTGCTGTGTTTCGCGCTTTCCATCCGCCCGGTCGATCGTCTTCTGCGCCAGATGAAAGCGCCTATGCTGTGGCTGTCGGTGCCTTTCTATCTGCTGGTATCGCTGGGCGTATACCTGGGCCTCGTGATACGGCTGAACACGTGGGACATCGTGACCCGTCCGGGTTACGTTCTTCATACGATTCTAGAAGCGTTGTCCAACCCGTTCCTGGTGCTCACCGTCGCTTCATTCGCTCTTGTTCTTGCCGGGCTCTACTGGATTGCCGACGTTTGGGTGGACGGTCTATCGGAACGCGTGAAGCGCTTGCACGAAGGAAGTCGTGAAACTGCCTGATCCGGTTTTCTAGCGGTATTCTGGGAAACTGTCCAGCAGACCATTACCCACGGCGTTCAGGTTTGCCCCTCTCAACTCGTCCCGAATGTCCTTGAACTGATCGTTTGCGTAGGCATCCATCAATTTGATGGATTTCACGTGGAAGTCCGCGTACAATGCGTTCATCCGTCCCCTGTGAACGTTGAACAGCCCCTTGCGCGAATCGCGGGGATATGCCTGTGTGGACCAGGCGCCGAGTTCCGGCGTATCGGATCGGGTTTCCAGCAGAAGAATTGTGCCCGTGCTGTCCCGGACACGCGTGATGTCCGCCGGTCGCCCGCCGCGGTTGATGGCATACTCACCGAAGTACGAACCGTTGTAGGCGTACGACCTCGGCATCCATTTGTCCTTCTGGGTCTGCGGTATGTTCGCCTGACTCT
>JAKQQT010000570.1 GCA_029564025.1 Armatimonadota bacterium | reverse complement strand
TTGTTCATCTTGATGTAAATGTTGCCCGGCGCGAGGCGCTCGTATCCCAGGATGTAGGCGAGGCGCTCGTTCAGCCTGTCAATCCGCTCGGTAGCGGACATACCACCCGCGCCCACGCGGATGATGAAACACTGCTCATTGGCAATGACGCACTTGTTCGAAATGGTGTACTCCGCGGGTTGCGCTTTGACCGCGGTGACCGCCAACGTCAGCACGGCGATTCCTAATAGCCATCTGATCATAGTTATCTCACCTGCCCTTTCCAGACATATGAGAGCGCACTGGTGCGCCCGTAATCATATTATATTATGAATCAAGAAAGTTCCCTGTCCACTCTCACGTGTGATCATTGCTGGATCGGAACGTTATCCTGCCGCGCCGGTTTCAACCTTAGTTCCCCTTGACGAACAATCCATGGCAAACCTTGAGCAACAGAACAATGACATAATGTACCGCCCGGAGTTGCCGACGGAACGAAAAAACCGTCGGCGCGGACCCATCCGGGCTCTCATCCCATATCTCGGCCCCGCCTTCATGGTCAGCGTGGGCTATATGGATCCCGGCAACTGGGGCACCAACATCGCCGCCGGAAGCCGCTTCGGCTACACCCTGCTCTGGGTGTTGTTGATGAGCAATCTGATGGCTCTTCTTCTGCAGACCATGGCGGCAAAACTGGGCCTCATCACGGGGCGCACTCTTGCCGGGATGTGCCGGGACCAGTTCAATCCGGTAGTCAACTGGTTCCTGTGGATTGTTGCCGAGATCGCCATGATGGCGACGGACCTGGCGGAGTTCCTGGGCGCCGCCCTGGGTTTCACGATCCTTTTCGGATGGCCGTTGCTGTTCAGCGGCGTCGTAACGGCTGTCGTCGTATTCGGCATCCTGAGCCTGTACAAGTACGGCTTCCGCTACGTTGAACTGACCATCGCCGGCATGGTGGCAATCATCGCCCTGGCCTATGTAGTTCAGTTATTCATCACGCCGCCGGAGTGGTCCGGTGTTGCCCGGGGCGTGCTGATACCGCATCTCTCGAATGCCGACGCCCTGATGGTGGCCATCGGTATGCTTGGCGCCACCGTGATGCCGCACAACCTGTATCTTCACAGTGGCCTGGTGCAGGCCAGGCAACCGGTGGAAAGAACCGGCCGGCGGCACCGCAGTGGTTTGCGCGACTTGCACACCCGCAAGCTATTTCGTCTCGCGGTTCTTGATTCTCTTTCCGCGATGAACGGTGCCTGGCTGGTCAATTCGGCGATGGTGATTGTGGCGGCTTCTGCTTTCCATTTCCATAATCCGCCCATTCCGGTTGAGTCGATTACCGTGGCTCACCAGACGCTGGGAGACCTCTTCCACGGCACCTCGCAGTTCGTGTTCGGATTCGCGCTGTTGATGGCCGGAATATCGTCATCAGCCACGGGAACGCTGGCGGGGCAGATTGTTTACGAGGGATTCATGCACCGACGCATGAACGTCTTCCTGCGCCGTTTCATCACGATGGCCCCGGCAATCACCGTCCTGGTTCTGATGCAGTTCCTTCCGGGGCGGGTGAGTGACGTGGACGTTCTGGTGTGGAGTCAGGTGTGCCTGAGTTTCGCCTTGCCGTTCGCAATCATCCCTCTTGTGTTGTTCACCCAACGGAAGGACCTCATGCACGAGCACCGCAATCTACCGCTTACGAATGTACTGGCGTGGATATCCACGGCAATCGTGGTGGGATTGAACATGTACCTTCTGTGGGGCTTCTTCACGGGCTGACAGCGGAAGCCGCCCCGCCCGGCGGCACGTCGTCGGATTGGATCAGTGCTTGCCTACCGACGACAGAGCACTGGGTTGCGCCGCCATCTTCTTGATGAGGTCGGCATCCGCCTTTGTGATCCACCCGTCACCGCAATTCGAACTGCTTCCGTCCTTGCCCTTGATGTCACCCGGAGCGACATCCGCCGCGATGAGTTCGTAATCGGTGGAATCCGCCCGCAGGCCGGACAGGATAGACGTAATGATGGCTATGTCGATTGAGGAAATCCTGCCGTCGGCATTCACATCGCCTGGCGTGCCGAACGCCACTTTGTGGAGGGGAACGGCGATGCAACGCCCTTTTCCGAAGGGTTGCAGGTCGGCGGGAATACGGTCGCAGTAATCAACGGGCGCGGATTCGGCGCCGGTTTCTTTCACATTCACTGCCAGCGCCGCGGAGGCGCCCGGACGTACGACCGAACAGTAAGGTTTGGGAGGATTGGTTTCGCTGAAAAGTGTGGTCGTGAAGTCACGAACGGCGATATCGATGACCTTGCCGCGCGGGGCGTCTTCCGAGACTTCGATGCTCAGGTCGCCAAGCAGTACATTGTCTGCAAACCCGCCGTAGTTGACCATGCACACGTACAGGTCCGGTTTCCCGCAACCTTCTTTCGGCGCCATGAATCCCTTGCGGAAGATGCCCTGGAAATCCTTGGATTTTGGGGAAACCGCCGGCGTGAACGCCTGCCCGCGTATCGGAAATTGAGCATAGGCCTCGCCTGTGGAGCCTGCATCCTTGTCGACGAACAGGGCAAAGTCGATGCCCCATAGGGCTTTGCTTGATATCGTCCGCACGGAAACCGGAAGAAGAGCGGTGTCTCCGGGTGCAACCATGCAACTCTTGACGATCAGATCGACGCCTGAGGCGGGCAAAATGAGAATGGCGAGGCATCCAGCGGCCAGGCCGAACCGGGCAACCAACTTCATAGCAAGGCAACTCCCGCACCGCGGACTTCGCGGCGCACTTCCGTGGATCCATCCGAACCGACATCGCGGAGTCGGATTATGCAGACACGGGCAGGGAACCTCGTTTCGACCACCGCGCGCACTCACAGGAACCTGCACGCGCGGCCCAACCGAAGACACGTCACAGCCAAATCAGACAATAAATGGACGGGAGATTCACTCGCGCGGTAAAACGCACAAGCGCTGTGATGGGAAACTGCCGTCCAACACGCCGCGCAGAGATTGCCTCTCGGCGGTGGGTTCCAGGTTAACGCCGGCACACCCCAATCCGATCCAACGAGCAAATCGAGGCCGACAGCGCAACCAAGTTATAACGGTTCATTATCAACATCGGTATTCTGGTGGCGAAGGAACAGGTCCTGGCAAACTTAGCCACTAATTGGCACTTACCGCCGGCGTTGCCTTCAGATATGTGGAGGCATCCGTGAAAGGCGGCATGGCGATCACATCTCCGTCAATCGTACTGGTGATGATTGCGTCCTGCCTCGGATCTCCGATGATGGCGGCGCAGACCGCCTTGCCAATGCGAGTGCCCACGTTCACCTGGTCAGTCCCGGCCCCGATGCGTCCGAAGTTGCCGGCCGTGTCTCCGGCATATGTGCTTCCGTTGTACGGGAAAACCGCCGTGATCGGGCTCGTGCTGAAATCCGCCGTGGGACCCATACTGGGCATCATACCGGTTACGTTCAAACGGATGCGATACACAGCTCCATCATTGCCTCCGTACACCATCTCATTGGTTGCCCAGTTGAAGTACGGATCACAACACGGGGTTGAATCCGGCGGCACCGACAGCGGGTCGCCAACGATGCGGGCAACCGGAATGTTAATCTTGTAGACCTTGTTCGTGGTGGTGGAGGCAAGGGCTTCGCGGGGGCCGACCACGGATCCACTCCGGCCGGTGGCCACGTAGGTGTTGAAATTATCCGACGCCATCAACACCGGCGTTCCAAGCGAACCGTCCGCGTTCACGCGGAAGGAATACAGCCCGGTACTCGTGCCAATCATCAGCCGGTCTGTTACAACCGTGGGCGAAGCGCTTACCGTGGCGCCGGTCGTGCCGAAGCGCGTCAGGTACAGATTCGTCCCGTTCTGTCGGACGATGGCCGGTCCCGTGGAGGTCTGCACCGGCCAGTAAAGCGTACGTGCGGCATAATCTGTAACCGCCGGGCAGTTCGGTATGGAACCGGATATGTTCAATGTTGAAAGATGCAGATCGAACACGGTCTCGCCGGTCGCAACTTTGTAAGAAACAAGCCTTCCCCCGGTTGTGCCTACTGCCACGCAGAGATCGGTTCCTTCATAGTAAAAGACCGGACGTCCGGTGACGGTGCTTCCGAGGTCCTTCGGTCCATGGAAATCCAGAACGGGGGCCAGATCGGGCGTGAAGGCGTCCAGAAGGTGTAGCGAGTTACCCGCACAGGCGGCGATGAACCGGGCCACACCATCCGAGCCCACCGAAACGGCATTGTTCGCCGTGCCCTCCAGTTTCCTTCGGGCGCCGCTGAGGAACTTCCCGGTAACGTATGTGATTGGAAGGAACTCCTCCTGTCCATTCGTCGGGTCGTTTCGGAGCAGTAGACTGCCTGTGGCCGTGTTCGCGTTTCCGTTCACGAGAGACAAGTCTGTGTTCATCCATCCGGTCTTGACCTGCATCAGTTTGAAGGTAACAATCGGCCCGCTGGTCGAAATACCCTGACCGTTGTTCTGGGTATTGGTCAATGTAATGCACAAACGGTCCCTCGTGGCGGAACGAACCCACGCAACCGCGGGCTCCCACCCGGGAGCGGACTGAACTGCCGAAACTTCAAATTCGGCCTGTCCCCTGGTCGCCGTGCTGACATCGACGACAAACTGAGCCGCTGTTACGCTTTGAGAATCGGCGTTCAGGTATAGCGACACTTCTCCAAGTTGCCCGGGGCGGGCGCCGGTTGCTTTCATCGACACGGTCGGAGCGGCTCCGGCCGCGGAGGTCCAGGCAATCACGAGGGCCGGTATGAGATAAAGGTGTTTCATAATCCTATCGCCTTCCTGAAACGTTACTCCGAAACAGGGAAAACAACGCTTTCATTACCGTTCATCGTGCGGTCGCGGTTGATAAAGTCGCCCAACGCGACAAGATCGCGCCCGTCGATGAATCCGTCACCGTATCCTACGCCCCTGGTACCTCCGGGATTGCCCAGTGTGTAACCGTTCAGCGGGGCGATGTCTCCGACAACCTTGATGCGCGTTGTTGCCGTGTCGGGAAACTTCCAAGCACGGTAAAGCAAGGCATAATCCTTCAGGTTGATGACGCCGTCATTGTTGACGTCGCCCGGTTTGCCTACAACGATTTTGCCCAGCGGAACCGGCAATGGATCGGGATCCGTTTCATTCAACTTGGGCGGCGCAAACCGCGACGGCATCACACTGCATACCGTAATCGGCTCGGAAACGGCTCCCACTTCTCTGGTCAACGTTGACGTGGCGCCGATTGCGCCCGGACGCAAGCGCTTGAGGCCGGGTTCGTAAGGACGGTGGTAGTAGTTGTATATCCCGAGGTCATATTCATCCGACCAGAGCGCCGACGAACAAGCGTTGAACTTCATCGAGCCAAGCGCCGTAACACTCTCCGGATTGGTTTGAACCTGATACCCGCCCCACCGGACGTAGGCAACATAGAGCGTCGGACGGGCGGATGTTTCGCCTTCGGCAATGGTGGGATCCGCGCTGAAGGCGAAATCCTGTGTCTGGCGGTTGAACGGGACGAAGGAATTCGCGGGATCAGCAACGTAGAGATGCAGTCTGTCCGTGACAATGGCGAATTCAATACCCCAGAGATTGTCCCGGGAGACAGCGTCTACGAAGAAGGGAACAGATACCTGGCCGCCGGGAGCAACGGTACGGCTCTTCAGAATCAACTCGGCGCCCGATGCCCCGGGCGCGAAGCCACAGACGGCAAGTGTTGCCGCGACCAGTGCGAGAAATGATCTCATGGAAACTGCTCTCCCGGAACGAAATCCGAGGCTGTGTCCTTATCTGACAGACATAGCCTGACGGCCCTTCACGTTCCTTCTCTTACAGGGATTTCTAAGAGGTTGGGCGAGGTCCGACTGACCTGCATCCACGCTCACGCATCGTCCTTTTTCTCTGATGGACGTGCAGGAATGACGGTTTCATCCCCATTTCCATTGTACGGATGGCCCAACCCGTCCGCAATCCCCAATCTTTCGATGACGGCGTCACTGACGCCTCCGACGCCGCTATGCTTGCCAACCCGAACGCCGGACACATAGACTGAAAACGGGTGTGGATAACGCACCTTATTGAATCAGACGGCGTTGTGCAGACCTGCAAGCGCCTGTCCACGCGACCTGATGCGCGGTATGGTTGACCCCGTTGATTACGCGCAACCGGAGGTTTACGGATGAAGTTTCGACGCTCTTTGGTTACCGGCCTTGCCCTCGTGATTCCCGTGGCCGTGATGGCTCTGCCCCCCATGGGCAAGGATTTCATCGCCGCCGCCAAGATATCGCCCGACTCCAAATTGGCGAAGTCGGACTGCGCAATCTGTCACGTTGGGCGCACACCCAAGCTGAATCCCTACGGCACCGACATGAAGGCCGCCATGGCCGCTTTGAACATCAAGAAGGTTACACCCGCCGTACTGGCGAAGATTGCGACCAAGGACTCCGACAAGGACGGAGTCAAGAATATGGTCGAGATAAAAAAGGACAAGGCGCCCGGTGATCCGAAGATCAAGTGATCCGGCCGGAATTTGTGGATAATTGACATTTCGGGCCGGGACCAGCGAATGGTCCCGGCCATTCCATTAACAGGACAAAGATGAACACTACGGAATCCGCGGCGGCGGATCTCTCCCCACGGTTACAGCGTCTTTCGCGCAACTTTCTCGGCGCCATCCTCCTGACAAGTCTTGTTCTTCCCCTCGCCCGAGCCCAATCCGGGGTCGCTGAGAACATCATCGCCCCGGAAGACACTGCCGCCTGCCAGGCGTGCCACGGCGACAAGACGACTCCGGACACTCCCTTCGCCGACGCCAAGGCTCTGGCGGCTTCTCCTCACAAAGACCTGAAGTGCCAGGACTGCCATTATTCCATCAACGCTTACCCGCACACGAAGGAAATGACGGCGGCAAAGGCCGATTGTGCCTTGTGTCACGATGCGGAAAGCCAGGCGTTCGCGAAAGGGGTGCATGCGGGAACCGACAAGTTCGAGGGCGATCATCCCTCGTGTCTCGCCTGCCACGCGCCCAAGGATCCTCACGCCGTTATGGCGACGTCAGAATGGACCCGCAAGGACAAAGCTTTGCTGTGCAGTGAATGCCATGCGAACGCCGACCGGATGAACCGATACGGCGTCGACGTGGATGCCGTGGGCAGTTACAACCGGAGTTTTCACGGTAAGGCGTTGTTGCGGTTCGGGATGACGGACGCCGCCGCCTGCACAGACTGCCACGGTTCACATGGAGTGCTGGCCTCCACCAATCCGACGGCTCCCACGCATCGAAACAACGCGGCAAAAACCTGCGGGCAAACGGGTTGCCACGAAGGCGCCAAGGTAAACTTCGCCATGTCCGGCGCGAACCATCTGGACCTGAAGATCGACAAATCCGCCGTTCTGCGGTATGAACTGCTGTTCTTCAAGGTTTTCGTGTTCGGCACCCTCGCTTTCCTTATGACAGGCGTGGGTCTCGACCTGCGGCGCAAGGTTTTCGGACCTCACCCGCCGCGCTCCGGGCGCCTGGTTGCGGCGCTGACCGGTATCAGTTTCCTTTTCATAGCCGCCACGATCCTTCTGGCAACCCTGCATAAACCGGGTCCACTTTATTGCTTCATCACAGCCGCCGTTCTGCTCATCATTGCGTTCGCGGTCTACTTCGCTAAGCGTGGAAGTCCAGCCGAAACCGGGGAGGAACGGCATTTCGAACGCCTCACTCTTCAGTACAGGCTCCAGCACGGCATCATGGCTGTTGCGTTCACGGTGCTGGCGGTCACCGGCTTGCCGCAGAGATTCTACGAAGCGGCTTGGCTGGCGAAGGTGTACATCGTATTCGGCGGTCTCGGCGGCGCGCGCATCGCCCACCGCGCGGCGGCTGTTGCGTTGATTCTCGTGTGGTTGTGGCACCTGGCCTACATCATCGGGCGATGGAAGCGGTCCGGATGGTCGATGAAAGTCCTGACCATGTTGCCCAATCTGACTGATCTTCGGCACTTCGCGGAAACATCGAAGTATTATTTGGGGCTCACGAAAACGGAACCGAAGTACGGGCGTTTCTCGTTCCGCGAGAAAATGGATTACCTGGCGGAATACTGGGGAATGCCGGTAATGGTTCTTTCGGGCATCGTCCTCTGGGCGCCGATCTTCTGGGGAAACCGCCTGCCCGAAGTCGCTCTGTCGTTCGCCTACATCGCGCACAGTTATGAAGCGACATTGGCGTTTCTATCCATTGTGACGTGGCATATGTACGGCGCGCACCTGAATCCGGACTCATTCCCGATGAACCCGGTGTGGCTGACGGGAAAACTGTCACGCGAGCAGATAGCGCGCGAGCACGCGGCTGAACTGGAGGAGATGGAACGCAAGGTCGCCTGAGCCGATATTCGGGGCGTGCAAGACGAAATTCAGACCGGAAAACCACCCCTATCCCCTCCTTGAAAAGGAGGGGAATCTGGGTAACCTCCGCAATCTCCCCTCCTTTTTAAGGAGGGGTTGGGGGTGGTTCTGTACGAAGCCAGCAGGGTCCAGGTCTCTCCGAATTGCTTGAAAACAACGACTCCCTCAAGCCTCGCCGAGCAACCTCTCGCGCGCGGCGTTGATCCAAGCGGGCGTTCGCGGGAATTCGTCGTACCGCTGAACTTCCGCTAGCATGGGATCATCCGCCCGAATGCCGACTGTCTTCAGCAGAGCCATATCCTGCAGAGACTCGGCGAAAACCTCCCAGCGGATGGAGTCCACGGGGCCGTCCGGTCCCGGGTAGACAACGAACGGATCTCCGTAGGGCCAGTCGGGCCACATATTGACGTCACCCTCGCGGTACGGGTCCACGGTTGTCTGCGTCCACGGATGGTTCCAGCAGTTGTAGCCCCAGTGCAGGAAGCCCTTCGGTTGCAGTTTGTGGAACAGCCAACCCGTCATCCGGATAACCGATAACGGCGAATCCATCAGGCGGTTGACGAATCTGCCGCGCGGCCAGCAACAGAAGTAGGCCCAGGCGGGGAATCCGGCATCGATAAAGGTCGTGCCCACCGCTATAGTGGGAACGGGGATATCCGTGAGTCCCTGGCGCGCATAGTCGATGTCGGCCATCGCGTCCATCGTGCGGTACCACGGGGCTATCTCTCGAATCATCTCGCGGGCGGCACGGTAGTGCTGGATAACATCCTTTGCGGGTTCATCACCCACGTGGAAAAATGACTGCTGGAGAATCTGCTCCTCGTCCAGAAACTCCTTGAACGCGGGCAGGAACTGCTGAAGGAAGATCCGGTACGTGTCCGAAACCGCCTTCGTTTCCAGCGGCCACAACAGCGATTCCTGGTTGTTTGTGTCCAGGTATACCGGGATCGCTCGGCTTTTGTCCCACTGCGGCAAGAGGTGCGTCCACTCGAAGTACCTGGCTCCGCAAGTCTTCGCAATGCGAACCCAGCGGCGCACATCGGCGAAGTTGAACGCGTATTTGCCAGGCGACGGCGTGGTGATCCTAAGCAACTGGCTCGCACGCTTGAGTCCATCCGTCGGCGGCGTGAACACCGGAACGTACATGCAGTTCGTTCCGTGCTCCACCAGGTCTTTCATATAGGCGGGAAGTATCTGCCAGAACTTCTCTTCCCAGGCCTTCAGTTTGTACCAGAGCAGTAACTGGTCGGCATAGAACCAGTGTGTTACCGGGAAGTCGTGGGCTGGTTGCAGGGTCACCGGCCGAACATCCACCGCCACATCGGGAACCGGGTAAACATCATCGCCGACCTTGATCGTGGCCGCCACGCGCCGCAACCCGGGACGGGTGTCCGGTGGTATCGTCAAAGTGACCCAGAAGGCGTGCGTCTCGTACGGACCCATCAGGACTTCCTGTTCGGGGAACAGCGGATCCGGGACGTATCCGGGGATGGAGCCGATCCCGTCCAGGTCATCAAGCCCCATATGCGTGGAGTGATGCGACATCGGAACATATCCGACGCGGCGGATGCGAACTCCCAGGCCCTCCGCTCCGGTGATTTCGACGGCGGCGCGGGCTTCCACCTCGCCTTCGTTTCGAACGCAGACCTGGAAGGAAGCCCGCTCACCGCGGGCCACCGGTAGCCGGATTCCTCCGGCGAGCGTTTCGGTTGAGCGGGGAAAAACACGGTTCAGAGACGTTGCGGGCCAGACTTTAATTGACACAGAAGCACTCCTGATCTTTTCGAATACACGCCGGAGACCGCGGATGATATCGTATGGGGTACAAGCGATCGTTCGGGCGCTATTCCAAATAAAAGGATAGCCCCCGCGCGTGTTGGCAAACCATCAGGACCTTCGCCTGGGCAGTGTTTCGTTCAGGCTTCCGGAACGGAATCCCAGAAGGTCCACCGTAACGTAAGTGTACCCGAGCTCCTTGAGCCGCGTTGTCACACGGCCCCGCAGTTCGGCATCGGCGAACTTGGTGATGTCCTCGGCCGGCACCTCGATGCGGGCAACCGTGTCGTGATGCCGGACTCGAACCTGGCGAAATCCCTGCTTTCGCAGAAAGGATTCGGCCGTATCGACCTGGCGCAACGTCTCCACTCGGATGGGTGTACCGTACGGCAAACGGGACGCCAGGCAGGCGAGAGAGGGTTTGTCCCACGTGGGAAGCCCCATCTCGCGGGACAGCAGGCGCACTTCGGCCTTGGTGAAACCCGCATCCATCAGGGGAGTTCGGATGTTGTATTCGGCTCCCGCCGCCATACCCGGCCGGTAGTCGCCGGTATCGTCCGCAATGTATCCGGTGACGATTTCGAGGAAACAGCCTTCGTTCGCGACGCACTTCAATGCGCGGTAAATCTCCATCTTGCAGTGGAAGCACCGGTCCGGATGGTTCGCCAGGTAAGCGGGATTCCTCAATTCATCGGTTGGCACCTCGGTGTGGGCGATGCCGATGGAACGCGCGACTTCGCGGGCCGGTTCCAGTTCGTCCTTCGGAAACGATTCGGACACGGCGGTTACTGCCAGCGCATTGTCGCCGAGCACGTCAAACGCAACCTTTGCCAGGAATGTAGAGTCTACGCCTCCTGAATAGGCGATCAGGACCCTCTCCATAGCGAACAGGTCTTCCTTCATTCGCCTGAGCTTCTGTTCAACCGCATCGTTATCGTAGTTCATGAGCTTCCTTTGTACGTCCGTGGTAGAGGCTTTCTCCTGTATCGTAAACAACCCCGGAAGTCCCGTCGAAGTTACCCCCGCCGGGATTGTAGGATGTCCGGTCATTGACGTGTATATAGCAACACAGGTTTGCCGTCAGCGGGCTAAACCTGCACATAAAGGAGGATCGGTTATGAGTAAACGACACATTGTTCTTGTCGGTGCGGCTTTTTGCTTCGCGCTGATGACCCCTGCCCGGTCCATTGGACCGACAGGCTACTACCTCTCGACCGGTTTCAACGTTCTTGATGTCGCCAACGATACCTCCGGCGCTATCCTGAGCAACAATCCCAATCCGCCGACCGGTTCCGGCCTCGGTGGTACCAATGCGCAGGAACGCGGTATCGCCGTGCGGCCGGCCATCGGTGAAATGCCCATGATAGCCTACATCGCCCGCGGCGCCGCCACCACGGGCGACAGCCGGGATGCGACAACGGCCGGAAAAGTCGCGGCCATCATCCTTGGGCCGCGCGCTGTATCGGGCAACCCCAATAGCGCGCAAGCCACGTCCAACTACATTGACACCGGCGTCATCGGATCCAGCGATGAAACCAACCACCCGATATCGTTCTGCCAGAGTATGGCATATGATCCGGTTACGGACAAGGTATGGTTGATTGCGCGCTCCAGCGCTCCGATGCAGGTATTCTCCATTCCCGGCGGAACGCTGGGTGGAGGCGGCGGAGCCGGGCTGGGAACCAGCCTTTCGAATCCCGCGGCACAATGGGAATTTGAGGTGGCGAACGACATCATCGATCCCGACACAGCAGGTGGTACAAGCAAACTTGCCGGCAGTGGGCGCGACATCGCCGTCAAAACCATCGGCGGACTCACATATGTCGCGGTCGCCCTGGGAAACCATCTGGAAGTATGGAGCGGCAACAGCGGAGGCATCTGGACGCGCGTATATGCCACCCGCCGTCTACCGGCCCAGGACAGCGCCGCTTCACGCTCGGCCCTGTCTTCCTCGACCGCGCCGAATGCCGTGGCCATCGATGACGATGGTCACGTTTATGTCAATGTGCAAAGCGGAAGTCCGGCGCGAGCCTGGCGGTTCCCGCTGACCTTGCCCGGCGGCTACCTGCCGGGCACTCTTGCCGATGTTGATGATCGCGCGCTCGGCGGCACCAACGGCGGGGCCGTGCATCAGATGGGCTTGCCCGTGGTCGTATTTTGTCCCATCGGCCCGCTCACCAATGCCGCACCGCCGAACAACCAGGCGACAGGAATCAACACGAACGGCCTCAACAACCTTGAAGCTTTTACTGCGGGTGACATCAACGGTCTGTTCATCTCCTTCCTGCCCGCGGTTACGCGAAGAGGAGTGGGACGCTGTACCGTTAAGGACGACGTCTCAACCGACGGTTACCCCTATGTCGCCGCCACGGTGGAAGATGCCTTTGGCAGTGCCGGCAATGTGACAACCCAGGACGTGATTCTCAACACATTGATGTTGCGAAACTCCAACGCCGCGAACGGTCCCGTCACACAGCCGTCGGGTTCCACAAACGGTCTTCTCTACACGCAGTTTATGCCGATGGGCGGAGACGGAAGTGGTCATATCTATGGAAACGGTTTCGTGTGCGACACCGGTTATTACCCTTCCGTCAATCCCGCCAAGACACCCCAGATTCCGCCCACAGCGGCATTGATGGACGTGATAGTTCCGCCGCTGGGAACGCCTGTGAAAATTCTCAACGCAAAAGCGACTCCGGTGGGCGCGAAAGCGGTATTGTACTCTTGGGATACGGACGTCATCTCGACAAGCCGCGTCCTCCGGGGAACCCAGAGCCCAAGGTACGAGGAAGCCGCCTACAACGTTGCCATCTCGACAACAGGCACGAACCATATCGGCCTTGGAACCATCGGTTTGACAGGACCGGGAACCGTACGCCGATGCCGTTACCTGTCCTGGGCGCCGGGATACCGGACGGGTATGTCCGGCGACATCCAGTTTAAAACCCTCGAAGTGATGGCCGGCGCGGCAGTCAAGTCCTCTCCGTCCATCTACGGAGGAATCACGTACTTTGGCTCGGATGACGGCAAACTGTATGCGATGGACGTGGCCGCCGGCACTCCCGTGGCGGGATTCCCATACGACACACGAGCCTTCGACGGCAGTACGACACGTAAAATCCAAAGCCGCCCGGCACTCCGCTTCCTTGCTGATGGACTGCTGTACCTGTTCTTTACAACGGATGACGGTTACGTTTACTGTCTGAAGCCCGACGGTTCGATGGTATGGCGCGCGGCTCCGCCGCTCTCGGGAGCGACCGGCGTTACGAGCACGCCGGCCATCAAGCAGTGCGCGGATCCTGGCGATCCCACAGTGAAGGATTACGTATTTGTCGCGGAGGCGAACGGTACCGAGGCCCGCGTGTATAAGTTCGACGGAGCAACAGGCTCGCTGGTCGGCAGTAGCGCGTCGTTCGGTACCGGCGTTGTGTCCTCACCGGCTATTGACGGGGGAGTCGTGTTCGTAGGTTTCGACGGAGGTCCGAACGGCCTCGTCGGCGTGACCGCATACGACTTCACCGCGATGACCAACACAGCCCCGGCAGAGGGCATCTCAGCCGCGCCGTACATACTGTACGCTGGAGCGGGTAGTTACCCGTTCCCGGTCGCATATGTCGGCTCCAAAGCCGGTAATATGTACGCCGTCAACGCATCCAACGGTCAACCGGTATCCGGTTTCGACGCGGACGGCCAGGCGGTCATCGCTACCGGAGTTGAGCTTTCCAGCCCCTTCGTGTACCAGAACAAGGTTTACGTAGGCGGCAACGACAACAAGGTCTACCGAATCAACGCGGACGACGGCGCCGGCGTGACCACGCTTGCGACCCTCACTATCGGCAAGGCCGTCACGGGCGGCGT
>JAKQQT010000553.1 GCA_029564025.1 Armatimonadota bacterium | reverse complement strand
TAAGGCCGCTTCGCCGCCGGCTTTGGGAGGGGTGTAGCCATGGAACGAATCTCCTTCATGTTGAGCGCCTTTCCGGCAAATGAAGGCACTGCAACCTCCAAGCCCAATAAGGCACATTATACCTAGAACATATCCAACATTTCTGGTGTTGTCAACCGGATGCCAAACGTGATGGTGGAAATTCGTGGCGAAAATCGACACTTAAAGCCTCGCCACCATCACGAGACCGCTGATTTCGGACCATCTTTCAAAACACGGGCGGCTATAGGCTCGTTCCCTTCTCGTCGGCGGTGATGGCGCACACCCGCATGCCCAGAGCCGCGGGGAACTGGACGGCCGCCAGCACCTTCGTTGGATCAGCCGGCAATTCATAGACATAGAGATATGCCTTTGCGGTTCCATCCTCACCATTTGGCCGGTGCCGGTAGGAACATTCCAGACCAACCATTTCGCCGTGTTTCGGGCCGTCGGTCCACCCGCTGACAAGCAAAGGAACCTTCGCGGTTGATCCGTCGGCATATATCATTGAAAATTCGCAGGATGTATCTTCGGTGGCGGCGGCCAGAAGGTAAATCCGGTTGCAGGTATTGCGCGCCAGAGGCAAAATCTGTCCCCGCGCCACGATGAAGTTTCGTTCCTTCTCCCGTTTTCCCGGGTAGCGGAACGGTATCCGGCGCGCGCTTTGAGTTCCCACGGTGTCCACCGGTCCGAAATAGCCGGCCGGATACAGCACAGGCGCCACGCCCGGCGGGAACGGCGCCCCGATGAGCGAGCGCGATACCATGGCGGGTTGCACGTCGGGCGGGAACTGTTCCGAGGGGTACACGGCTCCGCCGGCAAAGTCACCGTCGCCGGGCACGAACTCGCTGGCCACGCCGTCGACATCGAACAGGCCGGTCAGGTCCACCGGGCGAAGGTTTCCTCCGGCGATATTCAGCCATGAGATGCCCAGTCCCGTACCGGCCGAGGCAGGAAGGGTGGAGAGCCAGTCCCTCCCGTTCCAAACGTCCAGCGCAAGCACGTAAGGTCCGGCGAAGGCGGGCGGCGTCACGTTCACGCGGATTTGAACCTCGTCGCCCGGCGCCAGGTCCTTCGGCAGGGGTGTCCGCCGGCCGTCCCACTGCGCCTCCACGCCGTCCCAGTAATACCAGTGGTATCCTACCGACACCTCGTTGGCCTTCCATGTCGTCGCTCCGATGTTGCGCACCACGGTGAGCACGGTGTTGTCCTGGCCGGCGTTCCAGGGTTTCGAACCGCCCGATCCGTACGGGAAACCGGCCAGCCACAACTGGTCGAACACCCGCACCGGCACGCGGTTCGGCGCACCCGGGCTTTCCTCCACGGCAATCTGATCGGTTCCCGCCAGCACATCGAACAGCAGATGGTACTCCGCGGGGCTGTCGGCGGGAAGGGCGGGTGTTCCTTTGGGGGCGCTGATGGAAAGCGCCACCGCGTCGGAAATGTCCGCCGGCGGAACGTCGCGGGTCAGCGGTTCGCTTTTACCGGAGGATATCGCGGTGTCGGCGCCGTTCTCCCGTCGCACCAACCGCCATTGCATCCTTGTTTTGCCCTTCGCCCACGGCGTCGGCCCCTCGTTGCGGACCTTCATCTTCACGGTCAGCGGGGCGCTTGAAGACAGATACGGTCCGCAATCGCTGGACACCAGGCGCGCTGAAGGCGACGCGGGAACGCCGATTTTTATCGGAACAACCGCCACGGGATCGGGGAACACGGTTTCAACCGCTTTGCCGTCGGCGTCACGGGTGAGGCGCGCCAGATCGATGCGTATTTCGTAATCCCCGGCAGGAAGGGGTTCGCTGTTGGTTCGCATGGCGGCTACCGGAAGGGTATGCGCCAGAATGCCCATCGGCGACACCGTTTGCAGGCTGGCGATGCGCGGGCCCTGCTCCACCAGTTTGCCGTTCTGATACCACGACGCCGAAGCGCTGATATCGCCGCGCTTCCACGTCTCCAGAGAGCCATTTTGTACCAGGATTTCAACCGGCGCGACCGAGCGGGGAGGCACGATGGTGGGCGCCTGCACGCGCAGAGCCTGGGTCACCGGCCCGCGTTCCGCCCGGAACTGCAGGATACCCGCCGTGGCCTGGTCCAGTTCGCGCACGCCGTAGGAGCGGGTCGGGGCGACGGCACTGCCGCCGACGTAATCGTTCCACGTCTCGATGACAATCCAGTCCACTTTCTGCTTGAACAGGGCACGCCAGTCGTCCATCATCGTGGTTCCGCCGTCGCGTCCGCGGATAGTTGTTCCGCCTGCCCGGGTGGCGTTTTGTCCCGGCCCTATGGAGGCGATCACGATGGGCCCTTCCGAATGCACGGCCAGCGGGCCGCCGCCGTGGAACGAGGCGTATCCGTCCATGTTGGGAGCGCTTGTATTCCAGTCGATGTCGGCGATCCATATCAAGCCGCGCCCGAAGTCCTTTTGGAATTGGGTGTCGCACCACGCGCGAAGTTCCGGACGGATGCCCTTCAGCGCTTTCGCCGTTCCCAGAGCGATGATGTTGGCGGAACCGTTCTTCGTGGCGGCGACGGCGCGGAACTCCTCCGGGACCCTGCGGAAGAACCGCCGGATGCCGTCGTAGAAGGCGGTTTTCCCCGCATCGCTCGACACGTCCAGGGGTTTGTCGGGAGTACCCAGCGAGGTTGTGTCGTAGAACATGCCGATCAGCGGGTAATCCTGCGAATCGCGCTTCATCTCGATGAGGGCCTGGGCCATCGCGTCGAGTCCCTGCTCGGCGGTTCCCTGCCGCGAGGCGGAGTCGGCCTGGAACACGGGCAGAGCCACGTCGATGCCGGCGCGCCGTATGGCGATCAGGTTGTCGCGGTGCCACATGGCGTACACGCCGCTGAACCACGGTCCGAGGCCGAGGGCGGGATTGATGGCGAACCGCGAGGCTCCGTCCGCCCGCCATGCGGGGATTGAGGGAGGCGCCGGTTTCCGGGGATCGGCCTGGTAGCCGTACCAGTACCGGGTGAGGCTGACGCGCAGAGGGGTGGGCTTCTCCGCGTCGTCCGCGCGGGCCGGAACGTTCAGTCCGACGGCGGTGAAAATGGATAAGAGGGCACAGACTATGTGAAATCGGCGGTTCATATGCGATGGGCTTTCCGGCTATTACCAGGCGTGCACGGAAGATTGTCCGGTGAAAAATCGCCGTTGTTGTGACTTCCGCTGATGGTATGACCTTATCATTCTATATCGGGGGGCGCCGATAGCGACGAAGAAAGGAGACCCAATGGACCTGACACGACCGGCCGCGGAGGTTTGGGACGTTCAGCGGCGACCGGTCGACATTCTGGGCAAGTTGATGTATCGACTGGACTTCAGATTGCGCGGCTGGGAAATCACGGTACACCACAAGATGTGCCGAACCCTGGAAGAAGCGGAACGCGAGTGTGAAGCGTTGCGCGACGACATTGCCACGATGATGGACGGGCCTTTCCGCTCCAAGTACCGTATCGCACACGACCTCAAGGGCGGATTCTGAAAACACCGCCGACAGGCGGCGTTAACGCAATATCACATAATTACTATCCTGAAGGGAGCCGCGCACAGCGGCTCCCTTTGCGCTTTTGCCCGACGCCTTCACATACAATACCCGCGGGAGGTAACGATGCTGATCTTTGAACACCAGCGCATATCGGCGAACGGACGGCTGGAGATCGGCGGTTGCGATACCGCCGCCCTGGCCGCCGAGTTCGGCACTCCGCTGTACGTGATGGACGAAACTGCCATCCGAAACCGTATGCGTGCCTGGCACAGCGCCTTCAACGCCCTCTACCCTACCGGAATCGCCTACGCTTCCAAGGCGTTTCTGACTACGGCCATGGTCCGCATCGTGGAACAGGAAGGGCTGAATCTGGACGTGGCGAGCGGCGGCGAACTGTACACCGCCGTCAAGGCCGGTTTCCCCGCGGACCGGCTGGTGTTTCACGGCAACAACAAGTCGGATGATGAACTGGAAATGGGCCTTCGCCACAACGTCGGACGCCTGGTGATCGACAACTTCCACGAACTGGAGCGGCTGAACGCTTTCGCCGGCGCGCGCGGTATGAAACAGGGCGTGTTGATCCGGTGCACGCCGGGAATCGACCCGCACACGCACCGCCTGATCCGCACCGGACAGGAAGACACCAAGTTCGGTTTCAGCATCAAATCCGGCGATGCCGCCGAGGCCGCCCGGCGCATCGAAGCGTCGCCCAACCTGGAACTGACCGGCATCCACTGCCACCTCGGCTCCAACCTGATGGACGCAACGTCGCACCTGGACGCCGTCGATGTGATGGTTGCCTTCCTGGCCCGCCTCCAGCGCGACATCAACCGGACGCTGTCGGAACTGGACCTGGGCGGCGGTCTCGGCGTGCGGTATCTGCCCGACCAGCGCCCCGTATCCGTGGAAACCTTCGCCGGGTCCGTTGTTCCGAACCTTATCGAAACGCTGGACAAACACGGCGCCGGCCGCCCGCGTCTGGGTCTCGAACCCGGACGAAGCATTGTCGCGGAAGCGGGAACCACGCTTTACACCATCGGCGCGGTGAAGGAGGTTGCCATCCCGTCGGCGCCCGGAAAGCGCATCTATGTGAACATCGACGGCGGTATGTCCGACAACCCGCGCCCCCAGTTGTACGAGGCCCGCTACTCCGCCATCCTCGCCAACCGAGCGAATGAAAGCCCCGACACACAGGTCACCATCGCCGGCAAACACTGCGAAACCGATATCCTGATTTCGAACATCGACCTGCCGTTGCCGCGCCCGGGCGATATCCTCGCCGTGCAGACAACAGGCGCCTACAACCACTCGATGGCGAGCAACTACAACCGCCTCGCGCGTCCCGCCGTGGTTCTGGTGCGCGAGGGAACCGCCGACCTGATCGTCCGCCGCGAAACGCTGGAGGACATCGTGGCGCGGGATATCATTCCCGACCGACTGCGCGCGTGACAGGACGTCGCGATGATGTTTGACGGCGCACTGGAATCGTTGTTGCGGGAAATCGGCAGTACAGCCTCCGGGCTCGGTCTCACCGCCTGGGCCGTGGGCGGCGCCGCGCGCCAGCACCTTACCGGCGAAATCCTGAAAGACATAGACACCGCCGTGGAAGGCCCCGCAACCGTCCTGGCGGACCGCCTCGCTACCGCATGGGGCGCTGAGATGACTGCGCATGACACGTTCGGAACCGTCGCGCTCACGCGCCCGGACGGGATTTCGGTGGATATCGCCCCCACGCGAATCGAACGCTATCCTGCACCCGGAGCGCTTCCCGTTGTGGCACCGGCCTCGATTGGGGAGGACATCGCCCGAAGGGACTTCACCGTCAACGCCATCGCCGTCTGCCTGAAGCCGGACCGGTTCGGAGAGGTTTACGATCCGA
>JAKQQT010000550.1 GCA_029564025.1 Armatimonadota bacterium | reverse complement strand
AGCGCCTTGCCCGGATAACCGGCTCCGCCGTTGCCGGAGAATGTTCCGCTGGACTTCTCAACGTTGGAGGAATCGTAGACGGTCCACTCAGCCCCTGCTTCGCGTGCGGCCAGCGCCACGTAATCGGCGTTGTGCGACAGCGTGAAGGCGTTGGCCAGGAAGCGTCCGGGCATGAGTATTTCGGAATCGGTTCCTGTGCCGTCGTTGACGCCGGAAGCCGCAATGGCCTTGTTGGACACCAGACGGATCGCAGGGCCGGCACCGAGCGCGGAGGTTGCGATGGTTTTCATCTCGCCTTTGGCGCAGGTCAGGCTGGAAGCGATGCCAAGCGTGGTGTCGCTTGGGTACACGCTGATGCTGGTGGCGTCTTCGGTACAAGCTATATAAAGAGTGGATGCCGGCACGCCGAAGAGTTCAGTGTCGAGCGGTGCAAGCGGATGGAAGTCGTCGCCGCTTCCGCCGCCGTTGCTGTAATAGGCCAGAATCTTGACGTTGGACTCAACGCGAACAACGTCGTATTTCAGCACGTTCAGGATGAACTGATGGGATTTGAGGCGTCCGAGTCCGCTGACAGAGCCCACCAGCGTAGAAGCTCCGGTGTACACGCTTACGTTGGCGCCTTCTTCCATGGCCAGAACGTCTATTACTACGGAGGATGCGCCACGTGTGACTACCACGGCGAATTTGGTGTCGGCGAAGTATTCGGGCACCAGAGAACCGCCGATGTCGCTGCCCAGCGATTTGGCCGTGAACGGACCTGATCCGGCCAGCTTGGTTTCGGGGTATATTTCGGAGGCAGGGATGTCAACCGTCTGCCCCTTGTTGAGCGTGTAGGTGGTTCCGGTCTTGCCTGCCGAAATGCGGTTGTTGTCAACATATGAGACAACACGCAATGCGGCGTCTGCAATGGCCTTGCTTACCACATACTGACCGTAACCGGGGTCCATCATGGTTGAGGATACGCGCCAGTCCTGCCAGTCGAGCGACCAGGACAGGTCGATGCGCGAACCGTCAGCCGAAGCGGTGGCGGCCATGATGCCTTCGGTAGGAGCAGTGCGGTCCGTCACTACGAAGGGTTCTCCACGTCCGAAGCCTGAAGGTTCCATGCCTTCGAAGTCGGCCTTGCCCATGAAATTGTAAAGTTCGTTGTCCTGCAGGCCGTAAATGTTTACGCCGTCGGTTCCGCCCCATTCTCCGAAGGTGCGCCATTCGGGCGCGGTTCCGGTAAGGGTGGCTGTTCCGCTGCCTGCGAACACCAGGTACTTGTTGGTTGTTTCTTCATAGAAAGCGTACTTGGTGAGCGGCGGGTTTTCGTTTTCGTTGACAACCAAGTTCACCGCGCCGCGCTGGCTGTTGAGCGT
>JAKQQT010000539.1 GCA_029564025.1 Armatimonadota bacterium | reverse complement strand
ACATGGCGGAACCGCGACCGCGACGGTGGAAGTAACCGTCACCGATGTTCCCTACGCGCCGGTATTTACGGCGGATCCGCTGCTGTTAAACGATGCAGTCAACGGAAGAGTCTATAGTGGCACGCTGGTCGGACGGGTTACCGATGGAGACAACGACCCGCTGACCTTTACCAAACTCAGCGGCCCGGCCTGGCTGAATGTCGCCGCAAACGGAACGCTTTCCGGAACGCCCGGCGTTGGCGACGTAGGCGTAAACAGCTGGAGTATCCGCGCCGATGATGGCACAGGCCGGAGCGTTACCGGCACCGTGCAGATTACAGTCGAAGCCAGCGCGATGGCGGATGTGATTTCAATCACCGGAATCGGACCGACCAAAACCGGTACAACCCTGCTGGGAACGGTGAGCGACCTTGGCGGACTCTTTACGGATCGCATCCCGGCCTTCCCGGTGTTGTCGTCGAAGCCCGTCAGCACACTGGCCAGCGACTATTACGGCGTAACCGTTACCAATCTGACCGTCGGTGATGTGAGCAATGTCACAATGACGTTCGATCTGCGCCTGAGCCTGGTGACGAATTCGATCGTCACAGGACTCGCCGTACGAAACAATTTAAGTTTCGGCTACTGGGTTGATTCGAACGGCAATAGTAGCTACAGCCGTTTCTTTAACAGAGGTGCCGTATTGACCTTCTCGGTCACCAACGTGACGATTGATAAAGGGTTTGATGTTCCGACCGTATCGTTCCGCGCCGACCAGCCGTGGGAGCTCTATTTAAATAATAGCAGCGGGACCGTTTCCACCAACCAGCAATATGCTCCGACTTGGAATCCGGCAACCGGAACGCTGACAGCCTCGTCTGCCTCTTCGGGTGCAGAAGGAGCCGCAGTGCGCGGACTGGGCATTGATTTCACGGTTCTACTGCGGCCTGTCGCAAACGACCAGACCGTTGTTCTGGATGAAGATACTCCGAAGGCGATCACGCTCACCGGCAACCCTCTGGATGGCGAAGCGCTGACCTATACGATCCTCACTCAGCCGACCAACGGGGTTTTGTCCGGCACGGAGCCGGATCTGACCTACACCCCGGCGGCGAACTATAACGGAACCGACAGCTTCACCTTCCTGGTGAATAACGGCTCGGCCAACAGCCAGGCGGCGACGGTGTCGATTGTGGTGGCACCGGTGGATGACGCGCCGGTTTTTGTCAGTACACCGCTGACCCTCGCGGCGGCCAGCAAGGGCGCGGCTTATCTTCAGACGCTGGCGGACTCCGTCACCGACCCGGAAGGAACGACGATCACTTACCGGAAAATCAGCGGTCCGGGCTGGCTGTCGATCGCGGCGGACGGCACGCTCTCGGGCACGCCCGGCGCCTTGGAGGGCGGGCTGAACAGCTGGACGGTTCAGGCGACGGATGCGACCGGACTGTCCACAACCGGAACCCTGCAAATCGCGGTGAACGCCAATCCGGTAGCGGACGTGGTGTCGATCACCG
>JAKQQT010000536.1 GCA_029564025.1 Armatimonadota bacterium | reverse complement strand
AATATGCGAAGCAAGAGAAGGAGAAAGAAGAATGGGAATCCCCGTAATGGTCATTGGCGAATCTGGCTCCGGCAAGAGCACGAGCCTTCGCAACTTCAAGGCGGGCGAGATCGGCATCATCAACGTGAGCAAGAAGCCGCTCCCGTTCCGCACCGACATAAAGGCCGTCCCGACGGACAACTACGCGCAGATCATGGACATCCTGCGCCGCGCGAAAACCCCGAGCATCGCCGTGGACGACGCGAGCTATCTCATGGTCAACGAGTACATGCGCACCGCGAAGGTGACCGGCTACCAAAAATTCACAGATATGGCCCTGAACCTCTGGACGTTGGTCACGCTTGTCAATGAGGAATTGCCGCCCGAGCGCATTGTGTATTTCCTCGGACACCTTGAAAACGACGGCACAAAGGAGAAGTTCAAGACCATCGGCAAACTGATCGACGAGAAGGTAACGCTCGAAGGGATGTTCACCGTCGTGCTCAAGGCCGTTGTCGCGGACGGGCAGTACACCTTCGCCACGCAGACCAACGGCGCGGACACATGCAAATCCCCGATGGGCATGTTCAAGGACATGTACATCCCGAACGACCTCAAGGCCGTGGACGACGCCATCCGCGACTTCTACGGTATCCGCGAGGACAAGAACGCCACGAAGAAGGAGAAGTAAATGATTAAGGGATACAACGGTTTCAAGACGCAACCGATGTTCACCGGGCGGCAGAAGCTTCCTGCTGGCGTGTACGTTGCCAAAGTGTACGACGTCGAGCTGCAGACGTATAATGCCGGCAAACCCGATGAGAGCCAGCAGTTGATTATCAGTTTTGACATCTTCGAGGGGGAGCACAAGGGCTTCTTCAAGAAGGACTGGGACACCGCCGACCCTGCCAATCGCAAGTGGCGCGGCACGTATCGCCTATGGATACCGAAGGGCGACGGCTCCGAGGCCGACAAGACCACGCGGCGCATCTTCGAACAGGCGATGTGGGCCTTCGAGGAATCCAACGCGCAGTTCCATTGGGCGTGGGACGAAAAGCAGCTCAAGGGCTTGTTCGTCGGCGTGAAGTTCCGCAACAAGGAATACGACGAGTTCAACGGTGCGCCCGCGGGCTGGACGACGGAATGCTGCGGTCTTGCCGACATCCCCTCCGTCCGCGCGGGGAAAGTTAGGACGCCGAAGGACAAGCCCCTCGAAAAGAAGCCCGTTGCCGCGCTGGTTGTGGACAACACCGGATTCACCGACGTTGACGACAGTGAATTGCCGTTCTTCTAGGCAGAAGGAGGACACATGAGCACGAGAACAATTTCTGCCCCCGCGCAGGCGTTCGGATTCGTGGAAACGCTTCACAAGCCAACGGAAGAACAGGTCGAGGCCGTCATCGAATCAATGAAGGATCACGCCGACAGGCTGCTCGACTGGTGGGAAGATCGGGATGAATATAATTCGCCCGAAGGGGAGCTCGTGGAGTTGAGCATCATCCAGAACAACCTACCAAACGGCGACGTTACCGTTGGCATGAAGTACTACTTCAAATCCGACAGATTCTACTATGTGAGGGAATTCATCAAATACCAAGCGGAACACGCCCCGCAATGGAACTATGACCCCATTTGAACTCCGCCGCGCGCTTTCACGGCTGACGTACATCATCGACACGCGCGAACAGGACACGCCCGCGCTCCGGGAGCGAATCGCCGCCCTCGGAGCGCCCCACCGGAGGGCTGCGCTATCCTACGGCGACTACAGCGCCGAGACGACCGACGACGCCGGGAACACGATCAGCCTTGAACGTCGCGCCGTCGTAGAGCGCAAGATGTCAGCGGACGAACTC
>JAKQQT010000736.1 GCA_029564025.1 Armatimonadota bacterium | reverse complement strand
GCTTTGGAGGGGATTGTGAATAACAGACTCACCCTCGGCGAGCGCGGCGAGCAGAAGGGCGCGGTTGGCGTAGCTTTTGGACGCAGGCGCGCGAACCGATCCGGCGGCGCGTCCGGGCAGGATTTCCACGGCTTTGATCGGCGTGCTCATATGAACAGTATAAACCCCGCCGTGCCGGTTGACGCGGGGAATGGAAACATCCGTTCGGTTTGCGCTATCATGACCACACGACCATGCCATACTTTCTTACACAATTTGCCGAGGATATCGCCAAAAAGCGCCAGCGGTTCGCCGCCATTTTCGATTCAAAGCCGCACAATCCGAGCGAACAGGAATTGCGAGGCGCTCTTCGCGAGCGGTGGCATCCCCTGCCGGACGGTATGTCCGCCGCGCGGCCGACCTGGGCCGTGGACGGAGGGTCCGGCAATTCACCTCTCAGCAACGGGGCTTCGTTCATCTCCTGCCGGGCGGTTTTAGTCGGGCCGGGTTACGAGGACAGCCGCGTCATCTGCGAAGTCCTGAGAGGGTCCGATCCCGCCGACCCGGGGCGCGCAACCGATCGACTGCGGATGTTCCTGGAGATCTCTCTGGCGGTCGACAACCTGCCGGGCATGGCGGGCGGGATGCTGTTGCTGGACGGAACGCTGTTGTCGCAACTGTCACACGCCCTGTACCTGCGGCCGATGCCGATCGGCGACTTTCCGGATCTGCGCATTGCGATCATGGAGTCGTTGATCAGCCTCTTTGAAGGTTGCCGCCGACACAACATTCTGCTGGCCGGGATCAGCAAATCCGCGCGGGCGACGATTCTGGCTCGATCGCTGGCCGGCGGGTCCGAACCGTTGCTGTGCGATGCGGAACTGCTTTCGCGTTTCACCGAGGGCGCGGGGTTCACCGAACCGGTTCTGTTCGGAACGGACGGAGTAGACGCCGACCGTCCAAACGCCGAAGCCGAAGACCTGCGCGTTTTGTATCGCGAACGGCTCGGTGAGCTTCCCGCCATCGGGGTTTTCTTCGTGCGGTTCGCGCCCGGCGATGACCCGTTGCGCATTGATACACTGGGCGACACGCTGGGGTGCACGGACCCTCTGTTGTCGTTTGATCGCAGGTGGGCCGGAGAGCGTTCCGCGTTCGAAATCCTGTCCGCCCTTCGGGCGCAGTACGGCGGGAGTTCGGTTTACAATTCGATGCTGTATGCGGCGGACCGCGTGGTGCGCCTGTCGCGCGGCGCGCTGGCGAACGAGCATCTGGGCATTCTGCGCAACATTATCGGCACGTCGGTTTCCATGGATCGCGGCGCGCGGAGGTTTGCGCCGGATGGCGAGTAGCGGAGGAGATATCAATTTGCAACCACTGGGATATATTGTCGGAAACGTCAGCACAAGCGAGTTCACGTTCGTCACGGGACCGGGCATCGCGCCGCCGCGGATGGAATATGTGGTGGTTCGCGGCGTACGCGAGAAAATCGGCAACGAGACCCGCGAGGTGGACGTGCTGGCGCAGGTGATGCGCCTGCAGGTCACCAACCGCCTGTTGGACGGCTCGCACACCTTCGATGAAACAGAACGCCTTGTTCACAGCGACTACCAGCCCGCACCGAGCATCACCGCCACGGCTTCCGTGCTGGGTTACATCGACCGGGAACCGAGCGGACGAACCCAGGTCCGCCTGCCCCGGTGCGCCGCCCTTCCCGGCAAGCCGGTGGAGGCCGCTTCGGACGACCTGCTGAGGGAGTTTTTCTCGCGTGATGTGAAAAGCGGCATCGAACTGGGGACGCTCATCAACCGCCCCGGTGTGCCAGTGCAACTGGACCCGAACGGCCTGCGCCGCCACCTTGCCGTGATTGCGCAAACCGGGGCAGGCAAGTCCTACCTCTCGGGATTGCTGTTCGAGAACCTTCTGCAACTCGGCGCGACGATTGTGATATTCGATCCCAACAGCGACTACGTGCGCCTTCGCGTGACGCCGGAACGCCAGCCAACGGTATTCGCCAAACGGGTAAACGTGTACCGGGTGCCTGGCATCGATGGTAGGCGCTACTCCGACGAGGAAATCGGCGGATCGACGCAATACACGGTCCAGTTCAGCCGGTTGAGCGCGGATGACATCTGCAACGTGGCGGGTGTCGCGAGCAACGCGTCAAATATCCGCGCCTCCGTGCAGGTCGCCTGCGACCGGTTGCAGGTTCGCGGCATCGATTACACGCCGGAGCAGGTACGGGAAGTGCTGGAAATGATGTCCGGAGAAGAGAAGGGGGAATCGGGCGTCGATTTGATGGACGACAGCCCGATTTCGCCCGCGGTGTATGATGAATCGGACCCCGGGGATGTATTCCACGATGCGCTGGAGGACAGGGCAGGCGTGGATTTGAAGAAGCCGGGCGGCAAAAAACCTCGCGCGGTGACGGACGACATCAAGGCCGGCGCCGGCAGGGCCGTCAAATACCTGGAGCAGATCGAAGGCTGGAAACTCTGGGGTATGACCGACGTGCCGGTTGAGGACCTGAGTCAACCGCAGACGTTGAGTGTCATCGACCTGGCCGGTATGCAACAAGCCGTGTCGCTGTACACTGTCCAGAGAACACTCAGCGACCTCTGGGCGCGGGCAACGGCGGGCAAGTTGTCCTATCCTGTATTCGTTGTCCTGGAGGAAGCGCACAATTTTGCGCCGGGTTCGAAAGGGATTGGAGCCACCGAGTGCGCCAAATGGGTCAACCGCATCGCCGCGGAAGGCCGAAAGTTCCAGGTATTTCTGGTCGTCATCACGCAGAGACCGGGAAAGATCGATCCGGACACTCTGTCGCAGTGCGGCAGTCAGATTGTGATGAAATTGACGAATCCGACGGACCAGGATGCCGTCCGCAGGGCCGCGGAAAGCCTGAGCGAAAGCCTGTTCCAGGATCTGCCGGGATTGAACGTTGGAGAAGCGATCGTGCTGGGAAACCTCACGCGCGCCCCGGCAATGGTCCGGGTGGGCAGGCGATGCTCGGCGGAAGGCGGCAGTGATATTGATGTCGTGGAGGCTCTTGAGAGGGCTCTTCGCGCCCGGGACACGGAAAAGC
>JAKQQT010000502.1 GCA_029564025.1 Armatimonadota bacterium | reverse complement strand
CGGCGTCCTTGCCAAACGCGAAGCTGAGGATAGCGCCGGCGGTGTACCGTCCAATCCCCGGCAGGGCCAGCAGGCCGTCCATCGTGTCGGGGATTCCGCCGCCGTTCGCCGCCACCATCGCGGCCGCCTTGTGCAGATTCCGCGCCCGGCTGTAGTAGCCCAGGCCCGCCCACGCATGCAGAACGTCCTGTAACAGGGCGTCGGCAAGCGCCTCCACGGTCGGAAAACGGAGCATGAAGCGCTCCCAGTAGGGGAGGCCGGATGATACGGTGGTTTGCTGAAGGATGATCTCCGACACCCACACGGCCCAGGGATCGCGCGTCTCGCGGATCGGCATGCGCCGGTGATGAACGGCGAACCAGCCCAACAGCGCCTTCCGGAACGTGTCTATGTCAGCCGGTTTCACGCGCCTATGATAGCAGTTTGCATCGCCGTCAATGCATACGCCGGACGGAATCCGATGTTGTCTGCGGGAACAGAGTCAGCGTTCACAATCGACTAACTATTTGAACCTTGTCCAATCGCGGCGGAAACAGGCCGGTCGCAAACGTCCTGGTTTTTGGCAGGTGTGCCACCATTGTTATATAATTCCAATACAGGAGGAGCTATGCTTTCTAGAGAATCCAAACAACGCGCATTCACACTGATCGAACTTCTGGTGGTCATCGCAATCATCGCGATCCTGGCCGCCATCCTGTTCCCGGTGTTTGCCAAGGCCCGCGACCGCGCCAAAGCCACCTCGTGCCTCTCCAACATGAAGCAGATGGGCGTGGCGGCGAAAATGTACGAAAACGACTACGACGACAAACTCGTCCCATACGCCCAGCACGACACGTCCACACGTTTCACCAAGCTGTTGGAACCCTACACCAAGAACCTTGAGATCTTCACGTGCCCGTCGGACCTGCTGAAGCGCGACAAGTTGAACAGCTCCATGTACCCGCCTTACCCCACCACCTACGGCGTGAACTGGTACATCACCGGCGCCTCGGGCCTGTATGGTAGCAGGGTTGACCCCGGCCGGCCGACTTCCTATGTGAAGGATGCCTCCGGAACCGTGTGGGCCGCCGACTGCGCCGTGATGGACGCTTCCACGGCCGGCCGACCCGCCAACGAGTGGAAGGAAGACCGGAAACTGGCCGTTACCGCCGACATCTACTACTTCTACCTTCCGTGGGACAGCGCCGGTTGGAGCGGATCCGGCCTGGCCTGGGTGCGCCCGTTCCCGCGCCACGCCAAGCGCCTGAACGCCATGTTCTTCGACACGCACGCCGCGTCGATCGACTGGAGCCAGATTCCCACCAAGGCCGGCGACAACGGCAAGGCCGGCAACGTTTTCGACAACTTCCCCGGATAACGGCTAACGATTAAAGATTAAAGATTAGGAATTAAAAATTACGGAAAGGGATTCAGGTGTTGTGACGATCTGTGGTCGCACTACTAAATCCTAAATCCTGAATCCTAATTGTCCGTCAGCCGGGGACGTTGTCGAAGACGTTGCCGGTCTTGCCGTTGTCGCCCGCCTTGGTGGGGATCTGGCTCCAGTCGATCGACGCGGCGTGCGTGTCGAAGAACATCGCGTTCAGGCGCTTGGCGTGGCGCG
>JAKQQT010000501.1 GCA_029564025.1 Armatimonadota bacterium | reverse complement strand
CTCTTCCGCAGGCTTCGCTTTCTCTGCCTTGCCTGAGCCTTCCTGAGCGGCCTTCCACTTCGCGTACTCTTCAACGTGGTTGTCATTATGCCAGCCAGAATCGTCTAACCGCAACGGCATCTGCACGACGTACTCGCTCTTGCCGGCCATAATCATCGGAAAGCTGCGCCCGCTGGCGTACATCACGGGCGTCTCGTTGCCAGTCTTGCGCAGGAACGTCAGCGCGTCCATCAGATACTCAGGGTTGTAGATTCCGATCAGGAACCCGTCGCCCTCTTCGCGCAGGGACGAGTACGAACCCGTGTCCACAACGTCCGTCGAGACCTCCAGCGATCCGTCCGCAGTCAGCCACAGCTTCACCGTGGGAGCCGCCTTGTCAACGTCCTTATAGATGGATAGCGCCTGGATCAGCTTGCGGGTCAGCCTCGCCGAGTCCACCTTGACCGCCAGCGCGTCGGCGGGGGAGGGATTCGGCACCTTCCCCTCCTTGTAGCCGGGGACGACCTGCGTGTAATTCGGGTAGCCGCTGTCATCCTTCTTGGGCTTGGCGTTCTTCTTGCCGATCATCACGGCCAGCCGCCGCCCGTCGGTCGCCACGGCCTCGCCCGCCGCGCCGTTCCAGTGGGGGTTGAGAATCGGCTTGCGCGTCTGGTCTTTGGATGCGAAGGGTTGCAGGAGCGCCTTGATCTCCGCCGTCATGGCGTCGAAACCTACCGTTCTACCGAGCCGTACTGGTGCGTGAGGCTCGGGCAGATCCTTCTTCTTGTTGGCGGCTGGCTCGAACATGGACGCCGGGAAGCGCTTCTTCGCCATGTCGCGGAAGACGGACAGGTGAGACTTGTCGTTGATTACCGTGGACTCGCCGTCGCCAGGAACCTCGATGGTGAGCGTCGGATACTTGTCGTTGCGGATGGCGTCGAGACGGGCTTTCAGGATATCGTACCGCACGCCGATATCGTACTTTGACTCCGGAACCGCGCCTTCTGTTGTGCCTTCAAGCGACAGG
>JAKQQT010000495.1 GCA_029564025.1 Armatimonadota bacterium | reverse complement strand
GGCGCGACCGGGTGGAAGCGTTTCCGCAACGTCACGATACCCCTGCTGACGCCCGTGCTGTTCTACCAACTGGTGATGGTCATCATCGGGAGTTTCCAGGTCTTCACGCAGGCCTACGTGATGACCGGAGGCTCCGGCGCGCCGGAGGACAGCCTGCTGTTCTACGTGCTGTACCTGTTCAACAACGCGTTCCAGTGGCTGAAAATCGGCTACGCCAGCGCCATGGCGTGGATTCTGTTCGTCATCGTCCTCATCGTCACGCTGTTCAACCTCGCGATGGCTAAGCGTTGGGTCTACTACGAGGGCGAACGGGCCAGTTAAGAAAAACGGGGGCGCACCCGCCCGAAGACAGGCACGCCCCGATAGAGTCTCTACTGGCAGGTGAACACGATGGGCGCACCGTTTTGATAAGCGGTGTTCAGGCTGACCGTCTGAGGAACGGCATCCTCCGGGATCCGGAACCCGAACCGGATCTTGCGGACGCCAAGGGGCTTCAGGCGGCTTTCCTCACCCGTGACGAATTGCGTGACGTCGAACGCCTCTCCGTCCGTTGTGGTCAATTCCACGTCGCTCACAATCACGTCGGCAGATTCAACCAGCAGGCTTGTTACCGTGCCAGAGAAGAAGACGTTTTTTATACCTTCTCCCTGCTCCCAATCAGCCGGCAACCGGGGATCGGTTTCCTGGTTGAGAGTGGCCGATACGATGTCGTTGGTCGCGGTTCCCCCAAGCTTCGCCTGATTTCCAAAGTCGTTCCACTTGAAGCCCTTCGGAAGGGCCACACGCAGGCTTTCGCCGCCGTCGTACCCGAACCGCAGGATGAACTTGGTTGGTGTGAAGGACAGTGGCAACCTGGCGGCGAAGGTGCCCGACTTACGCGAAGCCGGAAGCATTGCGCCTACATCAACCTCGACGTCATCGTCCACCTGCTCGCCCTTGTCATTGGCAAAACGGACCATGAAACCCAGGTGCGTTTCGGTCTTCTGCACATTGCCCGCGCTGTAGTCCACCAGGACGAACCTGGCGTCGGAGTCGGCGCCTTCGCCGTTCCACGCCAGCGCCTGCCTCATGTTGCTGAACTTGAGCTGGAACTTGCCGTTGTTGAAAACCGTACCCGGATACTGGCCTTCCAGCGCCTTCATCTGGACAGCCCCGGCCGCGGGCTTCTTCACCGGAGCCTTCGCCTTAA
>JAKQQT010000475.1 GCA_029564025.1 Armatimonadota bacterium | reverse complement strand
ACGGGAATGGTTTTGTCCTTGTCGAACCAGCTGACCTGAGCGAACGGGGTCAGGGCTTCACCCGGCATTCGGTCAACTTTACCGAACGAATTGACGCGGAAGACCTTTCCATCGATCAGGATCATCTCGCCGTCCAATCCCTCGAACGTGCCGACACCGATGTTTCCGTGCTTCGTCAATTCCTTGATCGGCATGGCTCCGTCCGCGACTCCGGCCATCAGCGCATCGATGGTGGAGACCTGGTAGAGGGTGTCGCGGTCAGTCGCGGCAAAAGCCGGCGCGAATCCGAGAATTGCCAGGAGGCAGATGGACCGAACCGGGATATTCCTTAACATGAAAAACCTCACTGTGTAGCGAATGAAATGATGAACAGCGCGCTGACCACGGCGAGCAGAGGGTGAATCTCCCGCCAGCGTTTGCGCGCAATCATCAGGACCAGGAATGAGATCAGACCGAATCCGATCCCATGAGCGATGGAATACGTGAGGGGAATGCCCACAAGGGTGAGGAACGCGGGTATGCCCTCCGTCAGGTTGTCGAAACTGATTTCGCGCACCTGGCTCATCATCAGGAATCCGACCATGACAAGCGCCGGAGCCGTGGCCTGAGCGGGAACCATCCCGACGATTGGCGAGAAGAAAACAGCGGCCAAGAACAGCAAACCAATCGTGACGGACATCAAGCCCGTACGCCCGCCTTCCGCCACCCCACTGGCCGCTTCGATGTACATGGTACTGCTGGAGGCGCCGCACAGACCGCCCCAAATGGCGGCCAGAGAATCGATGAACAGTATCTCCCGCCACTTCGGCGTGCGCCCTTCCTTGTCCATCAGGTCGGCCTGTTGCAGTACACCGATGGTGGTTCCCATTGTGTCGAAGAAATCGCTTATCATAAAGGCCAGCACCACTGCCCAGACGGCAGGGTGAAGGGCTCCAATGACGTCGGCGCGGAACATCGTGTCAAAACGCGGCGCCAGCACCAGCGTTTCGGGAACCTCAACCATACCCGTCAACCACGCAAGCAGGGTTGTGAAGGCGATACCGAGGAGAAGGGCGGCTCTCCAGCGCATCACAAACATTACCATGGTCAACAGGAGCCCGGCGGTTGCGACAAGGACCCCCTTGTCGCTGAAGGATCCGTAGGTCAGGGGCGCGGAAGGGGTGCCCATATGGATGATGCCGGCCGCGACCAGTCCCAGCACCGTGATGAACAGGCCGATACCGACAACGATTGCCTGTTTCAGCGGCATCGGAATCATGTTCATAACTGCCTCGCGCATTCCGGTGAGCACCAGGATCGTGATGATGATACCTTCCAGAACCACCACTCCCATGGCCTGTTCCCACGAATAGCCCATGGTGAGGCACATCCCGAAGGCCACGGCGGCGTTCAGTCCCATACCCGGAGCGAAGGCAAGGGGGGCGTTTGTCCACAACCCGATGAGGATGGTGGGAACGGCCGCGGCCAGGCAGGTGGCAACCACGAGGGCAGGAATGTGCTCTTTCAGGCCGGGACAATTACCGAGTATCTGCGGATTGACGAAGATGATGTAAGCCATCGTCATGAAGGCTGTCAGTCCCGCAGTAACTTCCGTCGTCGCGGTTGACCCGCGCTTTTGTAATTGAAACAGCCGTTCAATCATCAGTCGTGCCTCCTTTCAGATTCATCCGCCCGCGGAACGGTTAACGGCAAGAACCGCGGTGCGGCGGATTTGTGTTGTATTCAGGGGGAGAAGTAGATGGCGTCCGGATGATGAATGACCAACGCGGCGGTGCTTTGCTCCGGTATCAACTGCCAGGCCGGACTCAGGTCCATGCCCAGCGATTCGCGGATGGGTAGCAACCTGAAAACGATTTCGTGTTGGGAAATGTCCGGGCAGGCCGGGTATCCCCACGAGTAACGGTGACCGCTGTTGCGCGGAAGTTTCAGTTCGTCAAGAATCCGCAGGTGCATCCACTCGGCGGCGGCTTCGGCCACGGACGAACCGAGGCCGTGCAGGTAATAGGCGAGTGTGTAGTCGCCGGCGCGGTTGAGTTCGTCAATTGCCTCACTGGCGTGCGAGCCGATGGTGACGCACTGCAAAGGTAGCAGGTCGTTTTCGGTTTTGAGGTAATCGGAAAGGCACAGCCGGTTGCCGTCGGCCTGGCGCGGGAAATCGAAGCGGGCGATTTCAACGCCGGAATCGATCAGAATGACGGAATCACCCGACGAACGCGCCCGGAAGTAGCCGTAAACCGCTTTCGGATCCAGCCACCCGTTCTCCACGACCATCGCCTTGAGTTCGTCCAGTTTCGGGTGGAATTCGTCTTTCAGCAGTCGGTCCCACTCCTCGCCGCTTTTGTTTTTAGCGCCCCAGTGCAGGCGGAACAGGGTTTTCAAATCCAATAAAGGCCAGAGTTCGGCGAGCGGAATTGTTTCCACGACACGGGGACCGAAAAACGGAGGTTCAGGCACGGGCACATCGCGCCGGATGCGGTCGGCGGAGGGCGGCAGGTCGCGGGCCGGCCTCGCGGCGTAGGCGGCCGCCTTGCCGAACGTCACCTGCGCGGCCTGGATGGTCTCCTCGTACAGAAGGTCCCTGCGGTCAACATCGGTAATCCGGTCCATGCGGTCGAGGCCCTCAAAGGCGTCCTTGCAGTAATAAACGCCGGCGGAATAGGGGCGCTCGGGCTTGATGTACAGGGCGCGATGCCCGAAGGCGGGATTGATGGCGGCGCCGCCGATGATGACCGGGATATTCAGCCCCCGCTT
>JAKQQT010000735.1 GCA_029564025.1 Armatimonadota bacterium | reverse complement strand
GCGCCTCACCAAACGTACCGACATGAAGAAGGTGTTGAAAAAGTTCGTGACCCACGACGGCCCGGCGCTTCTCGAGGTCATGATCGATCCGTACGCCAAAGTGTTCCCGATGGTTGGCCCCGGGCTGGGCTACGGAGAGATGATCACCGGCGAATTCATTGTCCCGCGCGAAACGCCCCCCAAAGAACAGCGAACCGAAGAAACCGACATGATGAGAATCCCCGAGTTGTTCTGAGAGACGCGGCCGTGGCGTGGGCCGCCCCGCGCTGTAACGGGGTTGCCTGTGCTCGAGGGTTACAAACGGCCCAAGGGACCCAAAGGTCTGGTGGCGACGAAATCGGTCATCGAACACGGAACCGGGGCGTCCGGGATGGTTCCCTGCACCGCCACGAAGGCTTCGCGGACGCGTCCCCGCCGGCGCCCGTCCTGTCAGGCCGGCGGAATCCGCGCAAATGGGAAGCGCCGCCGGTGGATTGAGGCGTTTCGGCTGCACTACAATGGGCTTTCACAGTAACGTGGGGCGAGGAACGAGCACGTGCATGACTTGACAGTCCTTACTCTGGTGCCAAACGCGGGAGACCGCCTGGCGCGCTGTCTCGAGAGCGTCCAGTGGGCAAACGACATTTTCTGTGTGGTGGATCCGAATACCACCGACGGATCTGACGCGGTCGCGCGGGAGTATACGGAGCACGTCTGTGTTCACGAATACGTGAATGCGGCCGCCCAGCGCAATTGGGCTATCCCGCAGATCGAAACCGAGTGGACCCTCGTCCTGGACGCCGACGAATGGGTCTCGCCCGAACTGGCGGCGCGCATTCAGGAAGTCATCAAGGACCCCGGCAGTTGCGACGGGTACGACGTGAAGCGGATGTCCTATTTCATGGGCCGCTTGATGCGGCATTGCGGATGGGAGCGCGACTACAATGTGCGGCTGTTTCGCACGAAGAAGGGCCGCTACCTCGATCGCCGCGTCCATTCGAAGGTCGTGGTCGGCGGAACCATGGGCCGGCTCGACGAGGTGATGTATCACGACACCTACCGTGATTTCGAGGAGTATTTCGAGACGTTTCAGCGATTCACCACGTGGGGCGCCGAGGACCTTTTCGAGAAGGGCAAACGCGCGTCGCTGTTCGATCTGACGCTCCGCCCCGCATCGCGCTTCCTCAAGATGTACGTCATTCGGAGGGGATT
>JAKQQT010000444.1 GCA_029564025.1 Armatimonadota bacterium | reverse complement strand
TTCTTCCTGAATCCCGTTTCATTCGGGATGAAGGATCCGTTGTTCGGGCGCGATATCGGGTACTATGTCTGCACCCTGCCTTTCCAGCAGTTCGTGGTTCGCACGCTCGCCCTGGCCGTTGTGGTTTCCCTGCTCGCGGCGCTGGCGGTGTACATTGCGGACCGTGCGCCGGAAATTCAGGGCCGTTTCCCGAAACTGGCCGCGGGTCCCCTCGCCCATCTCAACATCCTCGCCGCCCTGGCGTTCGCACTAAAAGGTCTGGATTACTGGCTTCGACGGTATGACCTTCTGCACTCGGAGATGGGTGTCATCACAGGCGCCGGATATGCCGACGTCCACGCCCGGCTACCGGTGCTGGTCGCGCTGTCGGTCGTCTGCGCCGTATTCGCCGTGCTCTGCGTTCTCCAGGCGTTCCGAAACCGCATCACGCTAGCGCCTGCGGGAGTGGTGGTCGTACTGGCTGTGTCGTTGTTCGCCGGTTCGATGTATCCGTCTTTCGTCCAGCGATTCCACGTGAAGCCGAACGAGTTTCAGAAAGAGGAAGCCTACATCCGGCACGCCATCGCCTTCACGCGGTACGGATTTGGATTGGACAAACTGAAAGTTGCGGACTTCCCGATCAAGCCCGATTACTCGGTGGACCTCATACGCCGCAACTCGGAAACCGTGGCCAATGCCCGCTTATGGGATTACAACGTCGCGGCCCAGGCGTACGGCCAGCTTCAGGCCATCAAGCCTTATTACCAATTCAACAACGTTGATGTGGACCGCTACACGATCAACGGAAGGTACCGGCAGACGCTGATCGCCGCGCGGGAGATGAACCAGGACGGACTTCCAGACCAGGCAAAAACGTGGCAGAACCGACGCCTCGTTTTCACTCACGGTTACGGACTCTGCATGAGCGCCGTGAACGAAGTGTCGCGCGACGGACAACCGACTTTCCTCGTCAAGGACTTTCCGCCCGCGGGTCCGACCGACTTGAAGGTCACACAACCGCGCATCTACTTCGGTGAATCCGAGGACGACTGGGTGATCGTCAAAACGGCTACCGATGAGTTCGACTACCCGTCGCCCGCCGGCGACCAGTACCACCGCTACGAAGGCAAGGCGGG
>JAKQQT010000413.1 GCA_029564025.1 Armatimonadota bacterium | reverse complement strand
GTGTTCTCGCGTAGAGTCATACCGAGAACAAGCCCCTGTTGCTTGCGGTCTTCCGTCACAAGGCCAATGCCGTGGGATATCGCCTGCCGGGGATTGCGAACGGAAATCGATTCGCCGTCCAGTTTAATCTCGCCCGAATCGTAGCGGTCTGCCCCGAACAGGCACCTTGCCAGTTCCGTGCGTCCCGCGCCGACCAGCCCGGCCAGCCCCACAATTTCGCCGCGTTTCACGGTCAGATTGATGTCCATCAGCACGCCTTCGCGTTGCAGGCCGCTTACCTCCAGCAGGGTCTGTCCGATGGAGGATTCGCGCGGAGGGAACACATCGGTCATCTGCCGCCCGACCATATCGCGGATCAGGGTGTCGCGCGTCACCTCACTAATGAGCTTGGTGGAAACCACGGCGCCGTCGCGGAGGACGGTCACCCGGTCGGCAAGTTCGAAGATTTCTTCAAGCCGGTGTGATATGTAAATGACCGATCGTCCTTCGGCGCGCAGTCCGCGAACCACGTTGAACAGGGTAACCAGTTCGTGTTCGGTCAGTGACGCGGAGGGTTCGTCCATCACGAGGATGCGTGCGTCCTGGCTGAGGGCCTTGGCAATTTCCACCATCTGCTGTTCCGCAACCGAGAGGGTGCTGACGTTTCGCTTCGGGTCCAGGGAAACGCCAAGATGGTCCAGCAACTCGCGGGAAAGACGGTTCATCTCGCCAAGGTTCACGAAGCCCGGTAACCGGCCCGGTTTTTCGCGGCCCAGGAAGATGTTCTCGGCCACCGAGAGATGCGGCACGAGGTTGAACTCCTGGTAGATGATGGCGATGCCCAGTTCGCTGGCGCGCGCGGGAGTGAGGTGGGTGACAGGATTTCCTTCGACAATCAGTTCGCCGGAATCGCTGGTTTCCGCACCGGCGAGAATCTTCATAAGCGTCGATTTGCCGGCGCCGTTTTCACCCACCAACGCGTGAACCTCACCCGGCAAGAGGCTGAAGCCAACGGACTTCAGAGCCTGCACGCCCGGGTAGTTCTTCACAATCCCCCGCATTTCCATCACGGGTCTGGTATCACTGGTTGTCGTCATCTTCGGATTTCCTGGTCGGATTTGCCTTTGGCGCAATCCGGGGGGAGATACACCGGTAGATATCGGTTACGAGCCGGCACAGTTCAATCACAACGATCCGGCCGACCGGGCCGGTGTCGTTCACGGCTTCCGCCCATTGCCGATTGTCGATGGCTTCGTCATCGCTGGTCAACGGCGCCCAGATGGAACGCGTGTTGGCCCACGACCCCTGCAACCAGTCGCCGTTCCATTCCAGATTAGGCAGAGCCATGGGGTTTGTTTCCAGAGAAGAAAGCGGAAAGCGCCGTGTTATCCTGCGGCTCAAACGAAAGGGGTACGACGGCCCTTGCCAGAATCGTACCCCTCATAATGATCCTGTAAACGTCACTAGAACGCAATGCCGAGGTTGGCGGTTGCCTTCACGTCGTTCCGTTTGTCGATGGGAACGCTGGGATCGAGACGGGACACGTTGGCATCCACGCTCAACTTGAACCGGTCGCCCATCGTGTGATTGTACTTCATGTTGTAGGCGAGCATCGGTTTGAATCCGCGAACCGCGCCGACCGTCTGCTGGTAACCGCCCTCGAACGTTTGCGTCGGCGAGAACTTGATGCCGAGTTTCACTTCGGCCTTCATGCCCTCGGAGTTGTCCTTCGAGTTGGTCTCGCGCAGGTAACCGCCTGAAAACGTCAACCCCGAGAACGATGTCTGCAACGCGAGGCCCTGGCGTACGATTGGCAAAATCACGTTCTTTTCTTCGGGATTCTCGCTGTACGTGCCGACGACCTTGAGCGCATTGGTGCTTCCAAGCGTCACCTGTGCGTTCACCGTATCCGGGTGGTCCACCGTTCCATCGCGCGACTGGAGGTATCCGCTGACCGCGAGTGCAGACGACGGCTTCAGATCGGCTTGGATAGTGGAGACTTCCACCGCGCCGGTCGGTTTGGATTCCTGACGGAACGAACCCGTGAAGGACATGCGGTCCTTGATCGGGATCACGCTGACGGCGGCTTCCGTGGCCGACGTCGGTCCCGCGGGCGTCGTGCCGGAGGCTACGGAAGCGGTCAGTTTCAGGGCGTTGCTACCCGTGGCCGCCACAGAAACCTTGGTGTCCTGTGATTCTCCCGTTTTATCCTCGCTGGTACCGTACGCGGCCGCAACCTGCAGAGTCTTCGCGGGCTTGGCTTCCACGGTGATGCCCTGTGTCGCCAGTTGGCCCTTTTCGTCTTCTTTCTGGTTCATCGATGCGGCTACACGGATCGCTTCGGTGGGCTTGGCTTCAAAAGCCACGGTTTGCGCGCTTCCCTCGCCCTTTTCGTCCACTTTCGTATTCATGGAAGCGACCAGCTTCATATTGTCTGCCGGCTTGGCCTCCAGATTGATGTTCGTCGCTTCCTTGTAGCCCTTCTCGGTGGCATCCTCGGTGTATCCCGCGATTAGCTTGAAGCCCTTGTTGGGCTCATAGCCCACGTTCACCTTGTTGGCGATTAGTTCCTTGGCTCCGGTTGTGTCCCGCGAATACTGGGCGGCCAGGTTCATACCGGTGAAGGCTTTGGATGTGAACGCCAGCTTCATCAAATTGCCGGCCTTGCCGGCGTTGCGCGACATCCCGTATGCGGTGTTAAAGCGCAGTCGGTCGTTCGTGCCGCCTTCCATGGAAACGAGCGACATCTGTTTCGTATTTTTCGATGTCCGTTCGTTGTTGAAGGCGGCGGCCCACTTCAATGTTTTCCCTGCGGATTCCAGTTTGAACGCTTGTGTTGCGACATCGCCGCTGTCCGCGTGGCGATCCGTCATGGCAAGCGTGGCTCTCAAGGCGTCGGTGCCCTGGCTCATCTTGATGGCCGCGTCCCGGGCCTTTCCCGACTTGCTCGAGTCCGACATGGACATCGTTCCTTCGTACCGGAACGATCCGTTGCCGGACCCGGAGAGCGCCAGTTTGGTGGCTTTCACGGTTTCGCTGGCCTTGTTCTTTTCGGTTGTCAGCGTTTCCTGAATCAGTGAGGCAGACATGGCGGCGTTGAACTTCTGATCCAACTGCATCCGCGTCAGCGATGTCTTCGAGGCGTTGGCGCCCTGGGCTTCCGTTTTGACTTCGTGCATCGCCATGAACTTGCCGCCGGGATTCAACTGCAGGTTCATGGCGGTTGTCGTTTGCGACAGCGCCTTGACCACCTTGGTCTTCGCGTCCGGCGTTTCCGATTTGGTGCTGGTCGCGGAGAAGGACAACCGGCTGTTGGCGGTGTACTTGCCCGTGAATCCGAGGTTTTCACTGCCCTTGACGAGTTTGAGGGCATCCGCCTGGCCGAACTTGCTACCGACCTTGGCGTAATCGAACTTGAACTGCAGAGGGCCTGTGTCGCGACTGGCGGCGAACGCCATGTTCTGCGCTTCCGAGCCCTTGGCGCCTTTCACCGTTTTGTCCAGCGTCATGGAACTGGTCAGCGACATCAGGCCGAATTTTGCCTGGCTGTTGAAACCGATGGTCGCAAGTTCCTGTTCGCCCTTGCCGTTGCCGCGGAACGAGTAGGCCAGTCCCGCGCCGCCGGTTCCGCTGGAAAGAAGGGTAAACAATCCGGAACTGGGGCCGGCTTCACTGGATCTCGCGGAATCGTAGCGGTACTCGATGTCGATGACGTCCGAAAACTTGATGGAATCCTCGAAGGCGATCATTCCGGTGGCGGGATCGAACGTGAAGTCCTTGCCGCGCGTCAAGCGGAGTCCGTTGCGGGTGATGGATTCGGAATATGTTTCCACGTTCCGGCGGGCGATCGAATAGGGTCCCCGGGCGTTGTGCCCGAAGAAGCGTTCGCGACCGATCTTGATATCGGCGCACGCGAACGGTACAGCCGTGACGAGCAGGGCTGTTATCGCCAGTACGATTCGTTTCGCTTTTGCGTTCATGATCTCCACCATACCCATCGGCGGTGGGGCGGGTTATCTTGAGTCCCGCGTCGATCCGTCTGCGGCCAACCGGCTCGCTTCATCTATAGTTTACCACGTTTCCTTCTATCTGACCACGCAAACGCCAGGAACCTTCAACGTTTTCCCCGCTATGTTTTCGAATATTCTTCCGGAACGAGGCGCGCTCCCAGACCCGGCGCATCGGAAACCCGATAAATAGAACCATTCAAGGTGTAAGCGCCTTCCGCAATATCCCGGGCCAGCAACAGCGGCGCATCCAGGTCCAGCCACGTAAAGGCGCCTGTCCCGCAGGCCAGGTGAACCGCGGCGCCTGTGCCGATTCCCGACTCCACCATACATCCGAGCATCAGCGTAACGCCGGCAGAACGGCACATACCGATGATCTCCAGTGCGCCGGACAGGCCGCTCTTCATCAACTTGATGTTGACGACCTGCGTTCCGCCCGCGTCCAACAGCGTGCGGCAGTCGCCTGGCGTGACCACGCTCTCGTCCGCGCCAACGGGTATAGGCGAGTCCGCGGCGACCTCCACAAGACCTTTGACGTTGCAGGCGTCGACAGGTTGCTCAAATAGAACCACGGGAAGCTGTTCCCTGTCCAGAATTTCCAGAAACGCCTTGGCGGAGTTGACGGTGAAACTCTGGTTCGCATCCAGCAGAAGGACAGCGTCAGGCGCAACCTCGTGAACGGTTCGAATCCGGTGAATCATGTCGCGGGGATACGAACCGTCCAGTTTGATTTTTAACTGCCGGATACCGGCGCGCGCCGCACGTTTCGCCTCTTCGCGGGCGACATCCAGTGAGTTGAGCGAGATGGTCTGGTCCGTTTCCACCTCGGGCTTCGCGCCTCCCCAGTGTCGCCACAGGGGTGTTTCGTGCGCCTTGCCCCAGGCGTCCATCACGGCCATCTCAACACCGGCCCTTGCCGCGTGGGCAAGCGGGAAAGCCTTGCGCATATCACCGAACACAGCCTCATAGTCATCAACCTCCCGGCCTCCGATGAAGTTTCCGATCTCGGGTACCGAGCGCTCGATGTCCTCCATCGACTCACCGGTGACATACTGCGCGGGCGACACGGCGCCGAGGCCGGTGACACCGCTTTCGCAGGAGAGTTCGATGACGTAAGACCGGGCTTTCTCGGAGCGGCCCTTCGCCGTGACGAACGGCGAGTGCAGGGGCATATAGCGTATTCCGGCGCGGAGTTCGTTGATGATCATGAGCGGTTTCCGATATCGGCTTGCAGAGGGAGGCCGGACCAGCGCGGTCCGACCCCCGGAGAAGTTCACCCGACAGCATGCCGCTAAAGCGGGGGAGGCGGGGTTTCGAATGTGATGTTGAACTGACCGTTGCTCCAGGAAATGGGAGTTGGGCCGATGTTCGTCTGAAAATCGAATGTACCTTCCACGTGGCTGTTGTCGACAGCGGAGACCGTGATGGAACCTCCCGAGCCTTCCCAGGTCCCGGTAGTGATGTACTGACCGTTCTGGTTCTCGGTTGTGATGTACGAAACATAGGCTGAACCGGAGGACCGCGAGGCATTCACGGTGAACGACCGGCCGGCGGTGACAGGACCGTACAACGTAATCGTCAACCGGCGGGACACGGTGTAGGCGTTCACCGGGCCGGTTCTCTCATCGCCGTAAATCTGGATCTGAGCGCCGTTCACGTTGGCTCCGACCACGTTCGGCGAGAAACGGGCCAAGTTCCCGCCGCGCGTTGTTCCGGCGCTCAACCCCTGGGGGATGCCGCCGCCTCCACCTCCGCCGCCGCAACCTGTTGTTGCGACGGCAACAACCAGGCAAATGCCGGCAATGGCGTATTTCACGGCAGTTTCACCCGGAAACGTCCGCCGGATGCCTCCAACGTTACAGTGCTGTTCATCGACGGCGAGAGAACGGCATTCAGGCGACCTTCGATGTGCGTATCCGTTATTTTATCGACCACCAGAGTACCGGCGCTTCCGTCCCACACCGACAGCGAACCTTTCACCGGCTTGGAGGACAGGCTGATGTTCACGCCGTCCGCGCTGTAGTCTCCGACGAGGTACGACTTTCCTTCGGCCAGCGGGCCGTTGAACAGGATGGACGTTACCCGGGTAACTTCGCGCTTGTCGTGTCCGAGGGTTTGGTTCGCGCGTATTTGAAGCCCGAGGAGGGTTTCGCGAACCGACACTTCATTGGCGATAAAGTTCGGGGTGTCCATCCCGCTAATGAAGTAATACAGGGTGGCGTCCGGATTGCCTGTTCCGGCGCCAGGGGTGCCGAGGCCGTCGCTTCCGCCCAGGCCGGGGACAACGGAGGAGCCCGAGCAACCGGCCAGCAGGGCACAACAGCAACCAATCAACAAGCAGAGTGTGGCGCGACGAGTCATCTTGGTTCCTTTCGAACGCGAAGGTGTCTGAAGACATTCTAACACGAACAGGCGTCCCGGGCGTATGGTTAGCGAACTCCGCGGCAACAGGGTCTATTCAGGACGGCTAAAAAAGGCCGTCAGTTCCGGTTTCAAATCATCGGCAACGCCGTCCCACGCGGTGCGCAGTCGTGTGCGCTCCTTGTCGGTCAGGTCCCATTCGGTCACCCATCGCGGCGGATACAGCCAAAGGGACGGGAGCCAGAAACCTTCCCGCCGGCGGGGATCGGCGGCTTCTGCCAGCCTGCCGATCGGTCCCGCGGACTGGGCGGAGGCGACGATGGTTCCATCCGGCAAAGCCAGCGCCACCGCCTCGTGGAAGCGAACGGTTCGGCTGGCCGGGGGCACGCCGCGCAACATGGTCAGCAGTTTTTCGATGCGGTCTTCGTCGCCAGGCCCGGCGAAGCGCCGGCTTTTCAGGCCGTCCCAGCGTCCCTGCAGAACGGGAATCTCCACGCCGCCGTCGCTGGCGATGCTGGGCAGTCCCGACTTTTTGGCGAAAGTGACGGCCTTGCGTTCGGCGATTTCCTGATAGTCTCCACCCGTTTCGGGAATCTTGAAACGGCCCAACCCGACGGTTTCGGCTTGTACCGGTTCAACGGGATACGGCTCCAGAAGACGGAGCAGGGCGGCGACCTTCGAGGGATTCGACGTTGCGATCAGAACGCGTATCGTCTTTTCGGCGCTCAAGACGCTTTTCCTTTCGCGGTGCTGTCGACCCTGGTCTTCACAGAACCGGACGCGAAAGCCGCCAACAGCCTCACCGGTTCCCAACCCTGGTTTGATGCCGCGTGTGGAACGCCCTTCGGTATGTGCAAAGTGTCGCCGATGGACATCGAGTACACGGTGTCGCCCATCTCGATTTCACACTCGCCGCTCAGTACGTGGACAATCTGATCGCAATCCTCGTGGTGATGCTTGTCTTCCTCGCCGCCGGGAATGATCCACACGAGCGCCAAGCTCAGGTCGGAGTCCGGAATGTTGTTCCGGTTGACCAGAATCTTGCGCGCGCCCCACTCGTGGTATTCTTCTTCGATCTCGTTCTGGTCCACGAAGTGCGGAACCGGTTCCCATTGATTGTCCGTCACGATTGTCTCCTCCGGGCGTGTCCCTCGCGGCGTGTGATGTTGCCGATGCCCGATGCTATATTTATTGTATTCCGAATGGTGGACCACTTGGGTGTTTATCCCTCCCTCGTAAGCGCGATTGAGCCAATCCATGCCTCCTGTCAAGATACTGGTAGCCGATGATACGACTTTAGTCCGACGCTTGCTGGCCCAGCACCTGTCGATGGAATCGGACCTGGAAGTCGTTGCCGAGGCCGAGAACGGGCGCGAAGCGGTGGAAATGGCGGTCGACACGAAACCTCACGTCGTGGTGATGGACCTGAACATGCCTGTGATGAACGGCGTGGAAGCGATGGAGCGAATACTTCAAGTGCTTCCCGATACCCGGGTGATTCTGCTTTCCGCGCACGAGGATCTCCTGTCACTGGGCAAGTTGACCGGCGCCGTGGAGTGCCTGGACAAGGGGTGCACGCCTTCGCGCGTGGCGGCGGCTGTGCGGCGGGCCGCGGAGGCCGGGAAAGAGCGTGACAAGGACCAGGACTCCTCAGTTCGGGCGACGATCGATAGAATGGCCGTGAACGCCGGCCTGACGGACCGGGAGAAGACCGTCTTTTTGAAGTACGTTTCCACCAATCTGACGGTTCGGGAGATAGCCTCGGCGCTGGAGTCAGAATGGAACATACCGGTTTCGGAAAGAGCAGTCAAATCTGCCATCGAACGTCTGATGAACAAAATGTCTGTGGAGCCAAGAACGCGAGCCACGCTGGTCCGGTCTGTGATGGAACGCACGAACAAGTTGTCCGGGGGCAGTGGCGAGTCATGACGCTGAAGCCCCAAACCGACCCCGTGGATGTCGAAGCCTTGATGGAGCAGGTGGACCACGACCCTGGCTTCCTGATGGATTTGATTGGTATCTTCAGGGAATCGCGCAAGTCGCAGATGGACGATTTAAGCCGTTCCGTCGCCGAATCCGATGCGGAGGGCATACGGCGTCACGCGCATGCGATCAAGGGCATGTTGCTTAGCCTGGGCGCCACGGCTAGCGTACAGACTGCGCGCGATCTGGAAAACGCCGGGCGGGACAACCGTCTGCGGGAAGTTGCCGTGCTGTGCGAAACTCTGGATTCCCAGTTGGATGCTCTGGACGACCGCCTGTGGCAGATCGCACAATCCATGGATGCTCAATCATCAGTCCGCGCCGAATGACGTCAGGCGGTTCATCTCATCAACTCATGCCCGGGCGGTTACCTGGAGGTAAAGGAATTGGATAAAGCAAAGGCTCTGGAACTGGCGCTCGCTCAACTGGAGAAGTCCTACGGCAAGAACGCCGTGATGCGGTTGGGGAAAGCCACAAAGATGAACGTGGCGGCCATTCCGACCGGTTGCCTGTCGCTGGACGTCGCGTTGGGAATCGGCGGCGTGCCGCGCGGGCGTATCGTGGAGATTTACGGAACGGAATCGTCCGGCAAGACCACCATCGCGATGCATATCGCCGCGGAGGCACAGCGGCAGGGCGGCACCGCGGCAATCATCGACGCGGAGCACGCCGTGGACCCCGTGTACGCCAAGGCGCTTGGTGTGAATGTGGACGACCTGCTCATCTCGCAACCGGATACCGGCGAAGAAGCCCTGGAGATAACCGATGCCCTGGTTCGTTCCGGCGCCGTTGATGTGGTAATCATCGACTCGGTTGCCGCGCTGGTACCCAAGGCGGAAATTGAGGGAGAGATGGGCGACACGCACGTCGGCATTCAGGCGCGCCTGATGTCGCAGGCCTTGCGTAAACTTGGCGGCAACCTCAGCAAAAGCGACACCTGCGCCATCTTCATCAACCAGTTGCGGGAGAAGATCGGAGTAATGTTCGGCAATCCGGAAGTCACCCCGGGCGGCCGTGCCTTGAAATTCTGGGCCAGCGTCCGGCTGGAAGTGCGCCGCGGCGAGTCGATCAAGGCCGGCAACGAGGTGCTGGGCGCGCGCACCAAGGTCAAGGTATCCAAGAACAAGGTCGCTCCGCCGTTCCGGACCTGTGAATTCGACATTATGTTTGGCAAGGGCATCAGCAAGGAAGGAAGCATCCTGGATGTAGGCGTGGAACAGGGCATCATCACGAAGTCGGGAGCGTTCTTCTCGTACGCCGAACAGCGGTTGGGGCAAGGCCGCGAGAACGCGAAGAACTACCTGGCCGAACACCCGGAAATGGCCCAGGATATCGACAAAAAGGTCCGGGCCATGCTGGCGGAAGGCAAGGAGCCGCCCGTGGCCGAGGTGATCGGAGCCACCGAGACAACGGAAACCGCGGAAACCGCGGAAACCGAGGACTGACGAGAGAGTCCGCGGACCGAACAGGAACACGAAGGAATACAGACAAGGAGAAACCATTGAGCGAGCGCACACACTTCACACTTTCCGCATCAGAGATCCCCACGCGATGGTACAACGTCGCGGCCGATCTTCCGCAACCGCCCGCGCCGCCCTTGAACCCGGCAACCAGGGAACCGGTAACGCCGGAAATGATGACGGCGATTTTTCCCGAGAACCTTGTCGAGCAGGAAATGAGCGCGGAACGCTGGATCGACATTCCGGAGGAAGTTCGGAAGGTGTATGCTTTGTGGCGCCCGACACCTCTTCTGCGTGCCGTGCGTTTCGAGAAAGCCCTGAACACCCCGGCGCACATTTATTACAAGTACGAAGGCGCCAGCCCCGCCGGTAGCCACAAGCCGAACACAGCCGTGGCACAGGCCTACTACAACAAGATCGCGGGCGTCCATCGCCTGGCCACCGAAACCGGCGCCGGGCAGTGGGGCGCGTCACTGGCAATGGCCTGCTGTCTCTTCGGCATGGAGTGCCGGGTGTACATGGTTCGCGTCAGTTACGATGCCAAGGCCTACCGCCGCATGCTGATGCAAACCTACGGCGCCACCGTATACGCCAGTCCCAGCAAGGAAACCGAGTTCGGGCGCAAGTTACTGGCCCAGGATCCGGACTGCCCCGGCTCGCTGGGAATCGCCATCAGCGAAGCGGTGGAAGACACCGTGACAACACCGGGCACCAAGTACTCGCTCGGAAGCGTGTTGAACCACGTGTGCCTGCACCAGACGGTGATCGGCCAGGAGGCGATGAAACAGATGGCCGACGCTGGAGAGGATCCGGACGTCGTCATCGGTTGTGTGGGCGGCGGCAGTAACTTTGCCGGCATCGCTTTCCCGTACGCGCACCGCAACCTGACGGAAGGCACCAAAACCCGCCTGCTGGCCGCCGAACCTTCCGCCTGCCCGTCTTTGACGAAGGGGGAGTACCGCTACGACTTTGGAGACACGGCCGGTATGACGCCGTTGTTGAAGATGAACACGCTGGGGCACGACTTCATGCCCGCCTCCATACACGCCGGTGGCCTGCGTTATCACGGCATGTCTCCTCTGGTAAGCCAGTTGCACGAGACCGGCATTGTGGAGGCGAGGTCCTATCACCAGACCAAGGTGTTCGAATCCGCCTTGCTGTTCGCGCAATCCGAAGGCATTGTGCCCGCGCCGGAATCCTCCCACGCAATCCGGGCGGCTGTGGAAGAAGCCGAGGCCGCGCGCGAAACCGGTGAGAAGAAGGTCATCCTGTTCAACCTGTCCGGACACGGATTGCTGGACCTTCCGGTTTACGACCGCGTACTGGCGGGAGACGTTCAGGACGTATGACGCTTGTGTGAAACACGTTACGGACCGCTATCGAGACGCGGCCCGATTTCGAAACGTACTATGGGGATGCGAGCCGTGCGGCCGCATCCCCTGTTTGTTTGCAGGGAGGAAACCGCAGTGAAGGACACGGACGAAAAGGTGATCACCGCGCTGGAACCGGCAGGCGGACGTCAAAAACGACTGACCGTGCATCTGGACGGTGAGCCGGCGATGGAGATTCGAAAAGACGTTGCGAAAGCAATTGCCTTGACCGTGGGACAGAGCGTCCGGCTGGAGCACCTGAAGGAACAGGTGCGGGAAGAAACCCTGAACCGGGCCCGGGACCGCGCCTTTCTGATGTTGTCGGTTCGGAACCGCTCGGAGCGCGAAATCGTGGACCGGTTGCGGCAAGCGTGTTACGAGCCGGACATCATCGAGGAGGTAGTCGAAATCCTTCGGCGGTTGGATTATCTGAACGACCGTTCCTTCGCGGAAGAGTGGCTGAAGAGCCGAATGGACGGCCGCAAGATGGGACGCCGGGGCGTCGCCTGGGAATTGCGGCGCAAAGGCGTGCAGGCGGACATCGTGGAAGAAGTGACGTCGGCCTGCGATGACGAAACGGAGCGGGCTACGGCGCTTGAGGCGGCACGCCGACGCTGGCCGGCGCTTGCGGGTGACGACCCGCGGGCGGCGCGGCGGAGACTGGCCGGATTCTTGCAACGGCGCGGGTTCTCGTGGGATACTATTCATGGTGTCTTGGAGGACATATGCCCTCCGGGGGACGCCGAATCGTGATCCCGAATCCATCGGGAACACCCTACTTGGAACCCTTCGCTCCAACCTCACCTATCGGGCGCATGCCCACTGAAAGGCAGGTGAGGTTAACTTGGATGAGTTGAATATCGTACTGGTCGTCACGGAGATTATCCTGGTGGCCGCGCTGATTTACTACTTCGTCACGGAGAACAAACGCCGTGTGGAGAATCAGAGGCGAGATCAGGAGGAATTGCAGAGGCGTCAGGATTTACTGAACAAGGAAGTTGAAGCGCAACGCAAGAGCCTCGTAGTGGAAGCACGCGAGGAAGCGTTGCGGCTGAAAGGTGAGCTGGAAGCAGAGGAGCGCGAACAACGCGCTGAATTGCAGAGGTTAGAGCGAAGACTGAGTCAACGCGAGGAAGCCCTGGAACGCCGGGTCGAAACAATCGAGGCGCGCGAGGGCGGAATCGCTTCCAGGGAAAAGGAACTGGCAGAGGCTCTGGAGGAATCGCGCCAGGTATACGCGAAAGGGCAGGCGGCGCTCGAGAAAGTCGCCGGGCTGACCGCGGAAGAAGCCAAGGCGCAGTTGCTTCGGAATATCGAGGACGAGGTTCAGCGGGATGCCGCCAAACTCATTCGGGAAACCGAGGAGCGCGCCAAGGCAGACGCCGACCGGATTGCCCGAAAGATTGTAACCCTCGCCATCCAGCGTTGCGCCGTGGACACCGTGTCGGAATCCACCGTTTCGGTGGTGCCACTGCCAACGGACGATATGAAAGGCCGCATCATCGGTCGCGAAGGCCGCAATATCCGGGCCTTCGAAACGATGACCGGCGTGGACCTGATCATCGACGACACTCCGGAAGCCGTGGTGCTTTCGGCCTTCGATCCGGTACGGCGCGAAATCGCCAGGCTGGCCCTGAACGCCCTGGTGGCGGACGGGCGCATCCACCCTGGCCGGATTGAGGAGACGATCGAACGGGCACGGGCGGAAGTGGAGACGAAAGTCCGCGACGCCGGAGAATCGGCCGTGATGGCCGCCGGAGTAACGGGCCTTCACCCGGAACTGACACGCGTGCTCGGGAAACTGCGTTACCGGTCGAGTTACGGTCAGAACGTTCTGGATCACAGCGTCGAAATGGCGCATCTGGCCGGAGCGCTGGCCGCCGAACTGGGCGCCAATGTCCAACTGGCGAAACGGTCCGCTTTGTTGCACGATATCGGCAAGGCCGTGGATTTTGAGACGGAGGGCGCGCACCACCACATCAGCATGGATCTGGCCCGAAGGTACGGTGAACCGGAGGAAGTAATCCACGCGATTGGAGCGCACCACGACGAGATCGAGCCGGAAACCGTGGAGGCAATGCTTGTCCGGATCGCGGATGCATTGAGCGCCGCAAGGCCCGGAGCGCGTCGGGAGAACCTGGAAGCTTACATCAAGCGTCTAACGCAATTGGAGGCTATCGCGGATTCTTTCGAAGGCGTGGAGAAGGCTTATGCGGTCCAGGCGGGGCGCGAAGTGCGGATTATGGTGAGGCCGACGGTGGTGGACGATGTGAAGGCCACCACACTGGCAAGGGAAGTGTCGCGGTGCATTGAAGAACAAATGCAGTATCCGGGTCAGATCAAGGTGACCGTGATCCGCGAAACACGTGCTGTGGAGTTTGCGAAGTAGGCCGTCGGGCGCCGGATCGGCGGGAGATGAAACTCCCGATTACACGATCCGAGTCCGGCGCCGGAACGGAGGCTACAAAAATGAAAACTGAATACAGGGCTCGTATGTATGTGAATTCACCGGTCGCGGCGGTTGGCGTGCTGGCGGCGTTGTTGTTGATCGGCGCCGGAGACGCCCTCGCACAGCGCGAACGATATGACAGAAGCTCCAGTCCCTCACCGTCTCGAATATCCGACGACAGGTCGGACAGTCGGTCCGAATCACGGTCGGAATCGCGGATCGAGCGATCGACTCCAACGCCGAGGGTGAACGATACTCCCCGCGTGGAACGCTCGGTGCCCGCGCCCCGTGTGAACGAGACGCCGCGATACGACCGCTCGAATACACCGGTTGACACAGGGCGTTCCTATCGGGATCGGACGACGGCGCCAATCAATGACTCCGGTGCACGCTTCGATCGCACGCAGGAAACGGATCGTAACCGGACAACCAATCCCGGGCCGGATTCCCGATCCGACCGGTTCCGACCGCTGGAACCGACGCAGAAACCCGGTAACGACAGTATCAGCCGGCCGGGCTTGCCCGGAAATACGGATAGACCCCGACCGGACTCGGGTACAGGGGACACTCTCTACCCGCGAAAGGGCACGGCAACGCCTGTTGACCGCGCACGCCCCGGTACAGGCGACGGCGGCTCAACCGTTCCCGCCCGGCCAGGCGCTCCGGGAGGAACAACCGTCAATCCGCCGTCGAATGGCGGAGTCACCGGCCGGCCGGGAACTCCCGCGTCTGGCGGAGCCGTGGGAACAAGGCCCGGACCGAGGCAGGAAACGCGGGACCGGATCAACCGGAATCCCACACTGGATCCCCGCACCCGCGAAGTGGTCGAGTGGCGCACGCCCACACAACCCAACCGCCCGGACAATGTGTCTACCCGGCCCGGACAACCCGGTTCGGTCGGACGAAGGCTGGAGACCAGGCGGCCGGACGAGTTTCGCGTAACCGAAGTACGCCGCGATCATCGCCCGCCTCGTGTGGACCGCGGAAGCTGGTTCGATACCCGCTACCGCTACACGCGTCCCTCGCGGCCGACGGTTACTATCAATCTCGGTTTCTGGGACCCGTGGTACACGTATAACTACGGTCGCTGGGGCAACTGGCGGTTTTACTACCCGTATTACTACGTTGGACCGTGGAGCCGGGGTGTGTACTATTCGCCGTACTGGTGCTACGACGGATGGTTCCCGATTTACATCTGGGCGGAGCGTATCATCTTCATCGAGCGCCGCATCTACCTGCGCGACCTGATTGTGGACGACGGGTACGATCTGTACGGCTCGTATCACAGCGTGTCCCTGCAGAATGCGATGGATGACATTCGCGACGCGTGGATGGACGGTCAAGGCGGACTGCTGTTGCGCCACGTGAGCGGCGGATTGCCAGTGCGTATCTACCGCAACGGCAAGTACAACTACAGCCTCGAGCCGGAAGACTTCCGTGATATGACGAAGGATGCCCTTACCCGCGTCGAGACCGTTGGGTTCGAATGGACGCGCATCGACCGCCAGGCAAGCGACGAATATTACCTGGAAGCGAAGCACACATTCTACGACCCGGACGGGGAACGCCGCACCATCCGATTGACCTACACGCTGGAGAGGGCATCGGGGAACTGGTGGATTACCGAAACGGGTACCTACAACATCAGATAGCCAGCCGTATCCGTTTGTGATTGGTTGGAGGCCGGCACTGTCCGGCCTCCAACTTTTTTACCGTGACATCATGACGGTGAAACGACCTTAAGCGCAACACGCTTGGATTCTGTTGGATCGGGGGAACCGCCTGTGAAACTGATCACGTATGATGTGCACGGAGAGCCCACGCCGGGAGTCGTTCGGAACGGCCGCGTCCTGGATCTTCGGGGTCATCTGGTCCGGTCCATTCTGGAATTACTGGAGACCCCCGAAGCGATGGAACGTGTGCGCCACGCCGACACGGCTTTCAGCGGCCAGGGACCGGCGCTCGACACCCTGCGCCTGTTGCCTCCCGTGCCCGGCGCCCGCAAGATCCTCTGCATCGGCCAGAACTACGCCGATCACGTGGCCGAGCAGAACAAGCCCCTCCCGGAGCGGCCTATCCTGTTCGCGAAATTCCCGACCTGCCTGACGGGACACGATGCCCCCGTTGTCCTCCCGCGCGGTGTGACGCAATTGGATTACGAAGCGGAACTGGTGATTGTCATCGGCGCCAAGGCGAAACGGGTGTCGAAGGAAAAGGCCCTGGATTACGTTGCCGGATATACCATCGGCAACGACATCAGCGCCCGCGACGTGCAGTTCCGCGACGTGCAGTGGGTTCGGGGGAAGTCGTATGACACCTTCGCGCCGACCGGCCCGTGCCTGGTCACCCGCGACGAGATACCCGATCCGCACAACTTGGGAATCCGGTGTTGCGTCAACGGCGAACTGAGGCAAAACAGCAACACCCGAAACCTCGTGTTTGACGTTCCGACGCTTGTGTCGAACCTGTCCGAAGGCATCACTCTGGAACCGGGCGATCTGATATTCACCGGCACTCCCGGCGGCGTGGGGATGTGGAGAGAGCCACCGGTATTCCTGCAACCGGGCGATGTGGTAACGGCGGAAATCGACGGCATCGGCACCCTGCGGAACACGATTGTCGCCGAAGAGGATTGAGGAAAACTACTCCTGCTCGTCCGGAGTATCCACGTTCACACGGATGCGCTTGACGCGGTTGTTGTCCATGGCCTCAACATGGAAGCGGATGTTCTGCCACACAGCTTCCTCGCCGACCGCCGGTACGTGATCGAATAGTCCGACCACGAAGCCGCCCACGGTGTCGTACTCCTCGTCCTCGATGTTTATGTCGAGTTCCTCGTTGAGTTCCACCAGCGGCGTGCGCCCGTCGACCAGCGCTTCCGTTGGCGATACGACGACAATATCCTCTTCCTCCACATCGTATTCGTCGCGAATTTCGCCCACGATCTCCTCTATCAGGTCTTCCAGGGTTACGATGCCGGCCGTGCCGCCGTACTCGTCCACGACAACAGCAAACTGGACGTGCCTGCTCCGCATTTCCTCCAGCAGGTCCTTGGCGTTTTTGTTTTCGGGGACAAAGTAGGGGGCGCGCATCACTTCGTGGATATTGAAACCCTTGCGCCCGTGCCTCAGATAACGAAGCAGGTCCTTGGCGTGCAGAACCCCGATCACGTTGTCGGGGGAGCCGTCTGTCACCGGCACCCGCGAATAACCGCCCGCGATGAGCGCATCGACCAGGTCGTTCATCGGCATATCCACATCGACCGAGAGGACGTCCACGCGCGGAGCCATCACCTCGCGGACCACGCGCCGGTCCAGATCGAAAATAGCGGTCACCATCTCGCGCTCGTCTTCCTCCAGGTCTCCCATTTCCTCGCCCTTTTCCACAAGGACCTTGATTTCCTCCTCGGTGACGTACGGATTGCGGTTCTGCAGGGTGAATCCGGGAATCAGACGCAGGAAAAACCTGCTGATGAAGATGAGTGCCTGGATGACCGGGAATACGAGGGCGGACATCCAGAATACGGGCCGAACGAGGAGAAGGGTTGCGGTTTCGCTGTCGTGCCTGGCAAGCGCCTTCGGAATAAGTTCACCGAACAGCAGAAACACCATCCACGTCACCACCGCGCCGGCGATGACTCCGGGAAGCGTCAGTGTTTCGCCGGACCATCGGGCAAGCAGAACCGTGGCGATGACGGCTCCGAGCATGGCAATCGTCGTATTGACGGCCTGCATGCTGGCGAGATATTTGTCGGGTTGCTGTAGAACCTTTTCCGCCAGAATGGCTGACGGACGACCGTCCTCCACGAGAGCCTGCAGGCGGCTTCTCCGGATGCTGACGAGGGCCGTGCCCGCGGCGCTGAAAGCCGCGCTCAGCAGGATCAGCGCGAAGAAGACGACGATTTCCCAGATATCCGAGGGGTCCACGATGGGACAGGGCTCCTTTCCGAAGGCCGGCTTGTTACAGCGGTGTGGTCCAATGCCATTCCGCGATCTGCTTGGCGACGAAAGGCAACAGGCGGTACATCACCGTGGGGACCGAGATGCCGAGCACCGCACCCCAGATGACCTCCTGCGCCGTATGAATCCGCGCCTGTATCCGGCTTTGGGCGACCAGCGCGGCGATGCACATCGCCAGGAACGCGGTCGGCAGTTGGTTGCTGACCAGCAGTACGCTGGTCGAGAGATAGAAGCCGAGAGCCGAGTGCCCGCTGACAACCCCGCCGCTGAGGAATGTTCCCTTGTGGCCGAGTGTCTTGGCCATCAGTGTTAACAAGAGAAGCAGAAACACGCCGCTGACGCCGACCTGAAACATATCGGCCGGCTTTTCAATAAGCGACAACTCGAACATACGCTGGTAATTGGCCGGATTGAAGAAAACGAGAACGGCGACAACGATGGCGAGCAGTGTGGCGACCAGCACAGACCCGGCGGCGATGTCCTTGGCGATGCGGGCCAGGGGGTGGTAGGAGTCCGTTATCAGGTCCACGCACGCCTCAATCGCCGTGTTCAGCATTTCGGTCAGCAGAACGAGAGCGATGGCGAAGTAAAGCAGGAACCACTGCTCGCGTTCCAGTTGCATCAACGCTCCCACCAGAACGATGATGATGGCCGTGGCAAAATGGAAGCGCATGTGTTTCTGCGTGCGAAAAACATGCACGATGCCTTCGATTGCGTGCCTGAAGCTGACAAGTGTTGTTTTTTTGGGTCTCGGCATGGTATTCCGTGTGGTCAGTCCGCCGGTTGAGAGGCCGGTACAAGCGACTGACGAGCAATCTCCATCATACGATTCAGGTTTTCTTCCGTATCGTCATCATAGCCCAGCAAATGAAGCAGGGCGTGCAGAAACAGCCATTCAATCTCGCGTGAGAGCGACACACCCCTCTGCCGCGCCTGGCGGGCGGCGGTGTCCACGGAGATGACAACGTCGCCGAGCGTCACGGGCATACCGGACGGCGGGCGTTCCCCCGGCTCGTATTGCGGGAACGAAATCACATCGGTCGGCCCGTGTGTGTCCCGGTACCGGGCGTTCAAGTCCGCAATCTCGTCATCGTCGCAGAGCCATAGATCCACGCCGGAATCCATAGGCCAGCCTTCACGAGTCAGTATGCGGTCCGACGCCTCTTTCAGCGACTTCAACGGGACTCGCGCCGGCTTCGTTTTGCGTATCGTCAGTTCCATTGGTCTGGTCTCCATCGGTATCGGTCTGGCCCGGATATACGATTCTGGAGTGAAGCATGCTCACCAGGACGCGGACAAACGCATCTCGGGCAAGGACGATGTCGCGGAAAGTCAGGTCGCATTCATCGAACTGGCCGTCGTTCAATTTGGCCTGGATGATGTCGTCAATCACCTGTTCCAGTTTCTGAGGTGTCGGTTTGGAGGTAGCCCGCGAGGCCGCTTCCACGCTGTCCGCGATCATCAGTATGGCCATTTCGCGCGTTTGCGGTTTGGGTCCTTCATACCGGAACTGCTGTTGCAGATCGCCGTTCTGATCCTCACCGCCGGTAGCCTGGTGATAGAAAAAACTGATGAGCGACGTCCCGTGGTGCTGGGTGATCCCGGCAGTGACCTGGGGCGGGAGGCGGTACTGCCTGGCCAGTTCCAGCCCGTCGCGCACGTGAGCGGTGATGGCGACCTTGGAGAGGCTGGGCGACAGATGGTCGTGGACGTTGTCCGCGTCCTGGTTCTCCACAAAATACTGGGGGCGCCGGATTTTGCCTATGTCGTGGTAATAGGCCGCCACCCGAACCAGCAGGCCGTCTGCACCGATGGCCTCGGCTCCGGCTTCGGCGAGGTTGGCCACGCCGAGGCAGTGGTGGTAAGTTCCGGGCGCCTCCCACTGCAGGCGGCGAAGCAGTTCGCGGTTCAGGTCGCACAGTTCCAGAAGTCCGATGTGCGTCACGAGCCCGAACGGACGCTCGAACAATGCGACACCGATCCAGAAGAGCACGGCGGCGCCGAGTCCGCTTCCAAGTGTCCACCAGGTTCCCATCAGCAGTTGGGACGTGGAGTCGCCCGCCAGCTTTCCGAGTATCCAGACGAGCGAGACTGTCGCGGCGGCTACCAGGCCGGCGATTCGCAGGAGGTCGCCACGGTCGCGGATGCGCGATACGCCGTAGATGGCCGCTAAAGCCCCCACGGTGGCGATGGCGATGAACCTCGGCTCCAGTTCCCACGTAACGCCCGCCGTGATTGAAAGAAGCGCTGAAAGAAGGAACGCAATACTGGGATTCAGCAAGGCCGCCGCCAATAGCGCGGGCAGAACAATCCAAAGGATCGAAAGATATCCCAACTGCGCGGTACTGAGTTGCACCCCGAGCATGGAGTTGCCGATCTTGAGGCCCGAAACGCTGATTGCCACCAGCAGGCTCAGCAAAAGCAATTTGGAGGGATCGGCATATACCTCGGGCTCGTACAGGCGAAGATAGGATGAGACGGCAAACAGGACGATACCGAGAAACAGGAAGAGGGCGGCTAGTCGCCCAAAGTCCAAACCGGGTCTTTGCAGTCCGAGGGCTTCGAATTTCTCAACGTCCTCTTCGCTGATCACGGCGCCTTTGCGCACGAACACTTCGTCACGCTGAATGGTTCGTTCGACGGGCGCCACGCCGGCACTCGCCGCCTCGCGGGCCTGTTCCGTGCGCAGGGGGCTTTGAACGCGGTTGGGACGGATGCACGCCCGGGCGACTTCGTCCACCAGAGCCGCAGGTCCTGGAAACAATCGCATGGCGGCGACCAGACCGGCCGCTTTTTTTCGGCCCAGGTTCAGGTTCGCGTTGTCATCGCGGATATCGGTTTCCATCACCTGGCGGACCACCTGCAGAGTTCTCTGTTCCAGATCCTCCAATGTGGAGTCGCTGGATCGTAAAGCCGTGCGTATGGCGGTATCCGAAAGCGTGGCGGAAGGAGCGGCCAGTTCCAGGCGTGTTCTGGCGTCGGCGATGCGTTTGGCGATGTTGTACGAACCGCCTGCCGATCTCGAGTTGCGAAGTGCAAGGAAAACGGCGCTCACCGAATCCGTTGCGGTGGAGAGGGCACGGGAGTCGTCCACGTACTGCGCGGGAACGCGTTCGGCGGCACTTTCCCGGGCTTGCCTGGTGGCGACGTGACTGATGTAACGTACGGAGCGTTCGGCCCGGATGTCGTCCGGGGCAGTCTGTCCGATCTGAAGCGTCACCTTGTCCGGCATAACCCGCGTAGCCATCAGGACGGTGAGCAGAAGGGCCAGAAGGGCGCCCAGCATCCAGCGGCTTTTATTTTGGAGCGATAGCCATACCGTCGCGCGTCCCGGAATTCGACCCGGTAAGGGGATGACCTTCATAGGTTCGGTGATCCAGCGAAGCGCCGGAACCGCGAAAGGGGAAAGGAGCCCTCATCGAGCGTCCCTTCCCCCTCAAATTGCGGCTCTCAGGACGCTCCGCCTCGCGACCTTCTCAGGAAGGACGGAATGTCCAGTTCCGAGTTCTCCCCGGCGGGAGCGGCGGGTTCGCCTTCCTTCGGAGCGGTTTCCGCGGCGCGCGGCGCTTCCGGTTGGGCGCTGTATGTCGGTTGCGGCGTGGACGCCGAGGAATCGGCCTGTTGCACGGAGGTCGGAACGTAGGATGACGGCGCGGGAGCGGTGTATCTACTGGAGTATGCCCCGGCCGTCTGCCCGAAAGGGCCCGGTTGATCGAATCCCGTCGCAATGACCGTAATCCGGAACTTGCCGACCAGCGATTCGTCCAGCACAGCGCCGAACATCACGATGGCGTCGTTCGGATCGGTGATTCCGCGGATAATCTCGGCCGCTTCGTAAACTTCCGAGAGCATCAGGTCGCTTCCGGCTGTGATGTTCATCAGAACGCCACGCGCTCCGTGGATGCTCTGTTCCAACAGCGGGCTGTTGATGGCGGCGGTGGCGGCGGCCACGGCACGCTGTTCGCCCTCGGCCTCGCCGATGCCCATCAACGCGGAACCGGCGTTTTCCATGATGGCCTTCACGTCGTTGAAGTCCACGTTGATCAAGCCCGGAACCGTGATGATATCGGAGACGCCCTGAACGCCCTGCCGGAGGATATCATCGGCCATGCGGAACGAATCCACCAGGGTGGCGCGTTTCTCGGCGACGGTCAACAGCTTGTCGTTGGGAATGGTAATGATTGCATCAACGCGCTGTTTCAGTTCCTCGATGCCCTTTTCGGCCGCGCGGGCGCGCCGGGGACCTTCAAAGGTAAACGGTTTCGTGACAACGGCGATTGTGATGGCGCCGAGTTCCCGGCATATATCGGCCACGATGGGTGAAGCGCCCGTGCCGGTTCCGCCGCCCATGCCGGCGGTGATGAACACCATCCTCGAGCCCTCAAGGGCCTTCCGGATATCCTGCTTGGACTCATCCGCCGCTTCCCGGCCCACTTCGGGATTTCCGCCCGCGCCGAGGCCGCGGGTCAGATTCTCGCCAAGCTGGATTTTGGTTTCGGCGCCTGCTGAGTGCAGAACGTTGTAATCCGTGTTCATGGCGATGAAGTCCACGCCCCGCATGCCGGCTTCGACCATCCGGTTGACCGCATTGGTTCCGCCGCCGCCAACACCCACAACCTTGATCGTGGCCAGTCGTTCCATCGGATTGGTATCGCTCACAAAAGTCCTCCTCGTACCCGTCGGCGCCGAAGGCTCCACGGGTGTTTCTCGTTCTTTGTCAAAGTTGAACGCCAATTGGCGAACATTTCGGGTATCGGTCGGGTCGAGCCGTGTTTTCACTGTATTGTAGCAGATGGAGTATCACGAAACAGGATGGCGCCGATTTCGGCTTGCGTCACTACCGCTTCCCGAAAGCCCGCTTGATGCGGCGAAATATTCCGTTCTTCTTTCGTCCGCCGCCCTGCGAAGGCGACCCCGACAGGTCGAAGACATCCAGGTTCGCGGCCGCAATCCGTGTAAGTCCCACGGCGGTGGCGTACCTCGGATGATTCAGAGCCTCGCTCATGCCTGTTTCCTGAACGGGGGAAGCCAGTCGGGCGGTCAGGTCCAGCACTTCCGCCGCCACCTGGTCGGTTCCGTGCAGTCGAGAGCCTCCCCCTGTAACGACGACTCCCGCCGACAGGTGATCTTCCACGCCCGCGCGGCGCATCTGGTCGCGTACTTTTTCAAACAACTCGATCATGCGGGCTTCGATGATCTCCGCCAGGATACTGCGCGGAATAGGGGTGGCATTATGTTCGCCCAGCAACTGGACGTCAATCAGTTCGTCGCGGTCCAGCAGGTCGGTCAACGCCGTGCCCCAGTCGGTTTTCAGGCGTTCCGCCTCTTCCATATCCACGCGTATGCCCACCGCAATATCGCGTGTAACGTGTTCCCCTGCAATGGGAACCACGCCCGTGTGGCAGATGGCCCCATTTGTGAAGACGGCCACATCCGTGGCGCTACCGCCTATATCGACCAGCACACAGCCGAGATCCCGCTCCGCCGGGAGAAGAACGGCATCGGCGGTTGCCAGCGGTTGAAGAACCACGCCGCCGGCGTCAATCCCCAGGCCGGCCCGGTGAATGCTTTTCAGCACGTTGTCGATATACGTGCGCGTGCCTGTGACTATGTGTGCATCGACTTCCAGGCGGGAGGCGGACATGCCTTCGGGATGCTGGATTCCGTCCAGTCCGTCCACGATGAACCAGCGCGGGATGGTGTGCAGTATCTCGCGGTCCGGCGGTATGACGATCATGCGCGCGTTGTCCAGCACGCGGTCCACCGCTTCCTGGGTGATTTCCAGATGCGGGTGGTTTACGCTGACAACACCGTGAGAGTTCAGGCTGGCGATGTGCTCGCCGGTGACGCCCACGGTTACGGATTCTATATCGACGCCGCTGTTTTCCTCGGCCTGGCGCACGGCTTCGCGGATGGAAACGGCGGTGGCGTCGATGTCGGCCACCACGCCGCGGCGTATACCGGCGGACGGAGCCAGGCCCGAGCCGAGGATTGTCAACATGCCGTCGGCACTGACCTCACCGGTGATGGCGCAGATCTTGGTCGCCCCGATGTCCAGACCAACAACGATTTGCGTTCGGCTAGATGACACCGGAGTCCTCGGTCACCGGTTTGTCCGTGGAGGTGGAAGGCAGTGATGCCCGCACGGCGCGCCCCTTTTCGATGAAGAATCTTCGGATCAGCGAGATGTTAAGGAATATGCGGCTCCCGAGCACGACAACGGCGGCCAGGTATACGTCCTGAATGCCGATGACATCGCCAAAATAGGCCAGGCCGACGGCAATCACGGTGTTGACGAGGAAACCCGAGAAGAACACGTCGCTTTGAAATCTTCCTTCGATGCCGGCGCGCACACCGCCCAGCACGGAATCGATGCCGGCCAGAACCGCCAGGGACAGATAGGAGGCTATCTGCGGGAGAACCTGCATGGTTGCCTGCGAAAACATCACCACGAAGCCGACAAAAAAGGCGACGACTGGCAACAGTAGCGTTGATATTCGCGTGGCGGCATGAACGGGACGATTTAAGCGACTCATAGGTGGCACACGACTCGACGGAATGGAACACAGATGGCTCGCGGCGGCGTTGCCGAAACGAGCGAAAGCGACCCGGGTTCCATGTTCAAAATGATGGACCCCGCACGAAATCCTGTCAAGGAACCGGTTTGGCGTACTTGAAATCGGAACCGCCCGAATAAGCGGGCACCACAACCTGGTCCGATTTCGTTACCTTTGCCATCTTCAGGAACACCAGCGACGACTTGGGATCCAGCAGGCCGCCCAGCATCTCGAGGCCGCTTGCCAGCGCCTGTGGGTCGCCAATGGCCCGTATCTCCAGGGGAACGCCGACTTGCGTGTAGTTCACACGCACCGTCGGACCCTCGCACCGGATGGCAGACCTCGCCGACAAGCGCTGGTCGTTGATGGCAATCGCTTCGGCGCCGGCAACCCTCAGTTCATTCACAACTGCGAAGATGTGCATGTCGTGGATGATATAGTCTTCCTGCACGTACGGCCACGCCGGATTCGGCTTGAGCGGGCTGTCGTTCAAAGTGACGATGACTCCGCTTCCCTGCAGAGGCGTAAAACCGGCGAACGTGTTGGCCGCTTGTAATTCACGGTTCAATGCCTGCAGTTTTTCCGCGCCGCTCTCCGACAGGGCAGTGGCAAGCTTCGTCTTTTCCTGTTGCAGTTGCTGGTTCTCTTTGGTCAGTTCCTCGATGCGTTTCCCTTGATCCCGATACACGCTGGGCGGCACGCCGTAGCGCGATGAATAGATGTTCTGCGCGGTGAAATTCTGTTGCGCCCGAAGAACCGTTCCCAGCAACAGACCAAGGAACAGAGCCAGAGCGGTTACCTGCCAAAGCCAGTATCGGCGGGCTGTATTGTTCTTCTCAGTGTCCATTAGTGTCTCTCTAGCGTGACGGAACTACAGTCGCGTGGCGGCATACTCGGATCTTGGAATCCAGACCTCGCCGCCGGCCGTGCTGACGTCGATCACTCGCGCCTTCGCGCGAAGGCCCGGCCCCTGTTTCCCTTTTAGTAGTCGTTTGAGGAACTCGAGGCGTTCCGGCGCATCGTCTACGGGACCAAGTCGGAATACCATCCCGTCGGCAGTATAGCCGACGAGACATTTTCTTTGATCCAGAACCAGTTTGGTCCCCGCGCCCAGGCCGGACTCCGGTATCAGATTCAGGCATTTCAGTATGGAACCGATGGCCGGCGCGGGTAACGGCTTGCCCAACTCCGCCTTCACCGGGGCCGACAGCCGAACGATGTTCAAGCCGGGCGGAGGAGAGGCGAGATTCCGGAAAGCAACGCCGTCCTTGTCGATCACGATGCACCGGTTGCCGTTCAACACAGCCCCGGCGGGAACGCGTTCGCGAATCTTCACGGTAACGGTCGCCGGCCACCGCCGCGAAACGTCCACCAAAGCAACTTCCGGAAAACGCCGGATAGTATCCTCGGCCTGCCTGACTGGAACTTGCCAGATGAGCATGGATTTATCCAGATTTGCGGCTTTCGCCACCTCTTTTGGTGTTTTCAGTGTGGCGCCGGTGACGTCCGTGTTTTTCAGCAGGAAAGTGGCCGTGGTGTTGGCGAGCCAGATCAGCTCGAGCGCCAGCAGGACGACCGCGATGTTACGGAGAGACCGGATGCGGGCATTCAGCCTGACGACGAAAGGAATTCGGCGCCGGTTTCCCCTGCGGCGCGGTACGGCTATGTCCACGGGATCAACCTGCCGTGGCTGGTAGCCGAACACATCGTTGCGGGCGCCGATGGGGTCTCCCCGGCGGAACCATTCCGAGTTTTCATACTTCGAGGGCACTTGATATCAACCTGCTGATAAGTTCCGGGAACGATATTCCTTCCGCGCGGGCCGCGTCGGGCAACAGACTGGTGGGCGTCATGCCGGGGATAGTGTTAATCTCCAGCACCACCGGTTCATCGCCGCGAACGATGAAATCCGTTCGGCTCATGCCGCGACAGCCAAGCAACACATGAGCGCGCCGGGCGTAATCCAACGCTTTTCGCGATGCCGACTGGCTGATCCGCGCCGGGATGATATGTCGGCTTCCACCGACTTCGTATTTACTGGCGTAATCGTAGAACTCCGCCTTCGGGATAATCTCTAATACCGGTAACGCGAACGGGTGCGAATTGCCCAGCACCGACACCGTGATCTCTGTTCCCTCGATGAATTCCTCCACCAGGACCTGATTGTCGTATTCCAGCGCCAGGCGGATCGCCTCGCGGATATGCCTTGTCTCGTGGACAATCGTCATGCCCAGGGATGAGCCCTGCCGGTTCGGCTTGACAACCAGAGGCGGCGCCAGAGAAGCCAGGTTCGTATTCTCCGGTTCGTCCGAAGTGACAACCACCGACCAGGGCGCCGGGATGCCCTCCGCGCGGAACAATTTCTTGCTCAGCGCCTTGTCCATGGCCAGAGCCGAGGCGAGCACGCCGGAACCGGTGTACGGCAGTCCGAGCCAGTCGAGCAGTCCCTGAACCGCGCCGTCCTCGCCGTGCGGCCCGTGCAAAGCGATGAAAACCACATCCGGCCTGGGTTCCAGCAATGCGGTAAGGTTCTGCCCCAAACCGCGCGCGTCCACGGGACGGGCGTCGTACTTTTCCGGATTGAGGGCATCCAGGACCTGTCGTCCGGTGGACAGCGATATTTCGCGCTCTGCGGAGTCCCCGCCCATCAGAACCGCCACCTTCAGTTTTTCTTTTGGTATCATCGCGTGTTTCGCTTTCACCTGTTGTCCCAAACCGGAGCATCCCAGTCCCCGATGAACCGCACTTCCGGAGTCAGCGCAACACCTGTTTTCCGAAGTACCAGTTCCGCCATCTCGCGCATCAGGCCGGCCACGTCTTCCGCGGTTGCGCCGCCTTCGTTGACGATGAAGTTGGCGTGCAAAACGGAAACAACCGCGCCGCCTCGACGCATTCCCTTCGCGCCGCTTTCGTCCAGCAGACGACCGGTGGAACCGCGCTCCGTGTTCTTGAAGACACAACCCGCCGAACGCGCCCAATGCGGTTGATTTGACACCCGATGGGAACGCAAACGTTCCATCGCCGCGTTGATTTCCTCTTTCGATGAGGGACGCAAGCCGAAGCGCGCCGACACGACAATCAGGCCGAGTTCGGCTATCCTTGATGAGCGGTACGCGAGACCAAGGTCATCAACGGGCACTGTCGCCGCATCACCCGACCAAGTGACCGCACGAACGTCGATCAGGCTGTCCTTTACCTCTCCCAGCGATGTTCCTGCATTCATGAAGATTCCGCCGCCCAGCGACCCTGGAATGCCTTCGGCGAACTCCAGTCCGCTGAGTCCCGCACGCGCCGATTGCATCGCGACTTTGAGCAGAGGCGCCCCCGCTTCCGCATACACGACGTGACCCTCGATACGGATTTCCGCCAGGTTACGGTCCATCAGGAGAACAAGTCCGCGTATGCCCCGGTCCGCGACCAGCACGTTGGTCCCGTTGCCCAGCACCGTCAGCGGCAGGCTTTTCTCAATTGCCCAGCGGACGGCGGACACAACGTCACTTTCCGAACGCGGGACAGCGAGCAGGTCTGCCGGCCCCCCGATGCGGAACGAAGTGTGGCGGGCCATCGGTTCGTTCGCCAAAACGGTCCCGGAGAAACCAGGTATGGTTCCAGCCTGCGTCAACGTTGCGGTTCCTTCACGTAACCTTCACCGAACTGGCGCCCGTCGCCCGCACCGATGGTCAGGAACAGATCGCCGGGCTTAAGCGTTTCCTCGAGGATGCAGGGAAGTTCCTCTCGCGGAGCATAACTGACATTTAAGTTCGGGTTCCGTTTTCGCATGGTATCGACCAGATTCAGGGCGTGCACTCCCGGGATGGGATCCTCTCTCGAGCCGAAGATATCCGTAATCAGCACAACGTCGGCTTCGTCGAACGAAGCGGCGAATTCGGCGAGGAAGTCACGCGTGCGCGAATAGAGATGCGGCTGGAACTGGGCGACGATGCGGTTCTCCGGAAATGCCTGCCGGGCTCCCTGCAGAGCCGCGCGGACCTCGGTCGGGTGGTGCGCGTAATCGTCGTACACCAGAA
>JAKQQT010000409.1 GCA_029564025.1 Armatimonadota bacterium | reverse complement strand
CTCTGTATGACGGAAGCATCGACCATCGTATGGCGGATAACGATGTGGTCGAACATATCCGGGCCACGTTCACGCCATTGATCCGTGAACGGACAACCACGCGGGAAGAACGGTCACGAACGGCGAACGAATTAAAACTGTCAACCTGGAAGCCGTATCAGGCAAGCATGACGCCACGACACCCTTGTGTCTCGTGTAAGAGAACGATGTTCAATCTCGTTCCTTGCGACAGTGATCTCGAATTGCAGTTCGCCGAATTCTGCGACACGGCGAATGATGTGACTGCCTTTGCGCGCAACGCGGGGCCTCAGAAACTGTTGATTGACTACCTGGCGCCCAACGGCCGGCCCGCCTTGTATGCTCCGGACTTCTTCGTACGCAATAAGGACGGGGGCTATTACCTCGTTGAACTGAAAGGTCAGGAAGACAACCTTGTCCCTTTCAAGGCCCAAGCCGCGGTCGAGTGGTGCAAAACCGCATCAACCAAAGCATGCCGGTGGACATACGCCTTCATCCCGATGGCGATCTTTGACGCAAATACAACATTCTCGATTGCCGATCTCGCGCGGGCCTGTGAACCACGCCTGCAAGGTCTGCTCGGAACCGCGGCGACCGGTCAGATCGAATTGCCGCTGGAGATGACCCCGGAGAAGATACTCAAGGAGAAGACCGACAAGGCAATGGAAACAGCCGGTGTTCCGAATACCGACTTGCCGGACGACATCCGGGATTACGTCGCGCAGGCCGTTAATCAACTGGCATTCGACCGCAAAAAGGGCTACGGGCAACTCGGCGCGTCATTCCAACCGCTGTTGATGCCCTTGGAGCAACTTTGTGTCGAGTTGATGATCAAACGCCTCGGACCCTGCATGCCGCAAGACTACGATGATCGGCGTACCTATTTCGACCCGTATTTGGGCGACGTGTCACCGGGTCAGGAAACGGCATTGCAGAAGAACGGCCGAAACCTCCGAGGCTTGCTTGTGCATAACGACAAACGGAATCCCATCGGAACGATGTTGTTCTGCCTGCAGTACGCATCGTCGTGGCCGGATGTTCATGGTGGTGTGTGGAAAGACGTACACCGGGTGTTCGCGGATCCCAAGATTCAATCGCTGTATGCTTCGCTGGACGATATGAACAAGTTCAGGAACAGCCGGATTGTTCACGTCGATGAACCGTTGACGGATGGCGAACTTGCGGAAACGACGATGACGGCTTGGATACGCAATCTCGCCGATCTCAACAAGGTGGCACACCTTCCGGCCTGAATCCCGAATCCTGAATCCTAACGCCCGCCCTTCAGCGTACCCAGCGGCACGAAGCCCTCGTCGTTAACGGTGGGATCGGCCTGGGCGACGCTGACGGCCGCGGCGACGTTTTGCGCCAGTGTTCGGAACGCATCGGCGTGCGGGCCGTCGGTGAGGGCGACCGGCACACCCGCGTCTCCACCTTCGCGGACCGCGATATCCAGCGGGATTTCGCCCAGGAACGGGGCTTTCTGCTCATCGGCCGTCTCGCGCCCACCGCCGTGGCTAAAGATGTCGCTTCGTTCGCCGCAGTGCGGGCACACGAAGTAGCTCATATTTTCGATAATTCCCAGCACGGGCACCTTCACCTCGCGGAACATCGCCAGGCCGCGCGTGGCGTCCAACAGCGCAATATCCTGCGGCGTGGTCACGATGATGCCGCCGGCCAGCGGAACGCCCTGGACGAGGCTCAACTGCGCGTCGCCGGTGCCGGGCGGAAGGTCCACAATCAAGTAATCCAGTTCGCCCCACATGCAATCGGTAATCAACTGCGTCACCGCTCTGCCGACCATCGGTCCGCGCCAGATGACCGGGGCTTCGCGTCCCAACAGGAAACCGATGGACACCATCTTCACCCCATGCGCCTCCAGCGGCAGGAGTTTGTTCTCCTCGGTGCCCTCGGCGCGTTCGCCCTGCAGGCCCATCATCAGCGGGATGCTGGGTCCGTAGATATCGGCGTCCATCAGGCCAACGCTGGCGCCCAATTTCGCCAGCGCCACGGCCAGGTTCACGGCCACGGTGCTCTTGCCCACGCCGCCCTTGCCGGAAGCCACCGCCACGATGTTCTTCACGCCGGGAATCGGGGCGCGGTCGTCCCACGGATTGGCGCTCTGGCGGACCTGTGCCGTCATCGTGATGTCCACGGCCTTCACGCCTGGCAGAGCCTTCACGGCTTCTTCCGCCGCGCGCTTCATCTTGTCCTTCATCGGGCAGGCCGGGGTGGTCAGCTCCATCGTGAAGGCCACGTCGCCGCCGTTGATGCGCACGTCCTTGATGAAGCCCAGTTCCACCACGTTTCGGTGCAGGTCCGGATCGATCACCGTCTTCAGAGATTCCAGCACGGCGACCTCCGAAGGGCCCGGTGTTTCGGCATTTTTGTTGAAAATTTTCATATGTTTACCCCCTGAAGGAACACAACGTCGTTGAAAAAGGTCCATCTTCCGGTGCTTTTGCCGGAAGAATGCCGTGGTTGCACTTACGTATCATTGCATTTTTCGCACCGGTGAACCAATATACATAGAGGTGGCTCTAACACTTTTTACCACCTATATCTCATCTCTAAAGGAGTTTCATTCCAATGTTGAAAGAATTCAAAGCCTTCGTGATGAAGGGCAATGTGCTGGACCTGGCCGTGGCGGTGATCATGGGCGGCGCGTTTGGCGCCGTCGTGACTTCGCTGGTCAACGACGTCATCATGCCACCGATCGGCCTCCTGCTTGGTAAAGTGGACTTCAGCACGCTGGCCATCAAGCTGTCCGACGCTGTAACCATCAAGTACGGCCTGTTCCTGAACACGGTCATCAACCTGCTGATCGTTGGATTCGCCGTCTTCATGCTTGTTCGCTCGGCCAACAAGATGGCTAAGCCGGCCGAAGCGCCGCCGGCGCCCGAGACCAAGGAATGCCCGTTCTGCTGTTCCGCCATTCCGGTCAAGGCGACCCGCTGTGGATTCTGCACGTCCGAACAGAAGTAACATCCTTCACCCCCTGAAACGAAGAAGCCCCCTTCCGGCAACGGCAGGGGGCTTTGGTTTTGCCGCCGGATGCGCGAAACGACGTTTGTGCTCTAACATGGCGTTGTAACAGCGAGAGGCCGTCTAGCGCTGGCGCGGAGCTAACAAAGGGCGGCCACGGTGGGCCGCCCCTACCAGTGCCTTTTGTGTTTTTGTGGTTCAGTCGGGAGGGAATCAGATGATGAAGAGACTATTCGCCTCGTTAGCCTTGATGGCCGTCGCGACGACGGCATTCGCGGGCCTTCACAGCGGAACCGTCGATGTCCGCATACTTGCCATAAACGACTTCCACGGCCACATTGTCCAAGACCGCTTCATTACCAAACAGGGCGAGAAGATACCGGTCGGCGGCGCGGCGTGGCTCACCTCCCGGTTCCGCAAAATCGAGTCGCAACCGCCCCTGGCGCTGATTGTTTCCGCCGGAGATTCGGTGGGCGGCAGTCCTCCCGTTTCAGCCCTGTTCCAGGACGAACCGACTGTCGAGTTCATGAACATGGCCGGTTTCGACGCGGCAACGCTCGGCAATCACGAGCTGGATGAAGGCTACCTCGAAATGCTTCGCCTGTGGAAGGGCGGCAAGCACAAGTCCAGCCGCTATTATCCGAAACCGTTCCCCGGCGCGAAGTTTCCCATCGTGTGCGCCAACGTGGTGGAAGAGCGCACCGGCAAGCCGATACTGGCGCCGTATTCCATCCACTGGATCAACGGTGTTCGCATTGGCATCATCGGCGTGGTGACCCGCGAAGCCAAAACCGCCGTGGCGGCCGAAGGTTTGAAAGGCCTCACCATTGCGGACGAAACCGAAGCCATCAACAAATGGGCGGACCACCTCGGCAAATACGGCGTGCACGCCATCATCGCCCTGGTGCACGAAGGCGGCGAACAGAAACCCGAGAATCCGACAGGCGTCATTTCCGGCCCGATTGCCGATATGGCCAGACGCATGCGGCCGGACGTGGACCTGATCATCTCCGGCCACACACATACCAACATCAACGGTTTCATCGGGCGCACGCTTATAACACAAGCCCGCAACTACGGCGCCGCCTTTGCCGACATTGTGATGACCATCGACCGCGGTTCCGGCGATGTAATCAAGAAGAACGCCCTGATACTGGACGCCACCCACGACGACTTGATTCCCGCCTTCGATGTGGAGCGCATGGTCGCCAACTATGAAGCCCTGGCCGCGCCGCGCGTGAACAAGGTCATCGCAACCCTGAAACGGGGATACAAGCGCAACGACGGCAAGGATGCCCTGGGCGCCGTCATCGCCGATGCCCAACGCGAAGCGATGAAAGCCGACGTGGCATTCATGAACTCCGGTGGTATCCGCTCCGATATCCCCGAGGGCGTCCTCACGTGGGGACACCTGTACACATGCCAACCCTTCGGCAACAAACTGAAAGCCATCCAGATGACCGGCGCGCAGGTCCGGAAAGTGCTGGAACAACAGTGGCGAACCGGTGCGGACGGACGCGAGGAATCGTGGATGTTGTGGGTGTCCGGAATCACGTATACATGGGATCCCAAGGCACTACCCGGTTCCCGTGTTCGCGAGGTCAAAATGGCCGATGGTTCGCCGCTGGAAGACGCGAAAACCTACACAGTCGCCGCCAACGAATTCATCGCCGGTGGTGGAGACGGCTTTACCACGCTTGCTGATGGCAAGGTGATTGCGACCGGAGGCACGGACCTGGATGCGCTGATCGATTACTTCTCGGCTCACCCCGATCCACCGGATGCCTCCGGCCGATCGCGGCGTCTGTAATCCCCATTGTCTATGTCAATGGTTCCGATTGCGATCCGCCGCTGGTGGGGCACGGCCGTCATCACCGCGATTCTTGTGGGCCTTGCCGGCTTTGGGATTGTTCTGTCCGTTTCCGCGTTCCGCATCTACCGGCAGAACGCCGGCGTGGATACGCATGAACTGAGGAACTGGCCGGAATCTTTGCGCGGCGACCGCATCCTCGTTTTCGCCCCGCACTGCGACGATGAAACGCTCGGTGTCAGCGGTGTGATTCAACGCGCTGTTCGCGCGGGCGCGGACGTTCGCGTGGTGTTCATGACAAACGGCGACGGCTTTCCTTACGCCGTACAACGCCAATATCGGCGGTTGCGGCCTCGTCCGGCGGACTATATCCGCTTCGGCAAGGTGCGACAGCGCGAAGCCGTGGCCGCCCTGCACACAATGGGCGTCCGCCCGGAACAGATCGTCTTCCTCGGATATCCCGACCGCGGCCTGGCCGAACTGTGGCTGAACCATTGGAACCCGTGGAACGCCTATGTTTCCTTCAGCACCGGTCACAGTCGGTCGCCCTACGAAGATTCCTACACCCCCCAGGCTGTTTACTGCGGAAGATCCGTCCTGTCCGACGTACAACGGCTGTTTCGCGACTTTCAGCCGACGGTCGTGTACTGTCCCCACCCCAGCGACAATCACTCCGACCATTGGGCGACGTACACATTTGTCACCCTGGCCGTAAGCGGTCAATACAATCCCGGCGCGCTGGGTGCCATCCCGCGGCAAAGCCCGTATCCCTGCGCCGTCGGGCTCTATCTGGTGCACAGGGGCGACTGGCCGGTTCCGCAGGGTGAGCATGTGTCCAGAGACCTCGCGCCGCCTTCCTCCCTGCTGGGCCTTGATACCACCTGGTCACGCTTCCAACTGACCGATGAGGAAGTAGATGCCAAACGCCGCGCTATCGCGTGCTACCGAAGCCAACTGCGCGTGATGAAACGGTTCCTCACTTCGTTTCACCGGCGCGCGGAACTGATTGGCACAAGAGGAACCGCGGAACTGCGCGAGGCGCCTGCCGGAATCGTGGTGGACGGTTTCGACCGGGATTGGCAAAACCTGCCGGTCAGTATCCCCGATCCGCGTGAAGATTCTCTGCCGGTCGACGTCGGCGGTAGCGCAGATATCACGTCACTGCGCGCCTGCAGGGACAACAAACGGCTGTGCTTCCTGCTGACCACGCGAAAACCGCTCAATAAAGCCGTTGCTTATCGCATTTACTGGCGCGGGGACCCCGACGACACCGGCAAGACACGCTCCATCACCCTGAAAAACAGGAAGGCCACAGCCGCGAATGCCATCTCCGATCAGGAAGGCGCTGTGTGGGAAGCCAGCGTCCCTCTGCCGGACACGCCCTACGTGTTCATCGGCGCCGACACCCGCTACCGAGGCTACGTGGTGGACAAGGTGGGTTGGAAACTTCTCGTCAATTAAGGATTACGAAATACACCAAACTTAAAACGGTGTCATTCTGAGCGCCAGCGAAGAATCTATCGTCATTAACATGATTCTTCACTTCGTTCAGCAACTGTGTTGATTTGTCAAGTGTTACTGATCATTGAGCTATGCCCGTCAGGGCAATTCGATTGGTATCCCAGGGACGTCGTGTAGCTATTATCACGTTCAGCGTCGTGAGTAACTTGCGGATACAGGCAACCATGG
>JAKQQT010000734.1 GCA_029564025.1 Armatimonadota bacterium | reverse complement strand
CCGAGGCGCTTGGCGAGGCGGACAGGGCGGCAGAGTACCGCGCCCGTGCCGAACGGGGTGCCGAGGGATATGCCCGTCTGTTCAACGGAGAGTACTTTACGCAGGACGTGCGGTTCGATGCCGCCACACAGAAGGGGATGCTCACCGGGCGCGCGGACGTCGACGACGGAGTTCCCCGCTACCAGTACGGACCGGGTTGTCTTTCGGATCAGTTGGTCGGCCAGTGGTTCGCACACTGCGTGGGGCTTGGTTACGTGCTTCCGGCGGCGCAGGTGCGTTCCGCGATGCTGGCTGTATACCGGCACAACTTCTGGGGGAATCTGAGCGCGCACGAGTCCTGCCAGCGCACCTACGCCCTGAACGAGGAAGCCGGCCTGGTGCTGTGCTCGTGGCCGAACGGAGGAAGACCGAACTATCCGTTCCCGTATGCCGACGAGGTGTGGACCGGTATCGAGTACCACGTAGCCGCGGGTTTGATCTTTGAGGGTTTGCTGGAACAGGCGCTGACGATTGTGCGCGCGGTTCGGGCCAGGCACGACGGCGTTCGGCGCAATCCGTGGGACGAACCGGAATGCGGACATCACTACGCGCGGGCGATGTCTTCGTGGTCCCTGCTGACCGCCTGGAGCGGATACACCTGGGACGGCCGGTCGGGGACGATCGGATTCGCGCCGGTGGTGTCCGGCGACTTTCGTTGTTTCTTCGTGACGAACACAGGCTGGGGCATCTACACGCGCGAGGAAGACTCCCACACGCTCAAGGTCCTGTGGGGCGAGGTGAACCTGGGCAAGTGGAAGGGCGTCAGCGGCATCGCGTCGTTGAACGGCAGACCGGTGGAGGCGGAAGGGCGGGAGGACGGCCTGGTGTTCGCGCCGGAAATCGGGGTTCCCGCCGGCTCGGTTTTGCGTGTCAATATTCAGTAGCAATTCGCTATGCCTGAACGGGCGCGGCGTTGCACACTGATATCGGATATCAACGACCTGTCGAAACACCGGAGACCAGGGCTTGTCGAAACCGCTGACACGCATGGAAACGTTGCGGGCGATGCGCATCAGCACCGTCGAGGGTATGCTCGCAACCACGTGGCTGACGCTCACCCTCGGCGTCATCCCGCAGGGCTTCGCGCTTTACCTGGGCGCGTCCTCGTTCCAGATCGGCCTTCTGGGCGCTCTGCAGGCCATCGCCGGAATCTCCGGTTTGTTCGGCGCTTACCTCGTCGAGGAACGCACGGAACGCCGGCGTTTCGTGGCTTTCCTGTCGGGCGGCCCGCGCGCGGCGTGGTTTATCCTGGCCATCGCGGCATTGTTCCTCGGCAAGTCCCTGACGCTCGGCCTTCTCCTCGTGCTGATGGCGGCCTCGTGGATCACGATAAACCTCGCGATACCGGCGTGGTTCTCCATCATGAACGACCTCGTGCCGGAGCGCCGGCGGGGTCGGTATTACTCCAAGCGGAACGTGGCGATGGGGATTGTGGCGCTCATCGCATCGCCGCTGGCCGGGCGGTTTCTGGACGTATTCCAGCAGTCTTACGGGCCCCGGGCCGCCTACGCGACGCTGTTCGCGATCGCAGGCGTGCTGGGCGCGATGAACCTCGTCTCCCTGCTGATGCAACCGGAACCGCCGAAGAGCCCCAGCACCACGCGGCCGTCGCTGTCCTGGGAGTTCTTCCGCGAACCCCTGCACGACAAGCCGTTCGCCCGGTTCCTGAGGGCCTATGCGTTTTGGGTTCTGGCGCAGGGCGTGGCGGGACCGTTCTTCGCGGTTTACATGCTGAAGGGGCTGGAGTACTCGTTCCTGAAGGTCCAGCTGATCAACGGATTCGCCCTGCTGGTGCAACTGCTGGTCGCGCCCGTTGCGGGGTATTTGATCGACAAATACGGAAACCGCGCACTGTACACCATCTCATACCTGGTGTTCGTCACCGTTCCGCTGTACTTTGCCTTCACGGACGTCAGCCGGCCGACCTACACGCTGGTGCTCATCGGCATCTGCCAGTTCCTCGTCGGTGTTTTCAGCGCGGCATTCGCCGTGTCGCAGATGAACCTGATGCTCGGATTGTCGCCGAAGAACAAGACGGCGGTTTACACGTCGGTCTGGAGCACTGTGGTGGGTCTTTGCGGATTCACGGCGCCCCTGCTGGGGGGAATTTTCTGTGACGCAACCGCGAAGGGTATCAACGCGTTCGGCATGCATTTCGGGCCGTACCAACTGGTTTTCATGCTCTCCTTCACGTTGCGGCTGATGGTGATTCCGTTTCTGAGGGGAATCAGCGAACCGCAGTCGGACGATGTGAAGGATGTTCTGGGTCGTTTGGCCGGTTCGAAGCCGTTGCGCTCCTTCGTTCACTTAAGGCACCTCGCCGGGTCATCGACTCCCGGCAAGCGCGCCGCCGCCGCGCAGGCTTTGGGCCGGATGCGGGAACCGCTGGCGTTCGAGGACCTGGTGGTGGCTTTAAACGATCCGGTTCTTCCGGTGCGGCGCCAGGCCGCCATTGCGCTGGGCGAACTGGGCGATGAGCGCGCCGTGGAGCCCCTGCTGGAAGCGCTTAACCGTCCCGGAGCAAACATCCGCATACAGGTCGCGGTAGCGCTGGGACGCCTGGGCGACCAACGTGCCGTTCCCGCTCTATTGAAGATGCTGCAGGAATATACCGGAAAGGATCCGGCGTTCGTACAGACCGCCGCGCATGCCCTGGGCAAACTCCATTCCACGGAAGCCAGAGAGACTCTGCTCGAGATCGCTGAAGAGGCGGATCATCCGGCGCGCGCGGCCGCCATCCAATCCCTGGGGGATCTCGGCGAGCAGGACGTCGCGGCGCCGCTGACCGAGATCATGCGTTCCGACGACAGGCTGGATCCGGAGGAGGTTGGTATCCTTGGGAATACGCTGGCTAAACTGGGGGATCCCGTTTCGGTGGAGCCGATTCTGGCGCGGTTGAGCACAGCAGAGCCGTTGTTGCGCCGGGAACTGGCGAACTCGCTGGCGGCGATCATCGGCGATCCCAAGACGCTTTACGGCTGGCTGGCGATGGATGAATATGCCCGCGAGGAGGCGGTCGGCCAGATGCTGACAGGGCACCTGAAGGAGATGAGAAAAGCCCGAAACGGTCAGGCCGCGCGCAGGATTGAGGCCGCCGTGGAGGCCCTGGGCGTCAGCGACCACAATCAGGCCGTAAGGCATCTCGACATTGCTTCCCATAAAGCCAGGATCGCGCTGGAAGGGACCGCGGCCACGGCGCTGGACTGGATCGCCGTCAAGGCCAGGGAGCGGGACATCACCGAGGAAGAAGCGCTGGTGGCGCTGTACGCGTTCGATTGCCTTCTGCGGCTCGGAAAGGACAAAAGCTAGCGTGGCGCGAGCAGAATCAAAGGCTTCGGTTTCCAACCGCGACACCGCCCGAGCCGGCCTGGACCGGGGACTGAGATTGTTCGTGGCGCTCGTCAAGGTCATGGCGCCCGCGTACCTCGCCGTGGCGATCCTGAAACGGACCGTGGTACTGGAGGCTCTGTGCGCCTTCGTGGCTCCGGCGATGCAGTTCTGCGGCCTGCCGCCGGAGACCGCCGTGCCGATGGTGGTCGGCTGGTTCATCAACCTCTACGCGGCGATCGGCGCGATGCAGGCCTTGTCGCTGAACGCGTCTCAGATCACCCAACTGGCGGTTGTCTGCCTCATCGCACACAATCTGGTGGTTGAAGTTGCCGTTGTGGCGCGACTGAAGACGCGGTGGTTCCTGATACTCGTGTTCCGTGTGCTGTTCGGCCTGGCGATGGGCGCGGCGATGCACTACCTGTTCGGATTCGGTGGCGACCTCTCTCCCGACGCGGCCTCGATCCTTCCGCCCCGGCCCGGAATGCTGGAGGAATGGGGCAAGGACGCGATGGGGCTCGCCAACACGCTGGGAAAGACGTTCGCCATCGTGGTCCCGTTGATGGTGCTGATGGAGTTTCTGCGCAACGGTCCCTGGCTGGACCGTCTGACCAACGCCACCTACCGTCCGTTGCGGATACTGGGTCTGGAGAAGCACTCCGTGATGCCGTTGTGGGCCGGATTCTTCCTTGGTATCGCCTACGGAGCCGGGATGATACTGGATGCGGCCGAGAACGAAGGTTTTACCGGGCGGCAGGCTTTCCTTGTGAGCGTGTTCCTCGGGGTTTGCCACGCCATCGTGGAGGATACATTGCTGTTTGCCGCCATCGGAGCAAACGTGTTCTGGATCACGGTTCCGCGCATCGCCCTGGCGTGCATACTGACATGGATGAGCGCGCATCTGCTGGCGCGGGTGCGCCCC